>CBIHLT010000060.1:0-22691 GCA_966210615.1 uncultured Massilia sp.
TCACCCCGAACCAGGACCTGTTCATCCGCATCGCCGGCGACATCACCCAGGACGACTCCAGCCCCAAGAACGGCCACCGCCTGATCGTCGGCCGCACCAGCGGCGCGCCCATCCTGTCGAACGAATTCGACACCCGCGGCAACCTGACCAAGGCCCTGGGCCACAACCAGAACGTCAAGGCCTACGGCGTCTCGGCCACCGTCGAGTACACCATCAACCCGGCGTTCACCCTGAAATCGATCACCGCCGCGCGCAAGGACCGTTCCTACGCGCCGATCGACTTCGACGCCCTGCCGGTGATCGACATGGAAGTGCCGGCCTTGTACAAGAACCGCCAGTTCAGCCAGGAATTCAACCTCACCTACAGCGGCGACAAGATTCAGGGCGTGGCCGGCGTGTACTTCATGAACGCCAACGCCTTCAACCACTTCGACACCATCCTGGCCGGCGCCTTCCCGTCCTCGACCTACACGATGGGCGACATCGACACCAAGGCCTGGGCGGTCTACGCCGACGGCAGCTACAACATCACCGACGCCCTGAGCGTCTCGCTGGGCGGCCGCTACACGGTCGACAAGCGCGAGGCCGAGATCCTGCGCCAGATCTACCTGGGCCTGGGCGGCACGCCCGCCCTGGGCAACGCGAACGCGGTCCTGTTCCGCACCGACACCGACCTGCGCGGCGGCCAACTGGAACGCGAAGACAAGAAGTTCACCCCGCGCGTGGCCCTGAACTGGAAGATGAACCAGGACCACAACGTCTACACCTCCTACTCGGAAGGCTTCAAGGGCGGCGGCTTCGACCCGCGCCTGAACGTGGTCGGCACCCGCATCCCGCTGTCGACCGCGCGCGCCGGCTATGCGCCGGAAACCATCGAGACCTACGAGCTTGGCCTGAAGTCGGCCTTCAACGGCGGCCGCATCACCACCAATGCCGCCCTGTTCTACAGCGACTACCAGGACGTGCAGATCCCGGGCTCGGTGGCGATCGACACCAACGGCGACGGCCGCGACGACAGCTTCGCGGGCGTGACCACCAACGCCGGCAAGGCCAAGATCAAGGGCGTGGAACTGGAAGCCATCGCCAACCTGACCCGCAACTTCATGGTCGCCGGCATGTACAGCTACATCGACGCCGAGTACAAGGAGTACATCGTCGCCGGCGTCAACGTGGCGGGCCAGCGCACCTTCCAGAACACGCCGAAGAACTCGGCCAACCTGCGCGCCAACTACGACTTCGACTTCCCGGTCGGCCCGCACGGCGGCAAGCTCTCGCTGCTCGGCAGCTGGTCGTACAAGGGCGCCACCGCGCAGTTCGAGACTCGTTCGCTGCTGGACCAGGACTCCTACCGCATCTGGGACGCCAGCGTGGTCTGGACCCGCACCGACGGCAAGGTTCGCGCCGGCCTGCACGGCAAGAACCTGGGCGACACCCGCTACAAGACCGCCGGCTACCTGTTCCCGACCCTGGGCAACGAGGGAACGCTGACGGCCTTCTACGGCAACCCGCGGACTGTGTCGGCGACTGTCGAGTATCGTTTCTGATTCCCGTCGCCAGTTAGCCGAAAGACCGTCGCCCCGGCGAAGGCCGGGGCCCAAGTTCGGCGTCTCGATAGCGCATGCAAACCTAGGTTCCGGCCTTCGCCGGAAGTCGTAGCCTCCAGTGGAGGGTACGACGGGTACAGGCTAACTATCAGGAGTGTCCCGCGAGGACCCCCATTCTAAGATCGAACCAACAGGATAAGCCAGCGTGTCCACCTACACACCAATCAGCTACACGAGCGGCGACGGGCTGGCGCTGTACGCGCGCGACTATGCGGCCACCGCCGCCCCCGGCGCCGCGCCGGGACCGGCCCGGCTGCCCGTCATCTGCATCCACGGCCTGACGCGCAATTCGTCCGACTTCGACGAGCTGGCGCCCATCGTCGCCGCCCTGGGCCGGCGCGTGATCGCGGTCGACGTGCGCGGCCGCGGCCACTCGGCGCGCGACCCCAACCCGGCCAACTACTCGCCCATGGTCTACGCCGGCGACATCATCAAGCTGATGAACGACCTGGGCATCGCGCGCGCCGTCTTCATCGGCACCTCGATGGGCGGCCTGATCACCATGACCCTGGCGGCGCGCCGCCTGGACCTGATCGCCGCCGCCATCATCAACGACATCGGCCCGGTCATGTCGCCGCGCGGCCTGGACCGCATCGCCGGCTATGCCGGCAAGTCCGGCGCCGTCGCCTCCTGGCCCGAGGCGGCCAGCCACGTCCGCGACATCAATGTCTGCGCCTTCCCGGCCAACTCCGACGACGAGTGGGACAAGTGGGCGCGCCGTGCTTTCGAGCAGCGCGACGACGGCCTCTTGAGCCCACGCTACGATCCGAACATTGCGCACGCGCTGCAAACGGGTAAACTTCCCCCGACCTCGCTGGCGGCGCGCATGGCGTTCCGGCGCCTGGCGCGGCGCCGCCCCACCCTGCTGCTGCGCGGCACGCTGTCGGACCTGGTCGAACCCGAGCAGGCGGCCTGGATGCGCAAGGCGGCCCCGGAACTGCAGTATGTGGAAGTACCGAATGTCGGCCATGCGCCGATGCTGACCGAGCCGGAAGCGCTGGATGCCATCCGCGCCTTCCTGGCTCAGGTACCCTGAGACAGAACAAGGAGACAAGCATGAACCACCTGATCAAACCTCTCGCCGTCGCCATCGTGGCCGCCTTCGCCGCCACGGCCGCGCCAGGCGTCCTGGCCCAGGGCAAGGACCTCAAGGTCGCCCTCATCGCGGGCAAGACCGGCGCGCTGGAAGCCTACGCCAAGGAGACCGAGACCGGCTTCATGATGGGCCTCGAGTACCTCACCGGCGGCAAGATGGAAATCAACGGCCGCAAGATCAAGGTGATCGTCAAGGACGACCAGAGCAAGCCGGACCTGGGCCGCACCCTGCTGGCGGAAGCCTATGGCGACGACAAGGTCGACATCGCGGTCGGCACCACCTCCTCCGGCTCGGCGCTGGCGATGCTGCCGGTGGCCAAGGAGTACCGCAAGGTCCTGATCGTGGAGCCGGCCGTGGCCGACGCCATCACCGGCGACAAGTGGAACAAATACATCTTCCGCACCGCGCGCAGCTCGATGCAGGACGCGCTGGCCGCCGCCTCCACGCTGAAGTCCGGCAGCGTGGGCTTCCTGGCCCAGGATTACGCGTTCGGACGCGACGCCATCAAGGCCGGCAAGGAAGCCCTGGCGGCCACCGGCAGCAAGGCCAGGGTGGTGCACGAGGAATACGCGCCGATGACCACGACCGACTTCACGGCCTCGACCCAGCGCCTGTTCGACGCGCTCAAGGACAAGCCGCAGCCGCGCGTGCTGGCCATCGTCTGGGCCGGCCCCAACCCGATGAACAAGATCGCCGACATGCAGCCGCAGCGCTACGGCATCGCCCTGGCCCCGGGCGGCAACATCCTGCCGGTGATGAAGACCTGGAAGAGCTACGCCGGCACCGAAGGCACCATCTATTACTACTACGCCTTCCCGAAGAACAAGATGAACGACTGGCTGGTAGCGGAACACACCAGGCGCTTCAAGGCCCCGCCGGACATGTTCACCGCCGGCGGCATGGCCGCGGCCAGCGCCGTCTATACCGCCCTGTCCAAGGTCCCGGACGGCAACGGCGACAAGATGGCGGCCGCGATGGAAGGCATGAGCTTCGAGACGCCGAAGGGCACCATGAGCTTCCGCAAGGAAGACCACCAGGCGATCCAGCCGATGTACCACTTCCGCATCAAGAAGGACCAGAAGAACGAGTGGGACCTGCTGGAACTGGTGCGCGAGATCCCGGCTTCCGAGATGCCGCTGCCGGTGCGGAACAAGCGCTGACATGAGCTCCTCCGTTTCGCAGCCCGCCGTGCACCCGTCCCTGTCGACCCGCGACCTGAGCATCCGCTTCGGCGGCCACGTCGCGGTCAACGCGGTGACGGCCGACTTCTATCCCGGCACCCTGACCGTCATCGTCGGCCCCAACGGCGCCGGCAAGACCACCTATTTCAACCTGGTGTCGGGCCAGCTGCCCGCCACCTCGGGCAAGGTGTTCGTGAATGGCACGGACGTGACCCGCGCCGGTCCGGCGCGCCGCACCCGCATGGGCATCGGGCGGGCCTTCCAGCTCACCAACCTGTTCCCGAACCTGACGGTGAGCGAGAACGTGCGCCTGGCGGTGCAGAGCCGCGCCGGCATGGGCCTGAACTTCTTCTCGATCTGGTCCAGCCACAAGGAACTCATCAACCGCGCCGAGCATTACCTCGAGCGCGTGTCGCTGATCGGCCGCCGCGACATGCACGTGGGCGGCCTGTCGCACGGCGACCAGCGCAAGTTGGAAGTGGCGATCCTGCTGGCGCTGGAACCGGAGATCATGATGTTCGACGAGCCCACCGCCGGCATGAGCGTGGACGAGGTGCCGGTGGTGCTCGACCTGATCCAGAAAGTGAAGATCGAAGCCAACAAGACCGTGCTGCTGGTCGAGCACAAGATGGACGTGGTGCGCCAGCTGGCGGACCGCATCGTCGTGCTGGTGAACGGCACCCTGGTCGCGGACGGCAAGCCCGTCGAGGTCATGCAATCGAAGATCGTACAGGAAGCCTATCTTGGAACATCCGAACCCCAACATGCTTAAACCGGCCCCTCCAGGAGGCGAAGCGCTGCTGACCCTCTCCGGCGTGCATACCCACATCGGCCAGTACCACATCCTGCAGGGTGTGGACCTGGTGGTGCCGCGCGGCGGCCTGTCCATCCTGCTGGGCCGCAACGGCGCCGGCAAGACCACCACCCTGCGCACCATCATGGGCCTGTGGAAGGCCAGCAGCGGCAGCATCCGCTTCGACGGCAAGGACATCACGAAGATGGCCACGCCCGACATCGCGCGCGCCGGCATCGCCTATGTCCCGGAAAGCATGGCCGTGTTCTCCGACCTGAGCGTGCGCGAGAACCTGCACCTGGCCGCGCGCAGCGGCCCGCTGGATCCGGCGCGCGTGGACTGGATCTGCGGCTTCTTCCCGGCCCTGAAAAAATTCTGGAACTACCCGGCGGGCAACCTCTCCGGCGGCCAGAAGCAGATGGTGGCGATCGCCCGCGCGATCGTCGAGCCGAGGAAGCTCCTGCTGGTCGACGAACCGACCAAGGGCCTGGCGCCGGCCATCGTGCAAAGCCTGATGGCGGCCTTCCGCGAGCTGAAGGAAACCGACACCACCATCCTGCTGGTCGAGCAGAACTTCAATTTCGTGCGCACCCTCGGCGATACGGTCGGCGTGATGGACGACGGCCGCGTCGTGCACGCGGGCTCGATGGCCGAACTGGCCGACGACGAGGCGCTGCAGCAGCGCCTGCTCGGCCTGTCGCTCGACTCACATCAATAGGAATGACCATGAGCGCATCCCTTCCCCTCGCCACACCGGCCGCCGATGCCGCCCTGCCCGCGGCCAGGCGCGACATCGCGCCCCTGCTGCTGGTGCCGGCCCTGATGCTGGCCGCCCTGCCCTTCTGCGGCAGTTTCCCCACCTGGGTCACCTTGACCGTCGCCGGCCTGGCGATGGGCATGATGATCTTCATCATGGCCAGCGGCCTGACCCTGGTCTTCGGCCTGATGAGCGTGCTGAACTTCGGCCATGGCGCCTTCGTCTCCGTGGGCGCCTTCACCGCCACCCTGGTGCTGCTGCCGATGCGCGGCTGGCTCGAGATGGACTCCCTGTTGATCAATCTCGGCGTGCTGGCGCTCGCGGTGACGGTGGCGATGCTGGCCACCGCCCTGATGGGCTGGGCCTTCGAGCGCCTGATCATCAAGCCGGTCTACGGCCAGCACCTGAAGCAGATCCTGATCACCATGGGCGGCATGATCGTCGCCGAGCAGCTGATCCACGTGATCTGGGGCGCCGAGACCATCCCCCTGCCGCTGCCGACCGCCCTCCGCGGCGCCATCCTGATGGGCGACGCCGCCATCGAGAAATACCGGCTGGTGGCGGTGGTGGTCGGGCTGGTGGTGTTCGTGGCCATGTTCCTGCTACTTAACCGCACCAAGATCGGCCTCCTGATCCGCGCCGGCGTGGAGAACGGCGAGATGGTCGAGGCCCTGGGCTACCGCATCCGCCGCCTGTTCGTGGCGGTGTTCGCGGCCGGCTCGGCGCTGGCCGGCCTGGGCGGCGTGCTGTGGGGCCTCTACAAGGAGACCCTGTCGGCTGCGATGGGCGGCGAGATGATGGTGATGATCTTCATCGTCATCATCATCGGCGGGCTCGGCTCGGTGGGCGGCTGCTTCATCGGCGCCCTCCTGATGGCGCTGGTCGCCAACTACGCCGGCTTCCTGGCGCCCAAGGTCGCGCTGGTGTCGAACATCATCCTGATGATCGCCATCCTGCTGTGGCGTCCGGCGGGACTCTATTCGAAAATGCGGGGTTGACCATGCTGCACCAGCTTCTTTCCGGCGACCAGCCGCGCAGCCGCGCGCTGTCCGCCGTCCTGCTCCTGATCTTCCTGGGACTGGCGTTCGCGCCCTTCCTGACCTCGGGAGCCCGTCCGCTCAACACGGCGGCCACGATCTGCGTCTACATCGTGCTGGTGGCGTCCTACGACCTGCTGCTCGGCTATACCGGCATCGTGTCCTTCGCGCACACGATGTTCTACGGCATCGGCGCCTACGGCATCGGCATCGCTTTGTCCCGCGTCGACGAGCCCACCTGGACCGCCGCCCTCACCGGCCTGGGCCTCGCCCTGCTGCTGGCGCTGGCCCTTGCGCTCGTGGTCGGCCTGTTCGCCCTGCGCGTGCGCGCCATCTTCTACGCCATGATCACCCTGGCCGTCGCTTCCTCGTTCGCGGTGCTTGCCTCGCAGATGTCGGATTTCACCGGCGGCGAGGACGGCGTCACCTTCAGCGTGCCGGAAGTCCTGTCTCCCGGCTTCCGGCTGGTGGAGAACGAGGTGTTCGGGCGTTCGATCGACGGCAAGCTGCTCACCTACTACCTGGTGTTCTTCGGCTGCCTGCTGCTCTTCCTGTTCCTGCTGCGCCTGGTGAACTCGCCTTTCGGACGCGTCTTGCAGGCGGTGCGCGAAAACGAATTCCGCGCCGAGGCGCTGGGCTACCGCACCATGGTCTACCGCATCTGGGCCAACTGCTTCGCCGCGCTGGTGGCGGCGCTGGCCGGCGCGCTGATGGCCCTGTGGCTGCGCTACGTGGGGCCCAAGACCTCGCTGGGCTTCGAGGTGATGACCGACATCCTCCTGATCGTGGTGATCGGCGGCATGGGCACCATGTACGGCGCGGTGGTGGGTGCGGCCCTGTTCATCATCGCCCAGAACTACCTGAAGGAACTGATGGGGCACGCCTCGAGCGCGCTGGAAGGCGTGCCGGTGCTGGCCGCGGCCCTGCATCCGGACCGCTGGATGCTGTGGCTGGGCGTGCTGTTCATCCTCTCGATCTACTTCTTCCCGATCGGAATCGTCGGCAAGCTGCGCCTGCGCAGCTACCTGGCGGGCCGCGCCATGCGCTAGCGCAGTTCTTCCTCGATCGCCGCGCGCGACAAGCCATAGGCCACGATAAATACGCCATGGCTGGCGTCCGAGCGCGGGTCGACGAGCATCTCGGTGCCGAGACTCTGAAACACCCCGCGGAGTTGCTGGCCTGGCCGCAGGGGCTCGGCGCCGAGCTGCTCGGCCAGCACGAAGCTCCCGTCCGCCAGGCGGAGCGCCAAGCGGCCCGTTTGCGGGTCGGTGAGTTCGACGGTTCCCTGTTCCTGCACGATGATCTCCCAAGAGAAATGGGGGAGCACGCTCCCCCGGTGCCGCGTATCCCGAACGATGGGCTCACTGGCCCCTGGCGGTCAGGCGCGCTGCGAATCGAGCGTTTCTCCATTCTTTGCCACGTCCTGCGCCTTGCCGTAGCTTTCGATCAGCAAGGCGTATTCCGGGAAGATCCTGGTGTAGATCTCGGCCCACTGCGCCGCGTCTTCCCGGTGCCAGGTACGCTGGAGCTCGGACGCCACGGCGGCGGTGTCCATCGGCACCACGCCCGCCTGCACGATCCGCGCAAGCGTGATTTCCTGCGCCATCTTGGAATAAGTGCCCGAAGCGTCGACCACGGCGAACACCCGGTAGCCCGCATGGACTGCGCTGATCGACGGGAAGGCCATGCAGACGCTGGTGATCGTGCCCGCGATGATCAGGGTGCCGCGGCCGGTGGCTTTCACCGCCTCCACGAAGTCCGGGTTATCCCATGCGTTGATCTCCCCTTTGCGCGCCACATACCTGGCATGCGGCGCGTTTTCGTGGATCTCGGGGATCAGGGGACCGTTCGGCCCCTGCGGTACCGATGCCGTCGTAATCACCGGCATCCCGGCCAGCGTCGCCATCTTTGCGAGGGCCGCCGCATGGGCGCGCAGCTTGGGCATCGGCATATCGTTGACGGTCTGGAACAGGCCGCTCTGGTGGTCGATCAGCAGCATGACCGCGTCGTCCGGATCGATGACCGGGCGGGCGTCGTTGAAGTTGGCGATGTTCTGGTTGAATGACATGACATTCTCCTGGTTGGACTGGTTGGACTGCTGGTTGGACTGCTGGTGGACTGCTGGTTGGTTTGCCGGCCGCTTCAGGCCGCGATGCGGCCGAAGCGTCCGCTGTCGAGATCCTCGAAGGCCTGTGCGATCTCGGCCTCTGTGTTCATCACGAAAGGTCCGTGGCCGACAATGGGTTCGTCGATGGGTTCGCCGCCGAGAAAGAGCAGGACCGCATCGGTTTCGGCTGCGAGCTCGAGCGCGTCGCCATCGCGGTCCAGGTGCGCCAGCTGGGCCCCCTGGAGCCGCTGGCCGTCGACCACGACGGTGCCGCGCAGCACGACGAGGGCGGCGTTGTGCCCCGGCGGCAGGGCCAGCCTTGCATGGCCGCCCTGGCTCATGCGCAGGTCCCAGACATCGAGCGGTGTATGGGTGACGGCGGGGCCGTGCGTGCCGCCCAGTGTGCCGGCGATCACACGCACGCTGCCCGCGCCGTCCGGCAGCGCTACCGTGGGAATCTGCGCATTCAGCAGCGACTGGTAGCCCGGCCGCTCCATCTTGGCGCGCGCCGGGAGGTTGACCCAGAGCTGCGCCATCTCGAGCTGGCCGCCACGGCGGGCGAAGGCTTCGGAATGGAATTCCTCGTGCAGGATGCCGGCGCCGGCGGTCATCCATTGCACGTCGCCGGGACCGATCACGCCGCCGGCGCCGGTCGAATCGCGGTGCTGGACTTCCCCTTCGTAGACGATGGTGACGGTCTCGAAGCCCCGGTGCGGGTGGACGCCAACGCCGCGCCGCTGGGTGGATGGTTCGAAGCGGGCCGGACCGGCGAGATCCAGCAGCAGGAAGGGGCTCAACTCGGCGCCCAGGCTGGCATAGCTGAACAGGGAGCGGACGGGAAAGCCGTTCCCGACCCAATGCTGGCGGGGAGCGCTGTAGACGCCCCGAATCTTCTTTAACATTTTTCCTCTCCTGAAGGTGTCAATGCGATGAAACAAGCATAGGAGAGGAACGCCGAAGGCACTAGTGTGCAATAATTGGCTAGAGCGTTCTACGGATAGAACAATGAAACACCCCGACCTGAATGACCTGTACTATTTCGTGCAAGTAGTCGAGCACAAGGGCTTCGCGTCGGCCGGCCGGGCCCTGGGCATGCCGAAGTCCAAGCTCAGCCGCCGCATCGCGCAGCTCGAGGAGCGCCTGGCGACCCGCCTGCTCCTGCGGACGACGCGCAGCTTCGGCGTGACGGAGGCCGGACAGTCCTATTACACGCATTGCCGCGCCATGCTGACCGAGGCCGAGGCTGCCGAGGAATCCATCGCGCTGGCCCATTCCGAACCGCGCGGCGTGATCCGCATGAGCTGCCCGGTGGCCCTGCTCTCGACCCGGGTGGGCGAGATGGTGGGGGAATTCATGGCGCTGCATCCCCGGGTCGAGCTGCATCTCGAAGAAACCAACCGCAAGGTGGACGTGGTGGCCGAGGGCGTCGACCTCGCCATCCGGGTGCGCCCGCCTCCGCTGGAAGACAGCGAGCTGGTGATGCGGATCCTGTCCGACCGCGGCCAGTGCCTGGTCGCCAGTAAAAGCTTGCTGGACAGGTACGGCGTACCCGCCAGTCCATCCGACCTCGCCCGCTACCCCAGCATGGACCTGGGGCAGCCACAGAACGAACACGGATGGTTGCTGAGCGGTCCCGGGAATACGCTGGCCGAGGTGCGGCACCAGCCGCGCTACGTCACCCGCTCGATGCTCGCGCTGAGGGCGGCGGCCATCCTGGGCGTGGGCATCGTCCAGCTGCCGCGCATGATCGTGGCCGAGCAGTTCGAGCGCGGCGAACTCGTGCAGGTCTTGCCGGGCTGGACGCCGCGCCGCGAAATCATCCACGTGGTGTATGCCTCGCGCCGCGGACAGCTCCCGGCGGTGCGGCTCCTGATCGACTTCCTGGTCTCGCGTTTCGCCAGCCTGGACGAAGATTAGAAACCGTTTACAGGAGCCACGTCCCCCGACAGCCCAGCCCGCGGCGCCCCAGTCCCGCACCTTCAATACACATCAAGGCCGATCGCCGTCCCGCTCATACCATAAAGACGCCAATGGGCTCGTCGTCAGCCGGCGCGGGCGGACCATTGTCCTACTGGACTCCAGCGCAAGGACACTCCATGAATCGACTGAGCTCGCATCTTGCGGCGCTTGCCACGGCCACGGCCGCCTACTGGCCCCTGCCCAGCGGCGCCGCGCCGCTGCTGTTCCTGAGTGAAGGTTTCTTCAATCTCGCAGCACTTGCCGATTGTTTCGAGGGCGCCCTGGATAGGTTCGGCACCTGCGCTTGCCTTGACGACGCCTATGCCGCCGCGAACTATCCCAGCGCCGCCAACGGCCTGGGCCTGGTCTTCACGGCCGGCAGCGGTGCCGGAGCGGACGCCTTCGATCCCACGCTCGCCATCATCGCCGGCGCCGGTTTTCCTCCGCAATGGCGGCAATGGGACCGCAGTCTTGCGGCCGAAAGTACTGGGAGCTTCGCGTCGAGCTACCTGGACGACGCTGCCGGCCTCGACGACGTGGGGCTCGACGGCGTCGGCGAGCTCACCGCCGTGCCGGAGCCGGCCAACTGGCTGCTGATCGCGGGCGGCGCGGGGGTGCTTGCCTTCGCCCGGCGGCGGCTCCCCTGCAGGTAGGATGGGAGCCCGGGCGCAGCATTCCGTTGCGCGCATCGTCCAGGCCCCAAGCGGACGGCTACCGCACCGGGGCCAAGCTTCGCCAGCTGATGGGGCTTTCGATCCATCGGACCTGGCGCGCACCGTGACGCCGGCGCGCGGCCTCGGCTTTCCGCTGCCGAGGGATACAGGCTAGCGATGACGTCCGGTGATGCGCAATGAAAAAGGCCGGCCGCCCCGAGGGGCGCCGGCCTTCCGTGCGGCGCGGAGGCGGATTACGCCTGGCTCTTCTGCTTGAATGCAGCGACGCCGTTGGTGATCTCGGCCTTGGCGGCTTCGGCATCCGCCCAGCCTTCGATCTTGACCCACTTGCCCGGCTCCAGGTCCTTGTAGTGCTCGAAGAAGTGCTGGATCTGCTGCAGGCGCAGCTCTTCCAGGTCGTCCAGCTTCTGGATCTTCTTGTACATCGGCAGGACCTTCTCGACCGGCACGGCGATCACTTTCGCATCGCCACCGCCGTCGTCGGTCATCTTCAGCACGCCCAGCGCGCGGCAGCGCACCACCACGCCCGGCGGCAGCGGGAACGGGGTGATCACCAGCACGTCGCACGGGTCGCCGTCGTCGGCGATGGTCTGCGGCACGTAGCCGTAGTTGCACGGGTAGTGCATCGCGGTGCCCATGAAGCGGTCGACGAAGATCGCGCCGCTGTCCTTGTCGACCTCGTACTTGACCGGGTCGGCGTTCATCGGGATTTCGATGATGACGTTGAAATCGTTCGGCACATCTTTGCCGGCTGGAACATTGTTCAAGCTCATGGAATAGTCCTTGGTTGCTGAAGAATCAATAATGGTTCGTCATTATAGCGAAACGGGTCTCGCCTGTGCGGTGCAACAGAGGCAAGGGTGCGAGTTTGCGGAATCCGCCGGACCGGGTCGCGAAAAAAAGAACGCGGCCCTCAGTCCGCGTCTGTTCAGAGGATGCTTGCCAGCGCACACTGGCGATAGTGGTTCGCCGCCTCCTGCTCCTGCCCCAGCGCCTCGTGCATCTGGGCCAGCTTCAGGTGCGCCTCGCGCACCATCGGCGCCTCGGTCGCGTCCGACAGCGCCTGCTCCAGGTAGCGCTGCGCCTTGCCCCACAGTTTCTGCTTCAGGCACAGCGAGCCCAGGGTCAGCGCCAGCTCGGGATCCGTCGGACGCTGCTTGAGCCAGGTCTCGCAGCTCTCGATCTGGGCCAGCAGCGAAGGCGAGCCGGACGGGCCGGCGGCGTCGCGGTAGGCGCGCACCACGCGCTCGTCCCAGTTGGCCTTGAGCGCATCCTCGGCGATGGCGCGCGCCTCGTCGTGCAGGCCGCGCGCGTTGAAGGCGGTCGCCGCGCGCGCCGCGATGTAGGGAATGCAGCGGTCCGCGGCCGGCACCGTCGACCACACGCGGCGGATCGATTCGGCATCGTGCCCCGGCTCGCCCAGCAGGGCCTCGTAGGCCAGCTCGCGCAGGCGGCTGGACAGCGCCGGATGCAGGGCCTTGCGCTTGTCGAGGATGCGCACCAGGCGCAGCACCTCGGGCCAGTTGCGCGCCTGCTGGTTGGCCTTCATCGCCCATTGCAGCGCATGGATATGGCGCTGGCCGCTGGCGTTCAGCTCGGCCACCGCTTCCAGCGCCGCTTCCGGCTGGTGGTCGTCGACCAGCAGCTCGGTCACCGTCATCAGGCGCGCGGTCTTCAGCGAGGTGTCATGCGCGATCCCGGCCAGCCAGGCGTCGCGGCGCGCCGGCTCGCGCATGCGGTGCGCGGCGCGGGCGCCGATCAGGCCCGCCAGGCCGGCGTTCTCGGGCAGCTCGGCGGCGCGCATGGCGGCCTTCTCGGCGTGGCCGAAGCGGCCTTCGAACAAGGCCTTGAGCGCGTCGCGCAGGCCCTTGTTGCCTTCGCGCTCGCGCTTGCGCTGGCGATAGGCGGCCACCCGTTGGGGCATCTTGAGGGTGGCGTTCAGCGCCCGCACCAGGCCGTACAGCACCAGGAACAGGACGATCAATAGCACCACGAACAGGTTGAGCGACATGTCGATCCGGTGCGGCGGATAGAACAGCACCACATTGCCCGGATTGAAGCGCGCGGTCACGGCAATGCCGATGGCTGCGGCCATCAGCGCGACTAACCAGAGGAGTAAACGCATGGCTTATTGCTTCGCTTTGTAGTTGCGCACGGCGTTCAGGCTGTCCGCCAGGGTCGGCATCTCGATCTGCAGGTTGTTGGCCTGCACCTGGCGCAGCGCCGCCTGCACCGACTGGGTGGCGCGGGCGCGCGTGTCGAAATACTTGAGCAGCGTTTCCTGGGCCGTGGTCAGGTCGTCGCGGAAGGTCGCTTCGTTCCGCGACAGCAGGGCCAGGCGGGCGTTCAGCAGGCGCAGCTTGAGGTTCTCGCGCACGAAGTAGGATTCGCCCGGCGAGAGCATCAGTGCTTCCGGCTTCTCGACGCTGCGCACGCGGATCAGCTGGCGCACGTCGTCCCACATCTCCTGGCTCCAGTTGCTCCAGGTCTGGCTCACGCGTTCCCCCAGGGTCAGGGCCGCGGGCGGCGTCACTTTTTCCTTCTTGCGGCTGTCGCGCACCGGCGCCGCAGGCAGCAGCGGCTTTTCGTCCGACACCATCGGCAGGGTGTCGACCTGGGCGATCACGTTGTCGAGGCGCAGCGCGACGCCGGCCATGTCGACCGCCGGCATGCCCTTGAGCTTTTCGATGTCCGCGGCGATGGCGCGGCGGATGGTCAGGAATTGCGGCTTGTCCGAGCGCGACAGCGAGCGGTCGGCGTTCTGCAGCGCGATCAGGGCGCCCTGCACGTTGCCGGCCAGTTGCAGCTGCTGGCTGGCGGTCGAGAGCACCTGTTCGATTTCCGACAGCGCCCACTCGTCGCGGTTCTTCGACAAGTCCTGGTACAGCTGCTCGAGCGCCAGCTGCTGGCTCTGGGCCTCGCTCTGGCGGCTTTCCAGCACGCCGACCTTGATCTGCAGTTCCTTGGCCTGGTCCGACACCTCGCGCGCCAGCGCGGCAGTCTCGGCATTGACGGCATTCCCCTTCTGCAGGCTCAGCGCCATGTCCTTGCGCAGCGAGTTAATGCGGCTGTGCGTGGAGATGGTCTGCACGGCCAGCAGCACGGCCAGTACCGTGACGGCCAGCGGCAGCGGCCGCTGCAGTGTCTCGAAAAGGCTACGGCCGTGCGCGCGCGGCGGCGCGGCGACAGGTTCGGTCTTTTGAAGACTCGTCGCCGGCGTGCCGGACGGCTGGGCTTGTTCTGGATGATTGGGCAATTCGTTCATTCTTGTGATTGTAACGCGGCAAGTAATCTTGCGTCGCCAGAACCGGTAAGGGTGATATGGGCAAAACCGAGCGCGCGCGCCGTCTCGGCGATGCGCGCATGCGGCACGATCAGCTGCTGTTCCCGCAGGCGATTCAGCCCGGCAACAGGATCCAGCTGCCCGACCAGCCCGGCCAGTCCGCGCAGGGCTTCGGAGCTCGTGATTATCCAGTCGTTTGGCTGCGCCAGCAAGGCATCCAGCCGTGCGGCCAGCGCGGGTGTCAAGGATGGGACACTGCGCCGGTAGGCGGCGACCGTCTCCACCTGGGCGCCGGCCGCACGCAGATGCTCGGCCAGCAGTTCGCGGCCGCTGTCGCCGCGCACGATCAGGACGCGGCGTCCGGCCAGGGCCGCCAGGTCCAGCTGTTTCAGCAGGTGCTCCGAATCGCTGGGATCCTGCTCGGCCGGGGAATACACGGTCGTGTTGCCGGAAGTCACTCCATGGCGCGCCAGCGCCATCCGGCTGCCCTCGCCCACCACGGCCAGCGCCACGCCGGCCGGCCAGTGCGCGATGTGCGCAAAGGCCGCATCCACGGCATTCGGCGAGACGAAAGCGACCAGCGCATAGTCCGCCAGGCGGGCCAGCACGGCGCGCAGGCGCGCGGGATCGTCCGCCGGGCCGATCTCCAGCAGCGGCAGCACGACCGCCGTGCGCCCCAGGGCCGCGACGGCCTCGGCCAGCGGCTCGGCCTGGGCGAGCGGACGGGTGATGACGACGGGATCAGGCATCCGCGCCGGCGTCCTGCTTGCACGCTTCGAGGATCGCATGGGCGTCCTGCTCGGCCAGCAGCTTCGACACCTGCTCGCCCAGCAGTTCGGGCCGGTCCGCCGCGCCCGACACTTCGCCGCGGGCGACGCGCCTGCCGTCCGGCGTGGCAACCATGGCGCGCAGGCGCATCTGGCCGCCGTCCACCTGGGCGAAGGCCGCCAGCGGAATCTGGCAGCTGCCGCCGAAGATCCGCGACACCTTGCGCTCGGCCATCACGGCGTGCGCGGTGTCCTCGTGGTTCAGCGGCGCCAGCACGGCGCGCAGGTCGGCGCCGTCGCTGCGCGGGCCGCTCAGGATCTCGATCGCCATCGCGCCCTGCCCGGCCGCCGGCAGGCTGTACTCGGGCTCGAGCAGCGCGCGGATGCGCCCGGGCAGGCCCAGGCGCTTGAGGCCGGCCGCGGCCAGGATGATGGCGGCATAGTCGCCACGGTCGAGCTTGCCCAGGCGGGTGTCGAGGTTGCCGCGCAGCGGCTGGATCACCAGATGCGGATAACGCGCCGCGATCAGGGCCTGGCGGCGCAGGCTGCTGGTGCCGACCACGGCGCCGGCCGGCAGCGCGTCCAGGCTGGCGTAGTCGTTGGAAACAAAGGCGTCGCGCGGGTCTTCGCGCTCCAGCACGGCGGCCAGCTCGAAGCCCTCGGGCAATTCCATCGGCACGTCCTTGAGCGAATGCACGGCCAGGTCGGCGCGGCCCTCGGCCATCGCGACCTCGAGTTCCTTCACGAACAGGCCCTTGCCGCCCACCTTGGAGAGGGTGCGGTCCAGGATCTGGTCGCCGCGGGTTGTCATTCCCAGAATTTCGACCCTGCACTCCGGATATAATGCAGCGAGTCGGGCGCGCACGTGCTCCGCCTGCCACATGGCGAGGCGGCTTTCGCGGGATGCGATAATCAGCTTGCCGGGTACTGCGTTCGCGGGCGCCTGCTGCGCCGATTCATTTGCTTTCAACTCGGATTCTTTCACTGTCGTTGAGCCCATCCGGACGATGCCAGTAACCGGCTCTTGCATAAGATCACAAATTTTATCATGGGCCCTCTTGCAGACCATGGCTAAGCGCCATCGCACAATCATTTAACTTGTGGTCGATATGGATAACGTAGCTGCACATGACAACCCCTCCGGCGCGGACAAGGATGCGCCACTGAAAGAAGACATTCGCCTGCTGGGCCGCATCCTGGGCGACGTATTGCGCGACCAGGAAGGCGACGCCGTATTCGAGGTCGTGGAAACGATCCGCCAGACCGCCGTGCGCTTCCGCCGCGACGCCGATCCGAAAGCCGGCGAAGAGCTGAACGCCCTGCTGCACAAGCTGACCCGCGACCAGACCATTTCGGTGGTGCGCGCGTTCTCCTACTTCTCGCACCTGGCCAACATCGCCGAGGACCAGCACCACAACCGCCGCCGCCGCGCCCACCTGCTGCACGGCTCCGGCCCGCAGGCCGGCAGCGTCGCCTATGCGCTGGACAAGCTGGTCGACGCCGGCGTGAGCCAGGAAACAGTAGAGGGCTTCTTCAAGGATGCCCTGATCTCGCCGGTGCTGACGGCCCACCCGACCGAAGTGCAGCGCAAGAGCATCCTGGACGCCGAGCACGACATCGCGCGCCTGCTGGCCGAACGCGACCTGCCGCTCACGCCCAAGGAGCGCCAGCGCAACACCCAGCTGCTGCACGCGCGCATCGCCACCCTGTGGCAGACCCGCATGCTGCGCTACTCCAAGCTGACCGTGGCCGACGAGATCGACAACGCGCTGTCCTACTACCGCATCACCTTCCTGCGCGAAGTGCCGGCCCTGGTCGACGACATCGCCTGCGAGATCGCAGCGCACTACGGAAACGACAATGCGAAGCTGCACGACGCCACCTACCTGCAGATGGGCAGCTGGATCGGCGGCGACCGCGACGGCAACCCGAACGTCAATGCCGACACCATGCGCCACGCGCTGACGCGCCAGTCGACCACCATCCTCGACTTCTACCTGGACGAGGTGCACTCCCTGGGCGCCGAGCTGTCGGCCTCGACCCTGATGGTCGACGTGTCGCCTGCCCTCGAAGCCCTGGCCGACGCCTCGCCCGACAAATCGCCGCACCGCAGCGACGAGCCTTACCGCCGCGCCCTGATCGGCATCTACGCGCGCCTGGCCGCCACCGCGCGCGCGCTGGGCGTGGGCCATATCCTGCGCCGGGAAGTCGGCCATGCCGCGCCCTATCTCGACCCCGAGCTGTTCGCCGCCGACCTCGAAGTGCTGGCCGACTCGCTGCGCGCCAACCATGGCGCGGTCCTGATCGAGCCGCGCCTGGCGGGCCTGAAGCGCGCCGCGCGCATCTTCGGCTTCCACCTGGCCTCGCTCGACATGCGCCAGAGCTCGGACGTGCACGAGCGCGTGCTGGCCGAGCTGTTCGCGCGCGCCAAGGTCGAAGCCGACTACGCCGCGCTGGGCGAAGAGCAGAAGGTGGCGCTGCTGCAGCAGGAGCTGGCCCAGCCGCGCCTGCTGTACACGCCCTACGAGACCTACAGCGACGAGACCAACGGCGAACTGGCGATCCTGCGCGCCGCGCGCGACATCCGCCTTCGCTACGGCAGCCGCGCGATCCGCAACTACATCATCTCGCACACCGAGACCGTCTCCGACCTGCTGGAAGTGATGCTGCTGCAGAAGGAAACCGGCCTGATACGCGTGTCGGCCGGCGTCTGCGACGTCATGGTCATCCCGCTGTTCGAGACCATCCCCGACCTGCAGCGCGCGGCAGGCATCATGTCGGAATGGATGTCGCTGCCGCTGGTGGCGAGCGTCATCGAGAAACAGGGCCGCCTGCAGGAAGTCATGCTGGGCTATTCGGACTCCAACAAGGACGGCGGTTTCCTGACCTCGAACTGGGAGCTCTACCAGGCCGAGCTCAAGCTGGTGCAGGTCTTCGAAGAGCAGAACGTCAAGCTGCGCCTGTTCCACGGCCGCGGCGGCACCGTCGGCCGCGGCGGCGGCCCAAGCTACGACGCCATCCGCGCCCAGCCGCCGGGCACCGTCAACGGCCAGATCCGCCTGACCGAACAGGGCGAAATCATCGCGTCCAAGTTCTCGAACCCCGAGATCGGCCGCCGCAACCTGGAGCTGATGGTGGCGGCGACCCTGGAAGCGAGCCTGGCGCCGCACGCGAACAATGGCGCGGGCGCGGAACGCCTGGCGCTATTCGAAGGGGTGATGGCGGAGCTGTCGGAGCGTGCCTATAAGGCCTACCGCAACCTGGTGTACGAAACCCCGGGCTTTACCGAGTACTTCTTCGCCGCCACGCCGATCGCCGAGATCGCGGAACTGAACCTCGGTTCGCGCCCCGCCTCGCGCAAGTCGACGCGCCGCATCGAAGACCTGCGGGCGATTCCCTGGGGCTTCTCGTGGGGCCAGTGCCGCCTGCTGCTGCCGGGCTGGTACGGTTTCGGCTCGGCCGTGAGCGGCTGGCTGGACGAGGGTGAGCGCGACAGCAAGCTGGAACTGCTGCGCGCCATGTTCCACGACTGGCCGTTCTTTGCCACCCTGCTGTCGAACATGGACATGGTGCTGGCCAAGACCGACCTGCCGATCGCGTCGCGCTATGCGGGGCTGGTGGCGGACGAGCAGCTGCGCGAGCGGATCTTCAAGCGGATCGCGGCGGAACACGGCGAGACCCTGCGCTGCCTGGAGGCGATCACGGGAGCCGCTGAACGCCTGGCGAGCAACCCGCTGCTGGCGCGCTCGATCCAGAACCGGTTTGCTTACCTCGATCCGCTGAATCACCTGCAGGTGGAGCTGATTCATCGCCGCCGTGCGCTGGCGGACAATGTGGATCCGCGGGTGAATCGCGGGATTCACTTGTCGATCAATGGCGTTGCAGCTGGCTTGCGTAATACGGGCTGACGCTGCTTAACGAACTTGGGCGGAACAATGCCAGTGGCATTGTTCCGCCCAAGTTCGCACTGCAGCCGACTGCTTTACCGGGTACACGCCCCCAGCGTCGCCCCATTGCTCAAGTGCGCCTCCACCGCACCCGGCGCCACGCACACCTGGCTGGCCGGATTCGCGCTGCTGCCCGTCTTGTGGCACACCGCCACCTTCCCGTCCCCACAGCGCGCATCGACCACCGGCACCGTCACGCTGGCCTGCGCGAAGCACCCCTGCGGACTCGCCGCCTGCACCGTGAAACTGAAGCTGCCCGCGCTGGTGGGCGTAAAGCTCGTTACCGCCCCGCTGGTCGTCGACAAGCCTGCCGCCGGGCTCCACGCATACTCGGCGCTGCCGCCGGCCTTGTCGCTCGCCGTCAAGCTGACGCTCTGCGGCCCGTAGCCCAAGGTGATCGCAGCCGGCCCGGCGCTCACTTCCGGCTGCGGCATGGTGCCCAGCACCTGCACGGACGCTTCCGCGCTGGCCTCATGGCCGCCCTTGTCCAGGGCCGTCAGCTGCACGCGCTGCGTCCCGATGTCCGAGCACGAGAAGCTCGAACGCGACAGGCTCAGCGACTCCACGCCCCAGTTGTCGGTCGTGCCGCCGTCGACGTCCGCCGGCGCGATGCTTGCGGTGCCGTTCGCCAGCGTCACCGAGGCTTCGCGGGTGCGCACGACGGGCGCCTCGAAGTCGTTGCTGACGGTGTTGGCGCGCGCGCTTTCCACGCTCAGGCGGTTCAGCGCCGTCACGGTGTAGTAGTAATACTTGCCCGCTTCCGCGGTCCGGTCCGCGAAGGCCGGCGTCGCGAGATCGGTCGCGGCCAGCAGGTTGCCCGGCGCATCCAGGTCCATGTCGCGCTGCTCCGAGCGGTAGATCGCGAAGCGGCGGGTCTTCTCGAACTCGTCGGCGCTGTCGCCAGGCGCGGCCCATGCCAGCTGCACCGCGTTGTCCTGGCCGATGCTCGCGGCCAGGTTCGACGGGGCGCCCGGTGCGCCCAGTCCCTTCCATGCCATCACCGGCAGCAGCGCCGGGCGCTGGTAGTGCCCGTTCATCAGGCTGCTGCGGTAGCCCAGCGCATTCCCCTGCAGGAAGGCGTGGCGGAAGTGGATCTGGCCCGAGATGTTGGCCAGCGAGCGGTTCAGCGCGATCTGGTTGTTGATCTGGTCCGGGCTGGTCCAGCCTACGGTGTTCATCTTGTAGTCGGCCAGGCCGATGTACATGTGGCGCCCGTGGGCGTTGTTGTTCCACCAGGGGGCCAGCAGCGCGTAGTCCGAGCCGGCCTGGCCCATGTACCAGTAGACCTGCGGCGCCAGGTAGTCGACCCAGCCCTGCTCGATCCACTTGCGGGTATCGGCGAACAGGTGCGTGTAGTGCTGCAGGGCGCCGGCGGCCGTCGGCGAGCCGAGCGCGGGATCGCTGCTGCTGCGGTAGATGCCCGAGGGCGAAACGCCAAACTTGACCCAGGGCTTGGCCGCCTGGATGGAGGCGTTGACGCGCTCGATCAGCAGGTTGACGTTGTCGCGGCGCCAGTCGGCGCGGCCCGCGGCGGTGCTCGGGAAACCGCGCGGATCGGCGTTGTAAGCCGCGTCGTCGTTGATGACGCCATTCGGATAGAAGTAGTCGTCGAAGTGCAGGCCGTCGATGTCGTAACGGTTGACGATGTCCATGATGACGCCGACCACGTGGTCGCGCACCTGCGGCAAGCCCGGATTCAGGATCTTCACCGTGCCCACCTGCAGCAGCCACTCGGGGTGGGCGCGCGAGACGTGATTGGCCGCGTACTGCGCGTTGTTCGATTCGGTGGCCGTATTCGCCACCGCGCGGTAGGGGTTGATCCAGGCATGGAACTCCATGCCGCGCTTGCGCGTCTCGGCGATGGCGTAGTGCAGCGGGTCCCAGCTCGGGGCGGGCGCGCTGCCCTGCTGGTTGGTCAGGTAGTAGGACCAGGGTTCCAGGTCGCTCGGATACATGGCGTCGGCCTGGCTGCGCACCTGCAGGAAGGCCGCGTTCATGCCGGTCGCCTTGTTATGGTCCAGGATGCCCGCGAGCGCCGCCCGCTGCTGCTCGGGGGTCTGGAGGCGGTTGGGCCAGTCCAGGCTCAGGTGGGTGCTGATCCACACGCCGCGCAGCTCGCGCTTGGGTGACACGGCCTGGGCGTCGGCATGGGAATAGGAAGCGGCCAGCATTGCGGCTGCCGCGGCAAGCAAAAGTTTTTTCATGTTGTCGTTTTTTGCAGGGTTGATGTCGACGCACGCGAAGCCCGGTGCGCCTGTGGCAGCCGCGCCGCCTCTCCCCGCGCCGCAATCCCGCCATCTGCGACAGAGAGTACGCGGCTGTCATTTTTGCAACCAATGAAATTGCGACAAGGTTACATAACCGGCATGCATGCCCGCGATTTCGTCACAATGTGCATATATGACAATGAAAAGCCCAAGGATCCAGGACAGCCGCGCAAAAAAAATGCCGCCCCCAAGGGCGGCATCTTCACCAAGCCATTGAAGCTTAGTTGTTGTGCAGGAAGGTCTTCAGCTTGTCCGAACGCGAAGGCTGGCGCAGCTTGCTCATCGCCTTGGCTTCGATCTGGCGGATACGCTCGCGGGTCACGTCGAACTGCTTGCCCACTTCTTCCAGCGTGTGGTCGTTCGACATCTCGACGCCGTAGCGCATGCGCAGCACCTTGGCTTCGCGCGGGGTCAGCGAGTCCAGCACTTCCTTGATCACGTTGCGCATCGAGGCGTGCAGCGCGGCGTCCAGCGGCGCCAGGGTCGCGTTGTCCTCGATGAAGTCGCCCAGCTGCGAATCGCCGTCCTCGCCCATCGGGGTTTCCATCGAGATCGGTTCCTTCGCGATCTTCATGATCTCGCGAACCTTGTTCTCCGGCATTTCCATCTTGGCGGCCAGGGTCGGCAGGTCCGGCTCGCTGCCGGTTTCCTGCATGATCTGGCGCGAGATGCGGTTCATCTTGTTGATGGTCTCGATCATGTGCACCGGCACGCGGATGGTACGGGCCATGTCCGCGATCGAGCGCGTGATCGCCTGGCGGATCCACCAGGTCGCATAGGTCGAGAACTTGTAGCCGCGGCGGTATTCGAACTTGTCGACCGCCTTCAGCAGGCCGATGTTGCCTTCCTGGATCAGGTCCAGGAACTGCAGGCCGCGGTTGATGTACTTCTTCGCGATCGAGATCACCAGGCGCAGGTTGGCCACGGTCATTTCGCGCTTGGCCTGGCGTGCGCGCTTCTCGCCCGCGGCCATCTGCTTGTTGATGCGGCGCAGGTCGGCCAGCGGCAGCGCCACGCGCGCCTGCAGGTCGATCATGCGCTGCTGCAGTTCCTTGATGGCCGGCAGGTTACGGCCCAGCACGGCGCTGTACGGATAAGCGCAGTCGACTTCGCGGTCGCCCCATGCCAGGTCGGTCTCGTTGCCTGGGAACACCTTGATGAAGTGGGCGCGCGGCATGCCGCAGCGGTTCACGCAGATGTCCAGCACGGCGCGCTCGAT
>CBIHLT010000061.1:0-22662 GCA_966210615.1 uncultured Massilia sp.
CGCATACACCCCGCACGCCATCAGCCCCGCATCCCCCATCCCCAGCGCCGCGCAATACGGCGCCGACGCATTGGTCCCCTTCATGCACGACAAATGCGGCGTCACCTGCTCGGTCCACCCCTCGGGCAGCCCGCGCTCCAGCGCCTCGGCCCAATAAAACGACACACGAAACGACTTGCAGCAAGCGCCGCAATCGAGGCAGGGATTGTCCGCGGGAGCATTCATGGAAAACGATTCTACCGCGCCGCCAGGACGAAAAAAAGCCGCCCGCAGGCGGCTCTTTCACAAGCGAAAACCCAGCTTACTGCCCGCGCTTGGCGCGTGCCTTCGCGGCGATACGCATGCGCAGCGCGTTCAGCTTGATGAAGCCGCCCGCGTCCGCCTGGTTGTAGGCGCCGCCGTCTTCGTCGAAGGTCGCGATGTTCATGTCGAACAGCGAATCGGTCTTCGAATCGCGCGACACCACGATCACGTTGCCCTTGTACAGCTTCAGGCGCACCCAGCCGTTCACGCTCTTCTGGGTGTGGTCGATCAGGGTCTGCAGCGCCACGCGCTCCGGCGCCCACCAGTAGCCGTTATAGATCAGGGAAGCGTAGCGCGGCATCAGGTCGTCCTTCAGGTGCGCCACTTCGCGGTCCAGGGTGATCGATTCGATCGCGCGGTGGGCGCGCAGCATGATGGTGCCGCCCGGGGTTTCGTAGCAGCCGCGCGACTTCATGCCGACGTAGCGGTTTTCCACCAGGTCCAGGCGGCCGATGCCGTGCTTGCCGCCCAGGCGGTTCAGCTCGGTCAGGACGGCGGCCGGCGACAGGCGCTTGCCGTTCAGGCCGACGATGTCGCCCTGTTCGAATTCCACGTCCAGGTACTCGGCTTCGTTCGGCGCCTGTTCCGGCGACACGGTCCAGCGCCACATCGATTCCTCGGCTTCCGCGCTCGGGTTTTCCAGGTGGCGGCCTTCGAAGGAGATGTGCAGCAGGTTGGCGTCCATCGAGTAGGGCGCGCCGCCGTTCTTGTGCTTCATGTCGATGTCGATGCCGGCGTCTTCCGCGTACTTCAGCAGCTTCTCGCGCGACAGCAGGTCCCACTCGCGCCACGGGGCGATGATCTTGACGTCCGGCTTCAGCGCATAGGCGCCCAGCTCGAAACGCACCTGGTCGTTGCCCTTGCCGGTCGCGCCGTGCGAGACGGCGTCGGCGCCGGTCTCGTTGGCGATCTCGATCAGGCGCTTGGCGATCAGCGGACGCGCGATCGAGGTGCCCAGCAGGTATTCGCCCTCATACACGGTGTTGGCGCGGAACATCGGGAACACGAAGTCGCGCACGAATTCCTCGCGCACATCGTCGATGTAGATGTTTTCCGGCTTGATGCCGAACTTCAGCGCCTTGGCGCGCGCCGGTTCCAGCTCTTCGCCCTGGCCGAGGTCGGCCGTGAAGGTGACGATTTCGCAGTTGTAATGGTCTTGCAGCCACTTCAGGATGACCGAGGTGTCGAGGCCGCCGGAGTAGGCGAGTACTACTTTTTTGATGTCGCTCATGGAATGTCCAGTGATGGAAGGATGGAGGGGACTAAATGGTCAGCCGGCCCATGGGAATGCCGCCGGGCGGGGAAGCAAGGCGACGGGCCAACGATCAAACATAGGCTTGTGGTGGGTAAAAAAGTTAATGATACGGGGTTTGCCCGAACAAGGACACCGGCGCTGCCGGCGTCCCGCTCACTCTTACTTGTCCTCGATACGGCCGAGCAGCAGGTATTCGATCAGGGCCTTCTGCACGTGCAGGCGGTTCTCGGCCTCGTCCCAGACCACCGACTGCGGGCCGTCGATGACTTCGGCGGCCACTTCCTCGCCGCGGTGGGCGGGCAGGCAGTGCATGAACAGGGCGTCGGAGGCCGCGCGCGCCATCTTGGCGCCGTCCACGATGAAGCCGTCGAAGGCCTTGAGGCGCTCGGCGTTTTCCTTTTCGTAGCCCATGCTGGTCCAGACGTCGGTGTTGACCAGGTGTGCGCCTGCGCAGGCGTCCGAGGGGTTGTCGAACAAGGTGTAGCGCCTGGTCGAGACCAGGGCCGGATCCAGCTCGTAGCCCTTCGGGGTCGAGACGTTGAGGTGGAAGCCGAACACTTCGGCCGCCTGCAGCCACGAATACAGCATGTTGTTGGCGTCGCCGATCCAGGCCACCGTCTTGCCGGTGATGGAGCCGCGGTGCTCGTAATAGGTGAACACGTCGGCCAGCACCTGGCAGGGGTGGTGCTCGTTGGTCAGGCCGTTAATCACCGGCACGCGCGAATGGGCGGCGAAACGCTCGATGATGTCCTGGCCGAAGGTGCGCACCATGATGATGTCGCACATGCGGGACATGACCTGGCCGGCGTCCTCGACCGGCTCGCCGCGGCCCAGCTGGCTGTCGCGGGTGTTCAGGTAGATCGCCGCGCCGCCCAGCTGGTGCATGCCGGCCTCGAACGACAGGCGGGTGCGGGTCGAGCTCTTCTCGAACACCATCACCAGGGTGCGGTCGACCAGCGGGTGGTACACCTCGTAGGCCTTGAACTTGCGCTTGATGACCGCCGCGCGCTGGATCACATATTCGAATTCGTCGAGGGTAAAGTCGGAGAACTGCAGGAAGTGCTTGATCGGAGTAGTGCCGGGCATAATGAGCTCTGCTATCTGTTATCCCTTGAATTATAAGGGTTTTTGCTTGCCCTTACAGCAAGGGGGTGGATTCTGGATTATTGATTGCGTAAATAGATTATACGCAGTCATTTTGCTCATCAATAAAGGGTCTGCGAGGACTCGTGCAGCAGCTGGGCGTAGAGCGCGTGGCGCATCTTGGCGATCTTGCCGTCGGCGACGGCGCCCAGCACCGCGCACTGGGGCTCGGCCAGGTGGCGGCAGTTATAGTACTTGCAGCCGCCCAGGTAGGGCTTGAACTCGACGAACGCGCGTTCCAGCATGCCTTCGGTCAGGTGGTACAGGCCGAATTCCTGGAAGCCGGGCGAATCGATGATCGCGGCGCGGTCCGCGGCTCCGCCGAGCCAGTACAGGCGGGTGAAGGTGGTCGTATGCTTGCCGGTGTCGAGCGCTTCCGAGATCTCGCGCACGGCGATGTCGGCGTCCGGCACCAGCAGGTTGATCAGCGAGGATTTTCCCATGCCGGACTGGCCGATGAAAATCGAGGAATGACCCTCCAGCAGCGGCATCAGGGTGGCCACCGTTTCCTCCGGCCGGGTCCTGGCCGATACCTCGTGCACCGGATAGCCGAGGGCCGCGTAGACGGCGACTCTTTCGCGCGCGCGCGGCAAATTATCCTCGACGTCGATCTTGTTGAGGATCAGGTGGGCCTCGATGCCGGCCGCCTCGCAGGCCACCAGGGCGCGCGAGACCAGGTCGTCGGCGAAGCTCGGCTCGGTGGCGACGACGATGAACAGGCGCGAGATGTTCGCCGCCAGCAGCTTCGATTTGTACTGGTCGGAGCGGTAGAGCAGGGTGCTGCGGTCGGCGATGCGCTCGATCACGGCCTGGTCTTCCGAGGTCTTCTTGAGGTGGACGATGTCGCCGACGGCCACATTGGTCTTCTTGCCGCGCGTGACGCACTGCAGCTTGACGCCGTCCGCGTCGGCCAGGTAGTGGCGGCCGTGGGCCGCGATGATGGTGCCGGTCAAGCCGCTCATGCCGCCGCCTGCTGCGCGAACAGGGCGTCGGTGCGGGCCGCGCAGATGAAATCGTTCTCGGTCAGCGCGCCGCCGGCCGAATGGGTGCTCCAGCTGACACCGACCTTGCCGTAGCCCACCGTCAGGTCCGGATGGTGGTCTTCCGCCTCGGCCATGTCGGCGACGGCGTTCACGAAGGCGATGGTGGCGCGGTAGTCGGCGAACCTGAAGTCGCGGCGCAGGATGCCGCCCGCGGCCTGCCAGCCCGGCACCTCGGCCAGCATGGCGTCGACCACGCGCGGGTTCAGGGCCTGGGCGTTGCGGATGCAGTGACGGTCGGCGGGTTTCATGCGGCCGCCATGGTCAGGTGCTTCACCCGGACCGAGGCCGGCGGGTGCGAATCGTAGAAGGCCGAATGCAGCGGGTCCGGGGTCAGGGTCGAGGCATTGTCCTCGTACATCTTGACCAGGGCCGAGACCAGGTGGCGGTAATCGGTGTGCCGGGCCGCGAAGGCGTCGGCCTCGAACTCGTGCTTGCGCGAGGTGATGGAGTTCAGCGGCGCCAGCACGAAGGTGAAGATCGGCAGCGCCAGCGCGAACAGGATCAGGGCCATGCCGTCGTTCGAGGCGTTCATGAAGGGCTGCACGCCGAGGCCGGTGTAGAACCAGGCCTGGGTCTTGAGGTAGCCGAGCAGGGCCAGGAAGCCGAGCGACAGCGCGAACATCACCACGATGCGCTTGACGATGTGGCGCAGCTTGAAGTGGCCCAGTTCATGGGCCAGCACGGCCTCGATCTCCTGCGGTTCCAGGCGCGCGAGCAGGGTGTCGAAGAACACGATGCGCTTGTTCTCGCCGAAGCCGGAGAAATAGGCGTTGCCGTGGGCGCTGCGCTTGCTGCCGTCCATGACGAACAGGCCTTTCGAGGCGAAGCCGGTGCGCGCCATCAGGCCTTCGATGCGCTCCTTCAGGCCGGCGTCGGCGAGCGGGGTGAATTTGTTGAACAGCGGCGCGATGACGGTCGGGTAGAGCACCATCATCAACAGCTGGAAGCCGCTCCACACCAGCCAGGCGTAGAGCCACCACAGGTCGCCGCTTTTCTCCATCAGGGTCAGGATCACCCACAGCAGCGGCAGGCCGATCAGGGCGCCCACCAGCGCGCCCTTGAGCAGGTCGGAGAACCACAGGGCGGGCGTCATCTTGTTGAAGCCGAAGCGTTCCTCCAGCACGAACTGGCGGTACCAGTCGAGCGGCAGGTCCAGCAGGCTGGACAGGATCGCGAAGCTCACCACCAAAGCCATCTGGTGTAGCATCCCCGGACCGGTGACCGGCAGCAGGGCCGTCGACAGCCATTGCAGGCCGCCCAGCAGGGTGAAGCCCACCAGCACCACGCCGCCCCAGAACAGGCCGACGATGCCGGTGCGGGTCTTGGCGACGGTATAGTCGGCGGCTTTCTGGTGCGCGTGCAGGGGCACTTTAGAAGCGAACTCGGCCGGGACGCTGGCGCGGTGGCGCAGCACATGGCGGAGTTGCCGGCTGGCCAGCCAGAAGCGCAAGCCGAGCGTCAGCAGCAGAAATACGACGAACAAAACCGAAAACCCGAGTGAAGACATGTGTGCCTGTGAGAAAATGCAGGATTGATTGATGAGGCAATAAGAGAGAATTATGTCACAAGCCACTGAAACGCAATTGCCTGGCCTCGCCCAGGAACGCCCGAACGAATTCAACCTCGTCTGGGTGGACATGGAAATGACCGGCCTGGACCCGGACACCGACCGCATCATCGAGATCGCGGTGATCGTCACCGATGCCCAGCTGAACGTGGTCGCCGAAGGTCCGGTGTTCGCCATCCACCAGAGCGACGAGACCCTGGACAAGATGGACGCCTGGAACAAGGGCACGCACGGCAAGTCGGGCCTGATCGACCGCGTCAAGGCCTCGACCGTGGACGAGGCCCAGGCGGAAGAGCAGCTGATCGCCTTCCTCAAGCAATATGTCCCGGCGAATAAATCGCCGATGTGCGGCAACTCGATCTGCCAGGACCGCCGCTTCATGGCGCGCGGCATGCCGAAGCTGGAAGCCTTCTTCCACTACCGCAACCTGGACGTGTCGACCCTCAAGGAACTGTGCCGCCGCTGGAAGCCGGAGCTGGCGTCCGGGTTCAAGAAGCACCAGAAGCATACGGCGCTGGCGGACATTACCGAGTCGATCGAAGAGCTGAAGTATTATCGCGAGCATTTCATCAAGCTGTAAGCGCTTCGGCTGTTCGTCTCGACTTGGGTCCCCGCCTCCGCGGGGATGACGTGCATGGGTGCGTAACCGGATGTGCTGCCAGTGATTATTCGCACTCCCGATCAACGTCATCCCCGCGAAGGCGGGGACCCAGGTTCGCAGCACGCCTCCCACGCCTCATCCCCAGCAGCCGTGCCAAAAATATGACACGGCAACAACTAAAAGTTATGCGACAATCGTCCGCATGGCCCCGTTCACGCACACAGGTCTCGGGGGAGACAGCCAGATGCCGGCCCTGCTGCGCCGCCACGACTGGCCCTCCACCACGCTAGGCCCCGTCGCTACCTGGCCGCCGGCCCTCAGGACGGCGGTCGACATGATGCTGCACTCGTCCTTCCCCATGTTCATCGCCTGGGGACCCGAACTCGTCTTCCTCTACAACGACGCCAACATCCCCCTGCTGGGCGAGCGCCATCCGGCCGCGCTGGGCGCGCGCCTGTCGGACGTGTGGCCGGAAGTCTGGCCCTACCTGGTGCCCATGGTCGACCGCGCCCTGTCGGGCAAGCCGGTCTACCACGAAGACATGGAGCTGAACCTGCGCCGCTACGGCCACGTCGAGCGCGCCATGTTCACGTTTTCCTTCGCGCCGCTGCACGGCGCCGACGGCGAAACGGCGGGCCTGTTCTGCACCTGCATGGAAACCACCGCCCGCGTGCTGGCCGAGCGCCGCGCCGCCTTCGAGCTGCGCGTCTCCGACGCCATCCGCCCGCTGCTGCACCCGGAGGAAGTGATCGAGACCGCCAGCGGCCTGCTGGGGCGCGAACTGCGCGCCGCGCGCGTGCTGTACGCCGAGATGGACGACGCCCTGGGCCGCTTCAGCGTGCCGCGCATGTGGAGCCAGGATGGGCGCGCCGCGCCCACCCGCCCGGAGTTCCAGCTGGCCGACTTCGGCCCGGCGCTCGCGGCCGAGCTGCGTGCCGGGAACGTGGTGCGCATCGACGACAGCGCGCGCGACGTGCGCACCGCCGGTTTCCGCAGCGTGTATGTGGCGGAGCGCGTCGGCGCGCTGCTGGCGGTCCCGCTGGTCAAGCGCGGCCGCCTGACCGCCTGCCTGGGCATCAACACGCCGCACCCGCGCCACTGGAGCGACCATGACGCGCGCCTGGCGCGCGACGTCGCCGAGCGCACCTGGTCGGCCGCCGAGGCGGTGCGCGCCCAGGCCGAGCTGCGCGTGGAACGCGACCGCGCGCGCTACATCTTCGACGCCATCGCCGAAGGCTTCGCCCTGTTCGACCGCAACTGGACCATCCTGCAGATGAACGCCGAAGGCCTGCGCATCTGCGGCATGGAGGCGCAGCAGGTGATCGGCCGCAACCACTGGGAAGTCTTCCCCGAGTCGCTCGACACCGAAGGCGGCCGCATGTACCGCGAGGTGATGCGCACCCGCAGCGCCGGCAGCGCCGAATACTGCCGCGTGTTCCAGGGCGGGCGCCGGGTGTGGTCCGAGATCCGCGCCTACCCCACCCAGGACGGCGGCATCGCCTCCTTCTTCCGCGACATCACCGACCGCAAGCTGGCCGAGGACAAGCTGATGGAGGCCGACCGCCGCAAGGATGAATTCCTGGCCATGCTGGCGCACGAGCTGCGCAATCCGCTGGCGCCGATCAGCGCCGCCGCCGAACTGCTGAAACTGGGCGCGATGGACGAGGCCCGGGTGCAGCAGAGCAGCACCATCATCGGCCGCCAGGTGCGCCACATGACGCGCCTGGTCGACGACCTGCTGGACGTGTCGCGCGTGACGCGCGGCCTGATCACGCTGGCGCGGGTGGCGATCGATGCGCGCGTGGTGGTGGACGAGGCGGTCGAGCAGGTGCGTCCCATGATCGACGCGCGCGGCCAGCAGCTTTCGGTGCGCCTGCCGCCGCACGGCGCCGTGGTCCTGGGCGACAAGGCGCGCCTGGTGCAGGTGGTGGCCAATGTGCTGGGCAACGCCAGCAAGTACACGCCGGAAGGACGCCAGATCGACCTGCGCGCCGAGGCGCTCGGCCCGCGCCTGGTGCTGTCGGTGCGCGACGAGGGCATCGGCATGGACCGCGAGCTGACCGGCCGCGTGTTCGACCTGTTCACCCAGGCCGAGCGCTCGTCGGACCGCTCGCAGGGCGGCCTGGGACTGGGCCTGGCGCTGGTGAAGAACCTGGTGGAACTGCACGGCGGCACCGTCGGCTGCACCAGCCCGGGGCTGGGCAAGGGCAGCACCTTCGTGATCACGCTGCCGCTCGAGCACGAGGCCCTGCCGCCGGACGACCTGCCGGCGCTGGAGGCGCCGGCCGCGGCCGGGCAACCGAGGCTCCTGAAAGTGCTGGTGGTGGACGACAATGCCGACGCGGCCGAGATGCTCGGCATGCTGCTGGCCTCGCATGGCCACGAAGTGGTGATCGAACACGATTCGCTGCGCGCGCTGGACCGGGCGCGCAGCGTGCGGCCGGACGTCTGCCTGCTCGATATCGGCCTGCCCGAGATGGACGGCAAGGAGCTGGCGCGGCGCCTGCGCGCCCAGCCGGAGACGCGGGCCGCGGTGCTGGTGGCCGTGACCGGCTACGGCCAGCAGCAGGACCGCGAGGAAGCCTTCGCGGCGGGTTTCCAGCACCACCTGGTCAAGCCGGTCAATTTCGACCACCTGATCGGGGTGCTGGACGGCGTGCTGAACACGATCGGCGGCGCCTCGCTCAGCGCATCTGGGTGAAGTTCACCGGGATGTAGCGGTAGCCCTTGCCTTCGGTGGCCAGGTAGCCCAGGCCGGGGAACTGCAGGTGGGTGCCGCCGATCAGGTAGCCACCCTTGGCCGCGGCGTCGAATGCCTTCTTGCGGGCGGCGGCCGCGGCCTTCTGGTCGCTGTCGAACGAGATCGTCACCTTCGGCTCGGCCATCTGCACCGCCGCCACGTGGATCAGGTCGCCGATCAGCAGCAGCTTCTGGCCCTTGCTCTCGACCATATACGTGGTGTGGCCGGGGGTGTGGGCGCCGGTCCCGTGGGCACGGATGCCCGGAATTAACTCGCCGTCGCCCTCGATGGCCTTGAACTTGCCGGCCTTGACGTAGGGCTGGACCGCCGCCATCGCGGCCTTGGCCTTGTCCGACTCCCCCTGGCTCAGCCAGTAGTCGGCTTCGTGCTTGCTTGCGCGCAGGATGGCGTTCGGGAACACGATTTGCGCATTGTTCACCAGGCCGCCGATGTGGTCGCCGTGGAAGTGGGTGACATAGATCTCGTCCACCTGTTCCGGGCTGTAGCCGGCGGCCTTCATGTTGTCGACCAGCTTGCCCAGGGTCGGGCCGAAGAAGCTGCCGGCGCCGGTGTCGACCAGGACCAGTTTGCCGCCGGTATTGATCAGGTAGGCGTTGTCCGAGGTTTCCAACGGGGTCTTGAGGTGGCTCTTGGCCAGGGTGGCCGTGGTCTTCCCGGGCTTCTGGGCCAGCAGCTGGTCGACCGGCAGGTCGACGGTGCCGTCGGACAGCGGAGTCACCTCGAAGTCGCCCAGCATGATGCGGTAGTAGCCCGGCGCCGGGGTCTTGGCCATCGGCGCGGCGGCCAGGGCAGGGGTGGCGAAGCAGGCGGCGGCCACGGCGGCGGCGAGGGCGCTCAGCGCAGGTCGTTGAAAGATGCTCATCAGGTGTCCTTGTTATATAGGGCGCAGTGCTGCGCAAGCTTGCATATCGTACATCATTGCATTTTTGATTGCTGGGATCAGCCTGCTGAATTGTTATAGCGCAAATGCACTATGGCAGAGCGCGCCGCACCGGCATGGACGAGTCCGCACCTTTTTTGTGCAAATGTGGTGTAATAGAAGTATTTTCCGTCCAACTTTTCCGCAATGCTGATCAAGGTCGCTTCCCGTCTCCGCCGTCGCCTGCCCCAACCGGTTGCCCTGCCTCCCACTGCCCAAGCCCGCGCCGCGCTCGGCGCCGTGATCGGCTTGCTGCTGTCCGGCCTGCTCAGCCATGCCGCACTGGGCTGGGCCGCGCCCGGCGCCCATATCGCCTGGCTGGTCGCGCCAATGGCGGCCTCGGCGGTGCTCTTGTTCTGCGTACCGGCCAGCCCGCTGGCCCAGCCCTGGTCGGTCATCGGCGGCAACGTGGTGTCGGCGCTGACCGGCGTCGCCTGCGCCCAGCTGATTCCGGACCCGATGCTGGCGGCGCCCCTGGCCGGCGGGCTGGCGATCGCCATGATGTTCCTGCTGCGCTGCCTGCATCCGCCCGGCGGCGCGGCGGCGATGACGGCCGTGCTGGGCGGCGACGCGGTGCGCGAAGCGGGCTTCGCCTTCGCGCTCGCGCCGGTGGGCCTGAATGCGGTGCTGCTGGTGCTGGCTGCGCTGGCCTATAACCGCCTGACCGGGGCGCACCATGCGCATGCCCCGGTCAAGCCCTCGATCGTGGACGACGAAGACCTGGACGCCGCGCTGGAGCACTTCGGCGAGCCGCTGGACGTGAGCCGCGAAGACCTGGCGACCATCGTCCACGACGCCGAACAGCACGCGGCCGAACGCCGCCGCGGCCTGCGCGCGGGTGAAGTGAGCGTGGCGCCGGTGGCGCGCCTGGCGCCGGACCAGCCGCTGTCGAGCGCGCGCGAGCAGCTGCTGCGGCACGGCGTGCCGGCGCTGCCGGTGGTGGATGGGGAAGGGCGGCTGCTCGGCCTGCTGACCCAGGCCCAGCTGCTGCGCGCGGCCTCGGAGGCCGAGATGCGTTCCTTCGGTTCGCGCGCCAGGCTGGCGCTGGTGTCGCTGGCGGGCAGGCGCGAAGCGCAGCGCGTGGGCGACCTGATGACGGCCGGGGTGGCGGTGAACGCGGCCCAGCCGGCGACCGAGGCCGCGGCGCTGGCCGCCCGCCTTGGCTTGGCGCGGGTGCCGGTGGTGGATGCGAAAGGGATGCTGGCGGGGATGACCGGGCCGGCGGAAGTGCTGGCGGCCCTGCAAGGTGCGGCGCTGGAACGGGCCGCGTAATCCGCAGCGTATTTATTTAGTTAGCCGAAAGACCGTCGCCCCGGGACTCGGCGTCCCCCTTGGCCGGGCGACGGTTTATAAGCCAACAATCACCGCGTCGACCGCGTTGACCACGCGGGATCGGGATTACGCGTTCTCGGCCCCGCAGCACTTCTTGTACTTCTTCCCGCTGCCGCAAGGGCAATCGTCGTTCCGCCCCACCTTGGCCTCCTCGCGGCGCACCGTCTCCACGGCCGGCTTGCGGCGCGGCAGCCACCAGCGGTGGATCGCGGGCAGGTTGGCTTCGATCTCCAGCGCCAGCTGGTGCGCCTTGGCCGGGTCTTCGACTTCCGGCAGTTCCTCTTCGTCGATCTCGTCGGCGCCGAGCAGGTAGATCGGGCGCATCAATTCGCCCACTTCGGAATCCCAGATCTCATTCCAGGAACCGGGACGCAGCTCCATCCCTTCCCAGAAGCCCCAGCACCAGGCCTCGGCGTCGATCAGGGTCTTGCCCTGGTGTTCGTGTTCGCAGAAGAGGGGTTCGAATTCCTTCGGCGCCACCTCGAAGGTGACCAGCACCTCGTTCATGAAGCGCGTGATCAGGTTCAGGATGCGCTCTTCCTCGCGCCCATTCTTCCATTTCGGCGCGCTCTTGCCGTCTTCGCCCCAGACGCGGGGCAGCCACTCGGCCGGCATGATGGGCTCGGGCCCGATCGCGATGGCGGTCAGGTAGCCGTGCAGGGTGTCCATGGTCATCGCGTCGTCGGAGCAACGGTCGGACAACAGGAACTGGTCGAGTTCGTCGAATTCTTTTTCGCTAAGGGGCTGGTCGAGGTGCATGGAAAGACTCTGATTGCGTTGAAGGCGCCAGTGTAACGCCTGCGCCGCATGCCGGCGCAAAAATCGTAACGCATGCGATCCCGGCGCCGCCTTACAATGCGGGCATGACTACCTTGCCCACCGAAACCCATCCGTTCTCCCGGCTCGATCCCCAGCGCGTCCTGGAGGCGCTCGAGAGCGTCGGCCTGTACGGCGACGGCCGCCTGCTGGCGCTCAACAGCTATGAAAACCGCGTCTACCAGGTCGGGATGGAAGAGGGGCCGCCGGTGGTCGTCAAGTTCTACCGGCCGGAGCGCTGGAGCGAGGCCGCGATCCTGGAGGAACATGCCTTCGTGGCCGAGCTGGACGCGCAGGAAGTGCCGGTGGTGCCGGCCACCGTGCTGGACGGGCGCAGCCTGCACGCGTTCTCCGGCTTCCGCTTCGCCGTCTTCCCGCGCCGCGGCGGCCGCGCGCCCGAGCTGGGCGACCCGGCGACCCTGGAGTGGATCGGCCGCTTCATCGGCCGCATTCATGCGGTCGGTGCCGCCAAGCCCTTCGTGGAGCGGCCGGCACTGGATCCCGAGACCTTCGGACGTGCCCCCTACGACTACCTGCGCAGCAATGACTTCCTGCCTCCCGAGCTGCTGAAGACCTGGTCCAGCGTGGTCGAGCAGGCCCTGGACGGCGTGGCGCGCTGCTACGGGCGGGCAGGGGACTTGCCGCTGCTGCGCCTGCACGGAGATTGCCACGGCGGCAACGTGCTGTGGACGCCGGACGGCCCGCATTTCGTCGACTTCGACGACAGCCGCATGGGCCCGGCGGTGCAGGACTTGTGGATGCTGCTCTCGGGCGAACGCCAGGAGATGGTGCGCCAGATGGGTGACGTGCTGGCCGGCTACGAGGACTTCTGCGAATTCCATCCGCGCCAGCTCTACCTGGTGGAGGCCTTGCGGACGCTGCGCCTGATCCATTACTCGGCCTGGCTGGCCTCGCGCTGGGACGATCCGGCATTCCCGGCCGCTTTCCCGTGGTTCAACACCCAGCGCTACTGGCAGGACCGCATCCTGGAACTGCGCGAGCAGGTGGCGCTGATGGACGAGCCGCCGCTGTGGCCGGTCTAGAATTGGAGGCTGATCACCGTTCAGTTCCGCGTGGCACCCACGCGCGTTTTCCCGGATAATCGACGGGAACCGTCCCGCTTCCGGGACTTGCAGTATCGAGAGCAATCATGGACCCCAAGCAACCTCCACCGGCCCAGCCGGACGACACCGATTTCATGATCGACCTGTCGCATGCCGGCAGCGTCCTGCCACCTGGTAAGGCCGCGCCCGCTGCCCCGCCGTCCGACAAACCGTCCGGGCGCGGTCCGCTGGACATGCGCGAGATCCAGGAAGCCATCGCCCGCGTGGAAGCCGAGGCCAAGGCCAACGTCGCCGCCGAGAGCCGCGCCCACGCCGAGAACCGTGCCCGCACGCTGGCCGAGGAACGCGCGGCGATGGACGCTGCCGCCGCGTCCGCCGCCCTGGCCAATGCCCAGGCCTCGGAAGACGCGATCGCCGCCAACCGTGACCGGCTGGAATCGTTGCGCGCCGCCGCGCAAGCTTCCGCCGAGCGCCTGGAAGCGATCCGCCAGGAAACCGCCGAGCTGCGCGCCCGCGTCAAGAGCGACACCGAGATCCGCATGGCGGCCGAAGCGCGCTCGCGCCAGGAGGAAGAGGCGCGGCGCCGCGCCCGCGAACAGATCGAAGCCCAGACCGAGATGGCGGCCAAGGCCGCGCGCGCGGCCGACGAGCTGCTGGCCCAGACCGAGCAGGCGCGCCTGCAGGCGGCCGAGCGCATGGCGGCGGTGGAGGCGGCCAAGGAAGAAGTGCTGCACAACGCCAGCGCCGATGCGCGCGTGGCGATCCTGGCGCGCGAGCGCGAGCGCGCCGAACGGGCGGCGCGCGCCACTGCCGAGAAACTGGCCGAGGCCGAAGCCGAGGCGCTGGAACTGAGCCTGCAACGCGAGCGCGCCGACCAGGTGGCGCTGGCGTCGGCCTTCCAGCGCGCCGCGGCGGAGGCGCGCGCACTGGAAGAGGCGCGGGCGCTGGCCCACATCGAACAGGAGCGCGAGGCGATCGCGCTGGCCCAGGCCGAGTCCGAGCGCGTGGCGGCCCAGTCGCTGCGCATGCGCCTGCAGACCGAAAAGGAATTGCGCGACGCCGCCACCCACCGCGAGCGCCTGGAGCAGATGGCGGCGTCAGGCGCGGAGGCGCGGCGCGAAGCCGAAACCCGCATCCTGGCCGCGACCGAGGCCCGCATCGAGGCCGACCGCAAGCTGCGCGAAGTGGCGGAGGAACGCGCCCGCGCCGAAGAGGAGGCCAGCCTGCAGGTGCAGGCGCGCCTGGACGCGGAGGCGGTGGCCGCGCGTCACGCCCTCGAGCGTGCGGCGGCCGACGAAGCGGCTGCGCAGGCGGCCCAGCACCAGGCCGGGGAAGAACAGCGCCAGCGCGCGCTGGCCGAGGAGCGCGCCGCCCAGGCCCGGGCCGAAGCCGACGCCCGCGCCGCCGAGAATGCGGCCGAGCAGGCGGTATTGGCCGCCGCCGCCGCCCAGGTGGAGGCGCAGCGCCAGGCGGCCCAGGCCGCCATACGCCGCGCCGAGGAAGCCGAACGCCTGGCCGAGGCCGAGCGCGGGCGCGCAGCGGCCGAAGAGGCGGCGCTGGCCCGGCTGCAGGAAAAGCTGGCGACCGAGCGCGAGCTGACCCAGGCGGCCGAGGCGCGCATGCAGGCCGAGGAAGCCACGGCGGCCCAGATGCGCGCCCAGCTGGAGGCGGAGCGCCGTCTCGAGGCCGCCCAGCGCGCCGCGTGGGAAGCCCAGCAGGAGCAGGCGCGGGCGGCGATCGAGGAAGCCGAGCAGGCCGAAGCCGCCGCCTCCGCCCAGCAGACCCATGCCCGCCGCGCGGTGGAACTGGCCCAGGCGCAGGCCGAGCGGGCGGAGGTGGAGCGCCGCCAGCTGGCGGTGACGGAAGAAGCGATCGCCGCCGAGCGGGCCGCGACCCAGGCGGCGCGCGAATCGCTGGCCCTGGTCGAGCGCAAGCTGGCCGCCCAGCGCCAGCAGGCGGCGGCCGACACCCGCGCCAACGAGGCGGCGGCGGCGCGCCTGGCGTCGGAGCATGCGGCGGCCCAGGCCGCGCAGGCGAGGGCGGCGGCCGAGGAAGAGCAGGCGCGCCTGGCGCGCGAGCGCGAGCTGGCCGAGCAGGCGGCGGTGCAGGCGGCGGTCGAGAAGCGCGAGGCCCAGCGGGCACTGCTGGAGCACGCCCAGGCGCATGCCGAGATGCAGCGCAAGGCGGCGCAGGCGACCCAGCAGATGGCGGATGCACGCAAGCATTTGCTGAACCTGGAAAGCAAGCGCCAGGAAGAGCAGGCGGCCGAGCTGGCCGCGACCGAGCGCACGATCGGGGAGCGCAAGCAGGAGGCGAGCTACCGCTCGGTGTCGGCGGACCTCACGCGCGAGGTGCTGGGGAGGCTGAAGCAGCCGTCGACGGGGTCGTCGGCGGCGGAAGCGGCGACCAGGCTGGCGGATGCGATTTTGCAGCAGCGGAGCAGGGATGAGCGGTAAGTAGCACCACGGGCCAAAAAAACCGTCATTGCTGCCAGTGGCAGGAATGACGGTCTTGGCTATGGGGTAGTAGCTTGGCGTTAGCGGTGTGCAGTAATTACTGCCCCACCGCCGCCTCGCTCGGCGCCACCGGATTCACCGGCCCCGTATTCACCTTCTCGACGAAATACTCCGTCTCGCCGAAGCAGCTGGTCGGCACCCCCTTGTGCTGTTCATAGCTGATCTGCACTCGCTGCCCCATGCTCGACTGCAGCGCCTTGACCAGGCTTTCATCGCGCACCGTGAACGCAAAGCGTTCCGGAATCGCCCCCGGCATGCTCGACAGCAGGATCTCCCCCTCCCAGGTCTTGCACAGCCAGCCCTTCTTCGAGAACTTCTGCAGGTAACCCGCCCGTTCCCCTTCAGAATACGACCAGCTCAGCGTAAACCAGGTATAAAGCGCGAACAGCACCAGGAGGGTAGCGATGGAAGACAACAGGAGGGCAAGGGCGCGCTTGGGCATGGTCGTGGCTGTTCAGTAAAAAAGCTTGTCAGGATGGCAGCGCCCATTCTGCCACGGCTGGGCCGCACTGCCAAATGGCCGTGCAATTCAAACAACTTCCTCCTGCTTGCGCTCTTCCGCTTCGAGGCGCCGCCGGTAGCGTACCGAGGACCACACCGACACCAGGATGAAGGCCAGCCCCGACAGTCCCGTGAACCATTCCGGAATGTGATAGTGCACGCTGGCGAACATGATCAGGGCCAGGATGCCGATCGCATAGTGGGCCCCGTGCTCGAGGTACACGAATTCCTGCAAGGTGCCCTTATAGACGAGAAACACCGTCATCGAGCGCACGAACATGGCGCCGATGGCCAGGCCCAGCATGATGATGACCACGTCGTTGGTGATGGCGAAGGCCCCGATTACGCCGTCGAAGCTGAACGAGGCGTCCAGCACTTCCAGGTAGAGGAAGCCGCCGATGCTGCCCTGGGAAATCATGGCGCCCACCGTCGGATCTTCCTCCTCATGCTCGAGCAGGCCGCTGAGCCACTGCACCCCGATATAGACCAGCACCCCGGTCACCCCGGCGATCAGGACCGGCAGCTTGCGCGCGTGCGGCATCAGGCTCATGGCGAAGAACACGCCCAGCAGGGTGATCAGGACCGCCAGGCCCTCGGTGCCGTATTTACCCACCTTTTCCTCGATCCAGCCCAGCCAGTGCAGCTCCTTTTCCTCGTCGAACAGGAAGTTCAGGAAAACCAGGGCCAGGAAGGCGCCCCCGAAGGCGGCCACCTCGGCGTGGCGCTCGGTCAGGTGGCGCGAGTACTCGAGCGGCGTGTTGATCGCCATATGCCAGACATCCACCAGCCCCAGGCCGGTGGCGACCGCCACGATCACCAGGGGAAACAGCAGGCGCATCCCGAACACGGCCACCAGGATGCCGACGGTGAGGAACAACTTGCGCCAGAACTCGTTCCAATGGCGCAAGACCGAGGCGTTGACCACCGCATTGTCGAAAGAAAGCGACACTTCCAGCACGCCCAGCACCGCGGTGATCCACAGGGCCTGGAGCATGCCCGCTACCCCCTTGTGCTCGTAGCCCCACCAGCCCGCGAGGGCCATCAGGACCACGGTAACCGCGATGGACAACCGGAAATGCCGCATACAGCCCCCTTGCTTGTCTTGGTCGAGTGGAGGAATATTACCGCTCCGGACACAGCGGGGGCGCATCGGAAAGATCGCCGCAGGGGCATTCATCTGAGATAATTCCGCACGGCATTTTCAAGGCATATCTCTTTTGGATTTTTTATGGAATTAATCTACCTCGTGACCCCGGTCCTGACCTGGATGATGGTTGGTCCGATCAAGTTTCTCATTACCAGCGTGCGCCAGCGCCGCTGGGCGTTCAACCTGGTCGGCAATGGCGGCTTCCCGAGCAACCACAGTGCCGTCGTGACCAGCATGGCCACCCTGATCGCCCTGCGCGAGGGGATGGGCCATCCTGCGTTCGGGGTCGCGGTGACCCTGGCCTTCATCGTGATGATCGATGCCAACAGCCTGCGCCAGCACGTCGGCCGCCATGCGGTGACCCTGAACCGCCTGCACGACGGCAAGGAAGACTATGTCATCCTGCGCGAGCGCATGGGACACACTCTGGTCGAGATCGCCGGCGGCATCGTTACCGGCATCGGCATGGGCGCCCTGATCAACGCCGTCCTGGGCGGCTGAGGGGCCAGCAGGGAGGAGACATGGGGAAGAGCGCGGCAGGCCGGACGTCCGGACGTCCGGCCGTCCAGACTGGCCGTCCGCATTCTGTCCGGAACAGGCTGCGTTTCAGCCGGGCTGGAATGCAGCTCATCGCCAAAAAACGCATTTCATCCCACGAATTCCGCAAGTCGCAGGTTCCTCTATTGAGTTCGGCGGCCCCCTACTGAATACTGCGCACTGGCTGTATCTATTCTTATTTTTATAAAAAAGCTTACCGAGTCCACTTCCGGAGAACCACAACATGCTGCGCAAACCACTACTCGTTCTAGCCATCGCCTCGGCCCTCGTCGCCTGTGGCAAGGAACCCGCCAAGGGCCCCGGCGCCCAGGCGAAGGACAACAAGCCCACGCAGCTGACCGTGGCCCCGGAAGACGTGCTGACCGTCCAGAGCGACGCGATCTCCTCCGGTCCGGTCGTCACCGGCTCGATCCAGCCGGAGCGCCGCGCCGACCTGCGCGCCGAAGTCTCGGCGATCGTGCTGCAAGTCCTGAAAGAGAACGGCGAGCCGGTCAAGCGCGGCGACGTGCTGGTGCGCCTCGATGAAACCTCGATCCGCGACACCCTGATGTCGGCCGAGGAAGCCCAGCGCGCCGCCAACCTGTCGCTGGAGCAGGCCAACCGCCAGCTCGAGCGCCTGAAGACCCTGCGCGCCTCGGGCATGACCTCGGTCAAGGCCCTGGACGATGCCGAAATGGCCCGCAACAATGCCCTGAGCGAACTGTCGGCCGCCAAGAGCCGCGTCGCCACCGCGCGCCAGCAGCTGGGCCGCACCGTGGTGCGTGCTCCGTTCGACGGCATCGTGTCCGACCGTAAGGTCTCGGCCGGCGACACCGCCACCATCGGCAAGGAACTGGTCAAGGTCATCGACCCGGCCAGCATGCGCTTCGAAGGCCGCGTCTCGGCCGACTCGATCGCCACCGTGAAGGTCGGCCAGAAGGTCAACTTCCGCGTCAACGGCTACGGCGAGCAGCAGTTCGCCGGCATCGTCAAGCGCATCGACCCGGCCGCCAACGCGGTGACCCGCCAGGTCGAGGTGCTGGTCGAATTCGCCGACAGGGCCCAGCCGAAGGTGGCCGGCCTGTACGCCGAAGGCCGTGTCGACGCCGCCACCGCCAACGCCCTGATGCTGCCGGAAGCCGCCGTGGTCAAGGCCGGCGACAAGGCCTACACCTGGCGCGTCAAGGACAAGAAGCTGAGCAAGGTCGACCTGGTGCTGGGCGCGCGCGACGAGCGCACCGGCAACTTCGAAGTCAAGCAGGGCCTGGCCGCCGGCGACGTCGTGCTGCGCGCCCCGAGCTCGAACCTGAAGGATGGCCAGAAGGTCGAGATGCCTGCCGCGCGCGTTGCCAGTGCGGCGCCGGTGCAGGGCAAGTAAGGAAAAATAAGGAAAACAACAAATGTTCCTCTCTAATTTCAGTGTCAAGAGGCCGGTCGCCACCGTCGTCCTGATCGTGGCGATGATGTGCATCGGCCTGCTCGCCCTGTCCAAGCTCAAGGTCAACCAGAACCCGGACGTCGAGCGTCCGGGCGTCACGGTCGACATCCCGTATCCGGGCGCCTCGCCCGAAACCGTCGAGCGCGAAATCACCAACCGCCTGGAAAAGCAGATGCTGGCGATCCAGGGCGTCACCGAGGTCAATTCCAACTCGTACGAAGGCGGCGTGTCGATCTGGCTCGAATTCGACTTCGACCGCAACGTCATCGAAGCCTCGGACGACGTGCGCAACGCGATCGCCGCGGTGCGCTACAAGCTGCCGGTGGAGATGCGCGAGCCCGTGCTGCGCCGCTGGGACATCACCTCCGAACCGGTGATGCACCTGGCGCTGTCCTCGAGCAAGCAGTCGCACGCGGAGATCTCGCGCTATGCCGAAGACGTGCTGGCCGACAAGTTCCGCGCCATCGACGGCGTCTCGACCGTGACCGTGAACGGCGCCCTGCGCCGCGAACTGTCGGTCCTGCTGCGCGCCGAAAAGCTGCGTGAGTTCAACGTGTCGGTGTCGGAAGTCACCAACGCCCTGCGCACCCAGAACACGAACGCCCCGGTCGGCAAGCTGCGTAGCGAGCTGGACGAGAAGGGCATCCGCCTGGTCGGCCGCATCGAGCGTCCGGAAGACTTCTCGCAGGTCGTGGTCAAGCGCAACGGCGACCAGATCGTGCGCCTGAACCAGGTGGCCGAGATCCAGGACGGCTTCGCCGACATCAACAGCCTGTCCATCCGCAGCGGCAACCCGAACGTGGCCCTGATGATCTCCCGCTCGCGCGACGCCTCGACCGTTTCGCTGGCCAAGAAGGTGCACCAGGTGGTCGAACAGGCCAATAAGGAAATGCCGGAAGGCACCAAGGTCGAAGTCGTCCGCGACGGCGGCGACGACGCCCAGAGCAGCCTGAACAACGTGATCGAGGCCCTGGTGCTGGGTGCGATCCTGACCATCTTCGTGGTCTACGCCTTCCTGAACTCCTGGCGCTCGACCCTGATCACCGCGCTGTCGCTGCCGACCTCCGTGCTGGCCGCCTTCATCGCCGTGTGGCTGTGCGGCTTCACCTTGAACTTCATGACCCTGCTGGGCCTGTCGCTGGCGATCGGCGTGCTGATCGACGACGCGATCGTGGTGCGGGAAAACATCGTGCGCCACATGGAACTGGGCTCGGACCGCCGTACCGCCGCGCTCGAAGGCACCGCCGAGATCGGCCTGGCCGTGGCTGCGACCACCTTCTCGATCATGGCCGTGTTCGTGCCGGTAGCGTTCATGCCGGGCGTGTCGGGCGAGTGGTTCCGTCCCTTCGCACTGACCGTGACCTGCTCGGTGATCGTGTCGCTGTTCATCTCGTTCACGCTCGACCCGATGCTGTCGGCCTACTGGGGCGACCCGCCTGACCACGCGCATGCGCCGAAGAAAGGCATCAGCCGCGTGCTGCAACGCTTCAACGTCTGGTTCGACCACCAGGCCGACCGCTACGGCCGCGTGATCGCCTGGGCCCTGCATCACCGCAAGTGGATGGCCGCGATCGCCGTCGCCAGCTTCGTCGGCGCCATTGCCCTGCACATGTTCTTCGGCGGCTCGAGCTTCCTGCCGAAAGCCGACCACGGCACCATCATGGTCGAGATCCGCACCCCGGCCTCGTCGAGCCTCGAATATGCGCGCCGCAAGGTGGAAGCGGCGGCCGAGATCGCCCGTTCGATCCCGGAAACCGAAGACACCAACAGCAACGTCAACCTGAGCGGCGGCCGCGTCTATGTCGACATCGGCAAGCGCAGCACCCGCAAGCGCAGCGCCGCCGAGATCGGCACCGACCTGCGCGCCAAGATCGCTCCGCTGGTGGGCGCCGAGTACACCGTGATCGACGACCTGGGAGGCGGCGGCAAGCCGGTCCAGATCGAGTTCACCGGCCCGGATTCGCGCAAGCTGATGGAACTGACCTCCGCCTACATGGAGAAGCTGCGCGAGATCCCGGGCGCGGTCGACGTCACCCTGTCGGAACAGGACCCGAAGAACGAGCTGCAGATCGTGCTCGACCGCGGCCTGGCCAACGCCATGGGCATCTCGGTGAACGACGCCGCCCAGGCCCTGCGCGTGGCCTTCGCCGGCATCGAAGTGGGCGACTGGGTCGACCCGACCAGCGAGACCCGCGACGTCGCCGTGCGCCTGCATCCGGAAGACCGCGTCAACACCGAGAACATCGAGCGCCTGCCGATCGCCGTGCAAGGCACCGGCATGATGGTGCCGCTCGAGCAGATCGCGACCATCACCATGGGCAAGGGCCCATCGGGTATCCGCCACAAGGATGGCGAGCGCCTGGTGATCGTCTCGGCCAACGCCCAGGGCCGTTCGGCCGGCGAAGTGACCCAGGAGGCGATGAAGCTGGCCAAGAGCTTCGACTTCCCGCCGGGCTACGGCCTGTCGCTGGGCGGCCAGGGTGAAGACCAGCAGGAACTGTTCACCGAGATGATCATCGCGCTGTTCTCCGGCATCGGCCTGATGTACCTGATCCTGGTGATGCAGTTCGGCTCCTTCACCGCACCGCTGGGCGTGATGCTGTCGCTGCCGCTGTCGCTGATCGGCGTGGTGCTGGCCCTGATCCTGTCGAACAACACCCTCAACCTGATGAGCATGATCGGCGTCCTGATGCTGATGGGCCTGGTGGCGAAGAACGCGATCCTGCTGCTCGACGCCGCCCGTTCGCTGGAAAGAGAAGGCATGGATCGCGAAGACGCGCTGATGGCCGCCGGCCGCAAGCGTCTGCGTCCGATCCTGATGACCACCTTCGCGCTGATCGCCGGCATGCTGCCGGTGGCGCTGGCCCTGGGCGATTCCGGCCAGTTCTACCAGCCGCTGGCCATTTCGATCATCGGCGGGACCATCACCTCGACCCTGCTGACCCTGCTGGTCGTGCCGACCTTCTACGACAGCATCGAGATCGCCCGCGACCGCATGGTGGCCAAGTTCGGCCGCCGCGCCCAGCGCTTCAACCCGGCGCTCGCCTTCCTGATGACCTTCGTCGAGGCGATCCTGACCCTGATCATGGTGCGCCTGGTGTTCCGCGTGATCGTGCGCCTGATCGGCATGGTCACGGGCCGTGGCCGCGGCACGCCGCAACCGGCGTAAGGGCAGGGCAGGCGCCATGCGCGCCTGATTCCTGGAAGACCATGACGGCCAGCGAATTCGCTGGCCGTTTTTTATCGGCCCCGATGCGCAGCCGGCCAGCGGCTGGGCAAACTCCATCCGGCAGCGCCGCTGCCACCTGTGAAAGGACTGCGCATGCTCGAACTGCGTCCCAACTGCGAACACTGCAATACCGCGCTCCCGCCCGACTCGCCAGAAGCCCGCATCTGCTCTTTCGAATGCACCTACTGTGCCTCCTGTGCCGAAGGCCTGCTGCAGAACGTCTGCCCGAACTGCGGCGGCGGCTTCGTGCCGCGCCCCGTTCGTCCGAGCCGCAACTGGAAGAACGACAATTTCCTGGGTAAGTATCCCGCCAGGACAACGCCGAAGCTGCGCCCCGCCGATCTGGACGCCCACGCTGCGTTGGTGGAGGCGGTCCGCCACATTCCGCCTGGAGAGCGCTGAACGGATCGGGCGCGTGGGCGGGTGCGCTGAAGAGAATCAGCGAAAAGGATGCGCCGAGGCGGATGCAATGTAGCGGGCGCGGGAATGC
>CBIHLT010000062.1:0-22001 GCA_966210615.1 uncultured Massilia sp.
GCCACCGCCGCGCTGCAATACCTGCAGCCGGGCGCGCTGAACCTGAGCGCGCTGCCGCCGCTGTCGCTCTACATCCACTGGCCCTGGTGCGTGCGCAAATGCCCTTACTGCGATTTCAACTCGCACGAGGCCAAGGGCGAGGTGCCCGAGCAGGACTACCTGGACGCCGTGCGCCTGGACCTGGAGCAGTCGCTGCCCCTGATCTGGGGCCGCAAGATCCACACCGTCTTCATCGGCGGCGGTACGCCCAGCCTGATGTCGGCGCAAGCCCTGGACCAGCTGCTGGCCATGGTGCGCACCCTGCTGCCGCTCGAACTCGACGCCGAGATCACGATGGAAGCCAATCCCGGCACCTTCGAGTCGGAGCGTTTCAAGGCCTACCGCGGCAGCGGCGTCAACCGGCTGTCGATCGGCATCCAGAGTTTCAATCCGGCCCACCTCAAGGCGCTGGGCCGCATCCATGACGGTGACGAAGCACGCCGCGCGGTCGAGATCGCGCAGTCGACCTTCGACAATTTCAACCTCGACCTGATGTACGCGCTGCCGCAGCAGTCCCTGGAGGAAGCGCGCCGCGACCTGGAGACCGCGCTGTCCTTCCAGCCGCCGCATTTGTCGCTCTACCACCTGACGATGGAACCGAACACGGTGTTCGCCAAGTATCCGCCGCAGCTGCCGGACGACGATCTCAGTGCCGACATGCAGGACATGATCGCGGAAATGACCGCCGCGGCGGGCTACGAACACTACGAAGTGTCGGCCTACGGTAAGCCCGGCCGCCGGGCGCGCCACAACCTGAACTACTGGCAGTTCGGCGACTACCTCGGCATCGGCGCCGGGGCGCATTCGAAGATCTCCTTCCCGCACCGCATCCTGCGCCAGGCGCGCTTCAAGCAGCCGGCTTCCTTCATCGAGGCCGCCAGGCGCGGCAACCCGATGCAGGAAGAGCGCGAGATCGGCCGCGCCGACATGGGTTTCGAATTCATGCTCAACGCGCTGCGCCTGGTCGACGGCTTCGATCCGAACCTGTTCGGCGAGCGCACCGGCATGAGCATCGGCACAATCGCCAAGACCCTGAACGAGGCCGAGGCCAAGGGCCTGCTCTACCGCGACCACAAGCTGATCCGCCCGACCGAACTGGGCCAGCGTTTCCTGAACGACCTGCAGGAGATGTTCCTGGCCGAGTGAGCGGCTAGGTGCGCACCGCGCCCGCGAGCGCGGTGATGGTGCGCGCCAGGCCGCTGACCACGCGCGCCATGCCGTCCACGTCCACCTTGTGCGCCGTGCGGTGGTAGGGGTAGGCCAGGAAGCCGGTTTCGGTGATCAGGAGGGCGGGGGAGCCGCGGCGGTCGCGGCTGCGATGGTCCGACAGGGTGACGCCCATCGCGTGGGCCGGCGCCGCCAGGCCGTGATCCAGCGTATCCGTCTGTTCCCTGAACGCGTCCAGCGCCTGGCGCACCCGCGCCGACGCTTCCATCGTGCCCGAGAAGGCGATGAAGCTGCCTGCCTCCGGCGGCCCGTCTGCAACTGGCGGGGACGCCTGGCCGGCGAAGAACACGAAGCGGATTTCCGTGCCGCGGCTGGGCTGCATGGTCTTCAGGATGCGCGCCAGCTCCAGCACCGCCGCTGTTCCGCCGCCGCGGTCGCCGACGATGAAGACGCGCTCGGGCCGTGCGCCCGGCGCCAGGTTCGCGACCGCCACTTCGATGTCGCGCGTCTGGCGCGCGCGCACGGGCGCGTAACCGAAGCTTTGGAGCGTGGTTTCGATATAGCGTCCGGATACATCGGGCTTCGTGGCGGTGGTCGCTTCCACGTGGGCGCGCAGGCGCGCCGTCAGCGGCGGCGCGGCGGGGGCGGAATCGATTTCCGCCGTGATCAGCGCCAGCACGATGGCAAGCAGGATCGCAATCAGCTTCCAGTGTGTGTGCAAGAATTGTCGCATGGCCGGCGGGCGCTCAGGGCGCGTCAAGCGGTCGATGCATCCAGTGTAGCCAAATCGTTCCCGGACTGCGTCCGGGCCTTCAGTCAATTCCGCGCTTCAACACACGCTCAGCGCGCGCTCCCCGGCAGGCCGGCGAAGTCCTCGGTGCGCGCCAGGCTGCGCAGCAGCTCGGCCAGCTCGGGCGGCGGGACGGTCAGCTTGCGCTGGCGCAGGTCGAACCAGCCGCCCCGCGAGGTCACGCGCGCGCACAGCACGCCGTCGCGGTAGAAGGTGTTCCGCAGGTTCATGCGGCTGGCGTCCTCCGACAGCCCGGCCATCTCGAAGGTGACCGTGATCTCGTCGAGCAGGCGGCATTCGCGGAAGTACTCGATCTGGTCTTTCATCACTACCGGCCCCAGCTGCAAGCGCATGAATTCGCTCATCGGGAAACCGTGCTCGGCGAAGTACATCATGCGCACGTCGGCCGACTTGTCGAGGTAGGCGGTATTGCGCATGTGGGCATTGAAGTCCATGTCGCCCCATCCGGCGACCAGAGTTTTCTGGAACATGTGTTTTCTCCTTGTTCGAACATGGCCTCACTGTACAGCGGCGGGTGGCAATGAGAAACTGGCAGAATTGACTATATCGATACCGAATCTGCCATGCGCATCGTCGTTCTCGTCCTGAATGCCGTATTTGACACCGGTTTGGCCGCGGTGCTCGATGCCTTCCGCACGGCCGGCGAGCTGGCCGGGCCGCATGCGCCTTTCGAGCTTACCTTGGCCGGTGTGCGTCCCGAAGTGCGCAGTGCGCAGGGGCTGGGGGTGCCGGTCGTGCCGGCCGAGACTTGCGGCGTGCCGGACCTGGTCATCGTACCGGCAATCGGCTACAAGATGCCGGAGCCGCTGGCGCAAGCGCTCGCCACCGACGAAGTACGCGACGCCGGCCTGGCCTTGCGGCGCTGGGCGGAGCAGGGCGTGCGCATCGCGGCGCCGTGCATCGGCGCCTTCGTGCTGGCCGAGACCGGGCTGCTGGACGGGCATGAGGCGACCTGCACCTGGTGGCTGACACCGATGTTCCGCGAGCGTTATCCGCATGTCAGCCTGGATGCGCGACGCATGGTGGTGCAGTCGGGGCAGTTCGTCACGGCGGGCGCGGCCTTGGGGCACCTGGACCTGGCGCTGTGGCTGATCCGGCAGTCCAGTCCCGAGCTGGCGGCGCTGGTGGCGCGCTATCTGATCGTCGATGCGCGGCCGAGCCAGAGCGCTTATGTGATCTCGGATCATTTGCTGCATCACGATCCGCTGGTCGCCGGTTTCGACCGATGGGCACGGGAACATCTGGCGGAGCGGTTCAGCCTGGATGCGGCGGCGGGGGCGCTGGCGACCAGCAAGCGTACCTTGGCGCGAAGGCTGGCCGATACCCTGGGGAAGACGCCGGTGGGGCATGTGCAGGATCTGCGGATCGAACGGGCGGTGCATTTGCTCAGGACGAGCGATCTGGCGGTGGAGCGGATTGCGGAGCAGGTGGGGTATCGCGATGGGGTGACCTTGCGCAGCTTACTGCGCAAGCGGCTTGGCAAGGGCGTGCGCGAGTTGCGGAGCACATAAAATTGGGTCCCGCCTTCGCGGGGAGTCATTGCCGCCAGTGGGGGAATAACGGTCTCAGAGCTGTGGGTGAGGATGACTTTGCGTTAGCTCTCGCACGTCATCCCCGCGAAGGCGGGGACCCAAGTTTGCATGCACGCCGCAAAGTAAAAAACGGGCCGCGAAGGCCCGTTCCGATGAAAACGCTCAGCGCGCCGCGACCGGCGCCGCGGGCTCCGTCCACCCGCCACCCAGCACGCGGTACAAGGTCACCTGGTTCTGCAAACGCAGCAGGTTCGCCTGGATCGCCAGCTGCTGCGCCTGGAACAGCGAGCGCTGCGCATCCAGCAGGTCCAGGTAGCTCGCCGCCCCGTTCCGGTAACGCAGGTCCGACAGGTTGAAGCGTTCGCTTTCCGCCTCGGCCACCGCACGCTGGGCGCGCAGCTGCTCGCTGAAGGTCGCCTGTCCCGCCAGCGCATCCGCCACTTCGCGGAACGCGGTCTGGATCGAGCGCTCGTACTGCGCCACCGCGACGTCGCGCTGCGCCCGGGCGCTGCCCAGCACCGCGGAATTGCGGCCGTAGTCGAAGATCGGCAGGACCGCCTGCGGCGCGAAGGTCCAGCCATACGAGCCGCTCTTGAACAGCCCCGACAGCTCGGTGCTGGCGCTGCCCACGCTGCCCGTCAGCGAGATGCGCGGGAAGAAGTTGGCGCGCGCCGCGCCGATGTTGGCGTTGGCGGCGATCAGCTGCTGCTCGGCCGCGCGGATGTCCGGGCGGCTGGCCAGCAGGTCGGACGGCAGCCCGGCCGGCAGGTCCGGCAGCTCGGTCGCGGCCAAAGTGGTGGTCAAAGGCGCCGCACCCGGCTGCAGCTCAGGCAGCGGCTGGCCGACCAGCAGGGTCAGCAGGTTGATGTCCTGGGCGCGCTGGCGCTGGGCCTGGGCCAGGGTGGTGCGCGCGGTCTCGACCAGCGAGCGCGATTGCTGCAGCTCGAGGCGCGACACCACGCCGTTCTCGAAGCGCAGCTTGGTCAGCTTGTCCGATTCCTCGCGCGTCTGCACGGTGCGCTGGGCCAGCGACAGCAGTTCCTCGTCCGCCAGCAGCTGCAGGTAGGCGTTGGCGACCGAAGCGACCAGGCTGATCTGCGTGGTCTTGCGCGCTTCCTCGGTGGCGAGGTACTGCGCCAGCGCCGCTTCCGACAGGTTGCGCACACGGCCGAACAGGTCGAGCTCGAAGCTCGATACCGTGAAGCCGGCCTGGTAGACGCTGTTGATCGGCTCGTCCTCGCCGGTGGTCTGGCGCTGGCCGGTCACGGCCGCGCCCACCGTCGGCAGGCGGTCGGCGCGCTGGATGCGGTATTGCGAGCGTGCCTGCTCGATGTTGGCGATGGCGATGCGCAGGTCGCGGTTGTTGGCCAGCGACAGCTCGATCAGCTGGCGCAGGCGCGCATCGGCGAAGAAGCGCTGCCATTCCATGGCCGCCGGCGCTTCCGCCGACGCCGCGTTACCAGGGGCGGTGGCTGCACGCGGCACGTCAGGGAAGCTGCCGGCCACCGGCGCGGCCGGACGCTCGTACTTGGGCGCCAGCGACATGCAGCCTGCCAGCGCCATCGCCAGCGCCAGCGGAGTCACGATGAGTTTGATGTGTTTGATCATATTTTCTTGTCCACGACGACGGTTTCTTCTTCATGCGCGTACTTCTTGCGCTGGCGCTCGCTGCCCTTGAAGAACTTGCGGATCACGACGAAGAACACCGGAACGAAGAGCACGCCCAGGGTCGTCGCGGTGATCATGCCGCCCATCACACCGGTACCGATCGCGCGCTGCGATGCGGAACCCGCGCCACCGGCGATCACCAGCGGCAGCACGCCCAGGATGAAGGCCAGCGAGGTCATGATGATCGGGCGGAAGCGCAGGTGCGCCGCCTGGATTGCCGCTTCCATTGGCGACTTGCCTTGCGCCTGCAGGTCCTTGGCGAATTCGATGATCAGCACCGCGTTCTTCGCCGCCAGGCCGATGATCGTCACCAGGCCGATCTTGAAATACACGTCGTTCGGATAGCCGCGCAGCATCGCTGCCAGGATCGCGCCCAGCACGCCGAGCGGCACCACCAGCAGCACCGACACCGGAATCGACCAGCTCTCGTACAGCGCCGCCAGCGCCAGGAAGATCGCCAGCATCGAGAAGGCCATCAGGATGCCCATGGTCGAACCGGAGAGCTTCTCTTCACGCGACTGGCCGGTCCACTCGAAGGCGAAGCCCGACGGCAGCTGGGATGCGAGGCGCTCCATCTCGGCCATCGCGTCGCCGGTCGAGTAGCCCGGCTTGGAATCGCCCGCGATGCTCATGGCCGGATAGCCGTTGTAGCGGATGGTCTGCATCGGGCCGGTGATCCAGCGGGTGGTGGCGAAGGACGACAGCGGCACCGGCTGGCCCTGGACGTTCAACGCGTTCAGGCGCAGCAGGTCGTCCGGCTGCATGCGGGCGCTGGCCTCGGCCTGCACCACGACACGCTGCAGGCGGCCGGCGTTCGGGAAGTCGTTGACATAGGCCGAACCGAGCGAGGTCGAGATCGCGGTGTTGATCGCGTCGAAGGTCACGCCCAGCGCCTGCGCCTTGTCGCGGTCGATGTCGAGCATCACCTGCGGCGCGTCTTCCAGGCCTTCCGGACGCACGCCGGCCAGGATCTGGCTCTGCGCCGCCATGCCCAGCAGCTGGTTGCGCGCCGCCAGCAGGGCGTCGTGGCCGTTGCCGCCGCGGTCCTGCAGGCGGAAGGTGAAGCCGGTGCCGCGGCCCAGTTCGGGGATCGGCGGCGGCGACAGCGCGAAGATGAAGGCATCGCGCACGCCGGACAGGCCGCCCATGATGCGGCCGGCCAGCGCCTGCGCGCTCGAGCCGTCGCCCTTGCGATCGCTCCAGTCCTTGAGCGGAATGAAGGCCAGCGCCATGTTCTGGCCGGAGCCGGAGAACGAGAAGCCCAGCACGCTGACCATGTTGGCCACTTCCGGCTGCTTCATGACGAAGCCTTCGACCTGGCGCATCACTTCGCTGGTGCGTTCCTGGGTGGCGCCCGGAGGCAGCTGGATGTTGGCGATCACGTAGCCCTGGTCTTCGTTGGGCAGGAAGGAGTTCGGCAGGCGCGTGAACAGCAGGGCGACCACGCCGGTCACGACCACGAACACCAGCATCGCACGGCCGGTGCCGCGCAGCAGGCGCGCGACCCAGCTCTCGTAGTTCTTGGCGGTGGCCGTGAACTTGCGGTTGAACCAGCCGAAGAAGCCTTTCTTCTCGTGGTGGTGGCCCGCTTCGACCGGCTTGAGCAGGTGGGCGCACAGCGCCGGAGTCAGGGTCAGCGCCAGGAAGGCCGAGAAGGCGATCGAGGACACCATGACGGCCGCGAACTGGCGGTAGATGTTGCCGACCGCGCCGCCGAAGAAGGCCAGCGGCACGAACACCGACATCAGCACCACGGTCACGCCGATGATCGCGCCCGAGATCTGGCCCATCGCCTTGCGGGTTGCCTGCAGCGGCGGCAGGCCTTCCTCGCTCATGATGCGCTCGACGTTCTCCACCACCACGATGGCGTCGTCGACCACGATACCGATCACCAGCACCATGCCGAACATGGTCAGCACGTTGATCGAGAAGCCCAGCGCCAGCAGGGTGGCCAGGGAGCCGAGCAGGGCGACCGGCACCACGATGGTGGGGATCAGGGTGTAGCGGATGTTCTGCAGGAACAGGTACATCACCAGGAACACCAGCACGATCGCTTCGATCAGGGTATGCACCACCTGCTCGATCGAGATGTCGATGAACTTGGAGCTGTCGAACGGGATCGCGTACTTCATCCCGGCCGGGAAGAACTTCGACAGTTCCTCCATGCGGGTCTTGATCAGCTTCGCGGTTTCCAGCGCGTTGCCGGACGGCGCCAGCTGGATACCGATACCGGTCGACGGCTTGCCGTTCAGGCGCGCCGACGTGGCGTAGCCCTGGCCGCCGATCTCGATGCGCGCCACGTCCTTCAGGCGCACGGTGGAGCCGTCCGGGTTGGCGCGCAGCACGATGTTGCCGAACTGTTCGACGGTGGAGAGCTGGCCGGTCACGACCACGGTCGCGTTGATTTCCTGGCCGGCGGCCAGCGGCAGTTCGCCGATGGTGCCCGAGGCCACCTGGGCGTTCTGGCTGCGGATCGCGTTGTTGACGTCGGCCGGCGACAGGCGGAAGCCCACCAGCTTGGCCGGGTCGATCCAGACGCGCATCGCCCGTTCGGTGCCGAACAGCTGGGCGGTACCGACGCCCTTGATGCGCTGCAGTTCAGGCAGCACGGTGCGCGAGGCGTAGTCGCCCAGCGCGATCGGGTCCCACTTCGGATCGTCCGACGACAGGATGGTGAACAGCAGGAAGTTCGCGCGCACCTTGTCGACGCGCACGCCCTGCTGGTTCACCGCCTGCGGCAGGCGCGGGGCCGCGCGCGACAGGCGGTTCTGCACGTCCACCTGGGCCAGGTCGGGGTTGGTGCCGGTTTCAAACGTGAGGGTGATCGAGCCGCTGCCGTTGGCGGAGCTGCTCGATTCCATGTAGATCAGGCCCGGCGAGCCGTTCATCTCGCGTTCGATGACGGAGATGACCGAGTCTTCCAGGGTCTGTGCCGAGGCGCCCGGGTAGGCGGCGTTGATCACGATCGATGGCGGCGCCACGTTCGGATACTGCGCGATCGGCAGCTGGGTGATCGAAACACCGCCGATCACCATGATGAACAGCGCGATCACCCAGGCGAAAATAGGGCGGTCAATAAAAAAGCGTGCCATTGGAGTTTCCTGTTCTTATCCTGCTGCGCTTACTTCGCTGCTGCGGGCGCCGGGGCCGCGGCGGCCTGGGTGGCCTTCGGGGTCCATGGAACCGTCTTGACCGGGGTGCCCGGCGGCAGCATCTGGAGCTTCTGGAAGCCGTCGACCATCACGCGCTCGCCTTCCTTCAGGCCTTCGGTGACGACCCAGTTCTGGCCGTTCTGCGAGGCGATCTTGACGGTGCGCGGAGCCGGCTTGTTGTCGGCGCCGATCACGGTCAGGGTATCGCCCTGGGCGCCGCCGCGGGTCACGGCCTGCTGGGGCACCAGGATGCCGCTCGGCAGTTCGGCCTGGGACAGGCGCACGCGCACGTACTGGCCCGGCAGCAGGGCGTTGTCCGCGTTCGGCACGGTGGCGCGCAGGGTCACCTGGCCGGTGCTCGGGTCCACGGTCACGTCCGAGAACAGCAGCTTGCCGCGTACCGGCATTTCGGTGCCGTCGTCCAGCATCACGGTGACCGGCAGGCTGGAAGCCAGCTTCGAGCCGCCGGCCTGCTTGCGCAGGCGCTGCAGCTCGCTGGCCGACTGGGTGATGTTCAGGTACATCGGGTTGGTCTGCTGGATCAGCGCCATTTCGGTGGCTTCGGCGGCGGACACCAGCGCGCCTTCGGTCACCAGGGCGCGGCCGATGCGGCCCGAGATCGGGGCGTTGACATTCGAGTAGCCGAGATTGATCTGCGAGACGCGCAGCTGGGCCCTGGCGGCCGCCACTTCGGCTTCGGCGGTCTTCTGGGCGGCGACGGCGTTGGTGTATTCCTGTTCGCTGATCGCCTTGGCTTCGGCCAGCGGCGCGTAGCGCTTGGCCTGGGCGCTGGCCTGGTTCAGGGTCGCCTGGGCGCGCGCCAGCGCGGCCTGGCTGCTGTTAAGCTGGGCCTGGTACGGGGCCGGATCGATCTGGAACAGCGACTGGCCTTGCTTGACTTCGCTTCCCTCGGTGAACAGGCGCTTCAGGACGACGCCGTTGACGCGGGCGCGCACCTGGGCGGTGCGGACCGGTTCGGCGCGCGCCGGCAGTTCGGTCTGCAGGGCGACCGGTTCGAATTTGGTGGTGATGACGCCGACTTCCGGCGCCGGCATCTGGCCTCCCGGACCGCCGGCGCCGGGGGTAGCGGCGTCTTTCTTGCCACAGGCGGACAGCAGCACGAGGGCCGCCAGGGTAGCGGTAGCAACCCGGGTCATGGACAGGGAAGAGGAGTTGGCAGAGCGCATTACATGCTTCCTTCTAGTTAATGAAACAGGATGACGCACTCACGGAACAACAACTTCTCTCGTGAGAGCGATATCATCGCTGGATTTTGCAGTCAGTTTTATATACTATCACGATTGTATGTAAATTGTTTTGGCTCTCTGATTTTTGGAATAGGCGTTAAAAAATGGCCCGTCGTACCAAGGAAGAAGCGGCCGCGACCCGCGACAGTATTTTAGACGCAGCGGAAATATTGTTCGCGAAACAAGGCGTTTCCAGGACAACGTTGCAGCATATAGCAAGCGCTGCGGGCGTGACGCGCGGTGCGATCTACTGGCATTTCCTGGACAAGGGAGCGCTCTTCAATGCAATGATGGATCGCGGCAAGTTCCCGATCGAAGAGGCGATGCAGGTGCTGGAGCAGCGCGAGATCACCGATCCGCTGCAATGCCTGCGCGACGAGATGATGACGGTGCTGCGCATCGTGGCCGAGGACGAAAAGGCGCGCCGCGTGTTCGAGATCGCGACCCTGAAGACCGAGTTCGTGGACGAAGTCGACTCGGTGCGCGCGCGCCGCCGCGAATCGATCGGCATGTGGAAAACCAAGATGGAAGGCCACCTGAAGCAGGCCAAGGAAAAGGGCATGCTGCGGCCGGAGGTCGGCACCCACGAGGCGGCGATGGGCGGCTGGATCATGATCGATGGCCTGATCCGCAACTGGATCTTCGAACCCACCAGCTTCGACCTGCTGGCGCTGGGCGGGCATGTCGTGGACACCTACCTGGCCGGCCTGCGGGCCTGCTGAACCCCCCGCGCCTGAATGAACAACGCCGCCCGAGGGCGGCGTTGTCGTTTGCTTGAGCGCCTGGCAATCAGCGCATCTCGGCGATCATCTTCTTCAGCTTGATCGAGTCCGCGACGAAGGCGCGGATGCCTTCGGCCAGCTTCTCGGTGCCCATCGCGTCTTCGTTGAGCATGAAGCGGAAGGTCTTTTCGTCGATGTCGATCCTGGCGATGTCGGCGTTCGCGTCATGGGTCAGCTTGCGCTCGACCGGCGCGTCGGAATCGGCCAGCTTCTGCAGCAGGTCCGGCGAGATGGTCAGCAGGTCGCAGCCCGCGAGTTCCAGGATCTGCGAGGTGTTGCGGAAGCTCGCGCCCATGACTTCGGTCTTGTAGCCGAACTTGCGGTAGTACTGGTAGATGCGCTTGACCGACTGCACGCCCGGATCGTCGGCGCCGGTGTACTCATTGCCGGTCGACTTCTTGTACCAGTCGTAGATGCGGCCCACGAACGGCGAGATCAGCTGGACGCCGGCTTCGGCGCAGGCCACGGCCTGGCACAGGGAGAACAGCAGGGTCAGGTTGCAGTGGATGCCTTCCTTCTCCAGGATCTCGGCGGCGCGGATGCCTTCCCAGGTCGACGCGATCTTGATCAGCACGCGCTCGCGCGACACGCCGGCCTTTTCGTACAGGGCGATCAGTTCGCGGCCCTTGGCCACGGTCGCTTCGGTGTCGAAGGACAGGGCGGCGTCGATCTCGGTCGAGACGCGGCCAGGGACGTACTTCAGGATCTCGACACCGAAGCCGATCAGGAGGTTGTCGACGATTTCATCGATCTCCGCGTGGGGCGCGTCGGCGATGGCTTTTTCCAGCAGCGGGCGGTATTCCGGCTTTTGCACGGCCTTCAGGATCAAGGAAGGGTTGGTGGTCGCGTCCTGCGGGGCGTAGGCCTTGATCGACTGGAAGTCGCCGGTGTCGGCGACCACGGTGGTGTATTGCTTGAGCTGTTCGAGTTGGTTCATGGTGTGGGTCTCGGTGTTTGGTGGTGTGACTTGTATTCTAGTGGCGCGGGCTTGGGTTTGGGAACCTGGGTCCCCGCCTGCGCGGGGAGTCATAGGCGCCAGTGGCGCGTATGACGTGCAACATGCTGCGGCTTTAATCACGCTGACCGTCAGCCCGTTACCTTAAAACCGTCATTCCCGGACTAGGCGTCCCCTTGGCGGGAACCCAAGTTTGCTAGCAAACCGACAGCGCAATCAGCAGTCGGTGCCGTCGAGGAAGGCAACGATCATGGCTTCGAGGCCGATACGGTCTTCTTCCGAGAAGCGGTCGGGGATCGGGCTGTCGATATCGAACACCCCGACCAGCTTGTCGTCCTTAATCAGCGGAATCACGATCTCCGACGCCGAGGCCGAATCGCAAGCGATATGCCCCGGAAACGCGTGCACGTCCGGCACCACGATGGTCTTGCGCTCGACGGCGGTCGTGCCGCAGACGCCGCGGCCGAACGGGATGCGGGCGCAGGCCGGCTTGCCCTGGAAGGGGCCGACCAGCAGGTCCTGGCCTTCGCCCTTCTTCGAAGGGACGGTCAGGTAGAAGCCCGCCCAGTTCAGGTCGGCGACGGTGTCGTAGACGAGGGCCGAGAACTGCGAAGCGTTCGCGGTCAGGTCGCGTTCGCCTTCGAGGATGCTGGTGACCTGGCGCACCAGCAGGTCATAGTCGGGGCGGGTGCTGCGTTCGGGATTGATGTGCATGGCATGACCGGGAGACTGTCGAAAACCCGCTATTTTACACCTGCGGCCAGGCCGGGCCCTGCAAGCAGGCGCCGCCGGGACACTGTCGCCTGCTGACGACGATCGTTATTGCCGTCTGGACATGTGTGATGACGCACTGATATTCTGCATTTCCTAATACTTCCGCCCTGAGCCGCCATGATCCCAAGATTGACCGCCGTCGTGCTTTCCCTTCTCGTGGCATCCGTCCCGGCATCGGCCGCTCCTGGCGGTCCCTGGGCCAAGTACACCGGGACGTTCAAGGCGGACGCCTTGTTCCGTGACGCGGATGGCGGCAACCTCGACGAAATCAAGAGCATCGTGCAAGGTGGCGGCGACCTCAACTGGCAGCGCGAAGACGGCCGTACGCCCCTGATGAGCGCAGCCGCGGCCGGCCATGCGGACATTGTTGCCTACATGCTCAGCCAGGGCGCGGATGCCACGCTGCGCGACCAGTACGGCAAGACCGCCCAGGACCTGGCGCGCGCGGCGGGGGCGATGGACGTCGTGCGCTTGCTGGGCCAGGGGGCGAAGGCGCCGGTCCAGCCGGACCAGCCGGCGCCGGCCGTGGCGGCGCCCCGCGCGGCGCCGAGCGGCCCATGGGCCAGGTACAACGGAAAATTCAAGGCCGATGCCTTGTTCCGCGACGCCGATGGCGGTTACCTCGATGAGGTGAAAAGCATCGTCCAGGGCGGCGCCGACGTCAATTGGCAACGGGAGGACGGACGCACTGCGCTGATGAGCGCCGCTGCTGCCGGGCATGCGGATATCGTCGCCTTCCTGCTGAGCCAGGGCGCGGACCCTTCCATGCGCGACGAGAACGGCAAGAGCGCGCTGGACCACGCGCGCGCCGCCGGGGCCATGGACGTCGCGCGCCTGCTGGGGGGCGCGGCCAAGGGCGCGGCGCCGGCGAGAAGGCCGGCCGCCGCGGTTCCGGCCGCCCAGCCCGCGCCACGTCCGGCGCAAGCCGCCGCGGCGCCGGCGGCCGCGGGCAAGACCCGCTGGGCGCCCTTCGGCACCTACACACCGGGACAGCGGGTCCAGTTCTACCTGCCGACCGGCTGGCGCACCGGCACCGTGAGCGAAGTCGGTCCGGGCCCGGGCCCGGCTGCGTCGACCGGCGTGTATGAAAAGAAGTACCGGATCGCATCGGACAAGTTCCCCGACAATCCGGAGTGGACCGACTGGGGCCTGGTCGCGGGCATCGGGCGGGAGCCGTTCTGGACGAATTTCTTCGTCGGCGACTGGTCGACCGGCGAGGTCATGGCGGTCAACACCCGGATTGAGGGGCGCTATGAAGTCAGCGAATATTCCTACCACGCGGCGACCGAAGGCCTGCGCATCAACGCCGACGGCAGCTACTTGTGGAAACCGCTGGGCTCGCCCGAAATTCGCGGCAGGTGGCAAGCCGCCGGCGACGGGCCGGGCATCGTGCTGCTCAAGGCTTACCGCAACGCGAACTGGACCTTGCGCAACCAGACCAATGCGACCGAGGAAAATATCCGGGGCATCGAGACGGCCCGGCTGTATCCGGACAATAACCAGATGACGATCGCCGCCAAGCGTCCGCTGCAGGGTGGGAAGAAAGCGCGCTGAGAGCGCGCATCGCATGCGGAAGAGGTTCAGCCGATGAAGGAATCGAACTGCATGTCGAATTCCTGCAGCGCCTTCTGCGCATTCTGCATCTTCTTGCGGAACTCCGGCCCGCGCCGCAATGCCAGCCCCACCGCCAGCACATCGATGACGACGAGATAAGCCAGCCGCGCCGAAATCGGCGTGTACGGGTCGATCGCGAACACCAGGTCGATCGGGATGAAGAGCGTCGCCATCTCCGCCAGCGGCGTCCCGGACGGCGCCAGCACGATCACCTCGGCCCCGCCGGCCCGCGCCAGCTTGGCCGAGCGCGTCATCGACGGATTGTTCCCGCGCTGCGAAATCGCCACCACCGCATCGCCTTCGCGCAGCAGGGCCGCCGCGATGGAGTGAATCGCCGGATCGGTATAGGCCACCGTCGGCACGCCAGAACGGAAGAACTTGTGCTGCGCATCCGCCGCGACGAAACCCGAGGTCCCCTGGCCGTAGAACTCGATCTTGTTGGCACGCGACAGGATGTCGAGCGCCTTCTGGATCAGTTCCGGCTTGAGGTTGTTGCGCAGGTCGAGCAGGGTGTTGATCGAGCGGCTGCAGATCTTGTTGATCAGGTCCGAGGCCAAATCGTCCTGGGCCGGCTGCTCGTTGGCGCCGGGCAGGGCCAGGGCCAGGCCCTGGGCCAGCTTGAGCTTGAACTCGTGCCAGCCCTCGTAGCCGAGCGTGCGGCAGAAGCGCACCACGGTCGGTTCGGACACCTGCGCGCTCTTGGCCAGCGCCGTGATGTTCTGGCTGACCGTCGCGGACGGGGCGGCGAGCACCGCGAGCGCGACCTTGCGCTCCGACTTGGAGAGCGAATCGAGCTGGGTGCGGATCGAGTCGAGCAGCATGATGGCCTCAGTCTTCGGGCAGGACTTCTTCGCGCCACTGCAGGCCGTCGCGGCCGATCAGTGCGCTGGATGCGGCGGGGCCCCAGGTGCCGGAGGTGTAGGGCGCCGGCGCGCTGTCGTCTTCTTCCCAGTGGTCCAGGATCGGTTCGACCCATTCCCAGGCCGCTTCCAGTTCGTCGCCGCGCATGAACAGGGTCAGCTGGCCGCGCAGCACGTCGAGCAGCAGGCGCTCGTAGGCTTCCATGCGCGGGCTGGTGAACTGCTCGCGGAAGTCGAGTTCGAGCTCGGCCTGCTTCAGGCGCATCGAGTCACCCGGGGTCTTGGCCATCAGGTTCATCGACAGGCCTTCGTCCGGCTGCAGGCGGATCACCAGGCTGTTCGGCTGGAAGCTGGAGGTCGGCTGGTTGAAGATCGAATGCGGGATCTGCTTGAAGCGCACCACGATCTCGGCCAGGCGGTCGGCCATGCGCTTGCCGGTGCGCAGGTAGAAGGGCACGCCGGCCCAGCGCCAGGTGTCGATCTCGGCCTTCATCGCCACGAAGGTCTCGGTGCGCGACTGCTTGGGCGCTTCCGGCTCGTCGCGGTAGCCCGGCACGGCCTTGCCGTCGATGTGGCCGGCGCGGTACTGGCCGCGCACGATGTTCTGGGCCAGGGTGGTCGGGGTGAAGCGCTTCAGCGAGCGCAGCACCTGCAGCTTGGCGTCGCGCACGGCGTCCGGCGCGATCGAGGTGGGCGGCTCCATGGCCACGATGCACAGCAGCTGCAGCAGGTGGTTCTGCAGCATGTCGCGCAGCGCGCCCGAGGTGTCGTAGTAGCCGAGGCGGTTGCCGACGCCGATCTTCTCGGCGATGGTGATCTGCACATCGGAGATCCATTCGCGGCGCCACAGCGGCTCGAACAGGATGTTCCCGAAGCGCAGGGCCAGCAGGTTCTGCACGGTTTCCTTGCCCAGGTAGTGGTCGATCCGGTAGATATGCGATTCGGCGAACACCTTGCCGACGTCGGCATTGATCTGCTTGGCCGAGGCCAGGTCGCGGCCCAGCGGCTTTTCCAGCACCACGCGCGAGTTCGGCGTGGCCAGGCCGGTCTCGGCCAGGTTGTCGCAGATGGTGGCGAACAGGTGGGGCGGGGTGGCCAGGTAGTAGACGCGGGTGAGCGACTCGTCCTTGCGCAGGGCCTCGACCAGTGGGTCGTAGGTGCGCACGTCGGTGGCGTTCAGGGCCACGTAGGTGATGCGCTTGAGGAAGCGGGCCCAGTGTTCGTCGACCGGGGCTTCCTTGATGTGCGGTTTCGAGTTGTTTTCGACGAATTGCAGGAAGGCTTCCTGGCTCATGTCGTCGCGGCCGACGCAGATGATGCGGGCGCTGGCGGGGAGGTCATTGCAGACGTCGCGCGCGTACATCGCGGGGAGCAGCTTGCGCATCGCAAGGTCGCCGCTGCCGCCAAAGAAAACGAGATCGAAATCGGAAAGGGCCATGGTGTCGGAGTCAGTGCTAGGGATGGGAGAAAGCTTAATGTAAATTTACTACACAAATATTGGATTTGCAAGAAAATTTACTACGAAACCGATCTGGAGGGGATGGCGGTCGATGGTGCCACAGGCTGGCGGATGGAGGCGCGTCGGAAGGTGTTCGGGCGCCGGGTCATTGTTGGCTTGAATCGTATCGTTTGCTCCGAAACGTCATCCCCGCGAAGGCGGGGACCCAAGTTTGTGTGCACACCACTTACGGTGGGCGTTCATGGCGGCGCATGCGAACTTGGGTCCCGGCCTTTGCCGGGACGACGGCCTTGGGGCCAGGGGCCGGAACAAAGGTCCGATACTTCTCAGCCGCGATACTCCGGCTCCTCCCGCCCCGCCACATCCACCCGCGTGCACAGCACCTTCCCGCTCAGCGGATACTCCGCCAGCTCCTGCGCCGAGCGCCCGTGGCTGGCCGTGGTGATGTACATGGTGCGCAAATCCGCCCCACCGAACGCGATCGAGGTCGGGCAGCGCGCCGGCAGCAGGATCTCGCGCAGGATTTCGCCCGACGGCGCGATGCGCAGCACGCGCCCGCCCTCGAACATCGCCACCCAGTACGCGCCTTCGCTGTCGATGGTCGCCCCATCCGGACGCCCGCCATACCCGGGCGCCGACTTGTCGGTCGGGAAGCTCAGCAAGGTGCGCTGGTTGCTCTGCGTCCCCGTCGCCGGATCGTAGTCATAGCAATCGATCCGGTGCGTCGTGGTATCCGCATGGAACATCGTGCGCCCATCCAGGCTCCAGGCCAGGCCATTCGAATTGGTCATCCCGCCCGCCCACGCACGGCGCAGCTGGCCGCGGTCGAGCACGTACATCTCCGCCGCCGGCTGGTCGCGCGGCTCGTACATGGTGCCGATCCAGAACCGGCCCGCCGGGTCCACCCGGCCGTCGTTGAAGCGCACCTTGGTGACGTCGTAGGGCGCGTCCGCGATCGGCGTCTCTTCGCCGGTGGTGGTGTTCAGGCGCAGCAGGCCGCGGCGCGTGGCCACGACCAGGTTGTTGTCGCCGTCCACGGCCAGCGCCGACGGTTCCGAGGCCATCTTCCACGACGAATACTTGCCGCTCGCCGGATGCACGCGGTTGACCGTCAGGCCGTTGATGTCGACCCAGTACAAGGCCGACTCGACCTCGTGCCAGATCGCCGACTCGCCCACGAGCATGGGCGCGTCGTGGACCACTTCGAATTTTTCCATTGCCATGTTCTTTGCTTGTCCTGGGTTGCGCTCAGACGGCGGCCTTGGCGCGTGCGATCAGTCCGTTGGTCGAGCTGTCGTGCCGGGCCGGCTGCGGCTCGCCCGCCAGTTCGGCTTCGATCTTCTTGGCGAGCACCTTACCCAGTTCAACGCCCCACTGGTCGAAACTGTTGACATCCCAGATCACGCCCTGCACGAAGGTCTTGTGCTCGTAGAGCGCGATCAGCGCGCCCAGGGTCGACGGGGTCAGGCGTTCCATCAGGATGGTGTTGCTCGGACGGTTGCCCGGGAAGGTCTTGTGCGGCACCAGGCGCTCCACTTCGTCCGACGGCAGGCCCTGCTGCTGCAGGTCGGCGCGCACTTCGTCGGCGGTCTTGCCCTTCATGAAGGCTTCCGACTGGGCGAAGCAGTTCGCCAGCAGGGCGGTGTGGTGGTGCTCCATCTCGTGCGCCGGGCGCAGGGCGGCGATGAAGTCGATCGGGGTCAGGTCGCTGCCCTGGTGCAGCAGCTGGAAGTAGGCATGCTGGCCGTTGGTGCCGCACTCGCCCCAGATCGCCGGGCAGGTCGCGGTATCGACCGGCTCGCCGTCGCGGGTGACGCGCTTGCCGTTGCTTTCCATGTCGAGCTGCTGCAGGTAGGCCGGGAAGCGGTTCAGGTCCTGGTGGTAGGGCGCGATGGTGACCGACGGGCAGCCCAGGAACTGGCGGTTCCAGAAGCCCACCAGGGCCAGGATCGCCGGCATGTTCTGCTCGAGCGGCGCGGTGCGGAAGTGCTGGTCCATGGCATGGGCGCCGGCCAGGAAGTCGCTGAAGTAGCCGAAGCCGACCGCCAGCGCCACCGGCAGGCCGATCGCCGACCACACCGAGTAGCGGCCGCCCACCCAGTCCCAGAACGGGAACATGTTGGCCGGGTCGATGCCGAAGGTCTTGATGGCCTCGGTATTGGTCGACACCGCCACGAAGTGCTTCGCCAGCGCCTCCTCGTTCGCATGCGTGAGGAACCAGCTGCGCGCGGTCTGCGCGTTCATCATGGTCTCGGCCGTGGTGAAGGTCTTCGAGGCGACGATGAAGAGGGTGGTTTCCGGATCGACCTGGCCGAGGGCCGCATCCATGTCGTGGCCGTCGACGTTCGACACGAAGTGCATGCGCAGGCGCGGGTGGGCGTAGTGGCGCAGGGCCAGCACCACCATCTTGGGGCCCAGGTCCGAGCCGCCGATGCCGATGTTCACGACGTCGGTGATGGGCTTGCCGGTGTGGCCCTTCCATTCGCCGCTGCGGACGGCGTCGCTGAAGGTCTTGATGCGGTCGAGCACGGCGTGCACGTCGGCCGGGATATCCTGGCCGTCGACGGTCAGCTTGGCGTCGCGCGGCGCGCGCAGGGCGGTGTGCAGGACGGCGCGGTTTTCGGTGTTGTTGATGCGTTCGCCCGCGAACATGGCGTCGCGGCGCTGCTCGACGCCGCGCTCTTTTGCCAGCTGGACCAGCAGTTCAAGCGTGCGCCCGTCGAGGCGATTTTTTGAATAGTCTAGGAACAGGTCCGCCGCCTCGACCGACAGGCGCTCGAAGCGCTGCGGGTCGGCGGCGAACAGTTCGCGCATCTGCCACAGTTCGGCGTCTTCTGCATGTTGATCGAGGGCTTGGAAGCTGGCGGTGCTGGTCAGGGAAGGCTGGCGCATGGGATCGGAGTGCGTGGCACAATTGTCATGATAGGTAAGCGAATAATACAGGGAAGCGCCCGTAAATTCACTACATAAAAGTTTGTGCGCGCTCTCTCATCCTCATTACGGCCCGACAAGCGGGCTGGTCAAGCTCCCCCGTCAAAAGAGGGAAAGATGGGCGGCAAGCGCATTGGGCGATTCTGTAGTAAAATTTCAGTTATAAAATTTTGGAAGGAACGAACATGGCGCTCCACCCTGTAGTTGAACAGGTTACCAATCGCATCGTCCAGCGCAGCAAGCCGTCCCGCGCGGCCTACCTGGCGCACCTGGAAGCCGCGCGCGTGCAGGGCGTGCAGCGCGGCGCGCTGTCGTGCACCAACCTGGCGCACGGCTTCGCCGCTTTCCCCGCCAACGACAAGCTCAAGCTGCGCGAATACAAGCAGCCCTCGGTGGCGATCGTCTCGTCCTACAACGACATGCTGTCGGCCCACCAGCCCTTCGAATATTTCCCGAAAGTGATCAAGGAAGCCGTGCGCGAGGTCGGCGCCGTGGCCCAGTTCGCCAGCGGCGTGCCGGCCATGTGCGACGGGGTGACCCAGGGCCAGCCGGGCATGGAGCTGTCGCTGTTCTCGCGCGACGCCATCGCCATGGCCACGGCCGTGGGCATGTCGCACAACATGTTCGACGCCGCGCTCTACCTGGGCATCTGCGACAAGATCGTGCCGGGCCTCTTGATCGGCGCGCTGCACTTCGGCCACATCCCGGGCATCTTCGTGCCGGGCGGCCCGATGACCTCGGGGATCTCGAACAAGGAAAAGGCCGCGATCCGCCAGCGCTACGCCAAGGGCGAAGCCACCCGCGAAGAGCTGCTCGAAGGCGAATCCGCGTCCTACCACGGCGCCGGCACCTGCACCTTCTACGGCACCGCCAACAGCAACCAGATGCTGATGGAGATGATGGGCCTGCACCTGCCGGGCGCCGCCTTCATCACCCCGGGCACCCCGCTGCGCGACGCGCTGACGGCGGCCGCGGCACAGCATGCCGTGTCGATCTCCCAGCAGGGCGGCAACTACATGCCGATCGGCCGCATCGTGGACGAGAAGTCCATCGTCAACGCCATCGTCGCGCTGCACGCCACCGGCGGCTCGACCAACCACACCCTGCACATCATCGCGATGGCGCGGGCCGCGGGCATCGTGGTCGACTGGAACGACTTCGACGAGCTGTCGAAAGTGGTGCCGTCGCTCACCCGCGTCTATCCGAACGGCGAAGCCGACGTGAACCACTTCCAGGCCGCCGGCGGCCCGGGCTTTGTGATCCGCGAACTGCTGGACGCCGGCCTGGCGCACGAAGACGTCAACACCATCCTGGGCCACGGCCTGCGCGCCCACTGCAAGGAGCCTTTCCTGGGTGAGGACGGCAAGGTGGTCTGGCGCGACCTGCCGGAACAAAGCGGCGACGAAGCCGTGCTGCGCAAGGCATCGAACCCCTTCAGCAACAACGGCGGCATGGTGCTGGTGCAGGGCAACCTGGGCCGCGCGGTGATGAAGATCTCGGCGGTCAAGGCCGAGCATCACGTGGTCGAGGCTCCGGCCCTGACCTTCGATTCGCAGGACGACTTCATGCACGCCTACAAGGCGGGCAAGCTTGAGCGCGACTTCGTGGCCGTGATCCGCTTCCAGGGCCCGCGCGCCAACGGCATGCCGGAACTGCACGCGCTGACCCCCGCGCTGGCCAACCTGCAGGATGCCGGCTTCCACGTGGCGATGGTGACCGACGGCCGCATGTCGGGCGCATCGGGCAAGGTGCCGGCGGCGATCCACGTCTCGCCGGAGATCCTGGCGGGCGGCCCGCTGGGCCTGGTGCGCGACGGCGACATGATCCGTGTCGACGCCACTGCCGGTACGCTCGACGCCCTGGTGCCGGCCGATGTCTGGGCAGCGCGCAAGATGGCCACCGCCGACCTGTCGAAGAGCCATATCGGCATGGGCCGCGAGCTGTTCGCGATGTTCCGCGCCGCGATCAGTGCGGCGGAAGAGGGCGCGGCCACCTTCCCGCTGCCGTCGCCGATTCCCACCACCGTACCGCTGCACGAAGGCGTGGACGCCGGCGAAATCATGCCGGGTTCCGATGAAGACTTTCTTTTTAGGACGCAGAAATGACCTTACTTGAAATCATGCGCTCGGCGAGCGTCATCCCGGTAATCGCCATCGACGATCCCGACCAGGCCGTGCCGCTGGCGAAAGCTCTGGTGGCAGGCGGCATCCGCGTGCTCGAAGTGACCTTGCGCACCCAGCACGGCCTCGGCGCGATCCGCGCCATGAGCCAGGTCGAAGGCGCCATCGTCGGCGTCGGCACCCTGACCCAGCCGGAAGAATTCGCCGCCGCGCGCGATGCGGGCGCGGTGTTCGGCGTGTCGCCGGGCCTGACGCCGACCCTGATCGAAGCGGCCAGGACCAGCGGCCTGCCGCTGCTGCCGGGCGTGATGACCCCGTCCGAAGTGATGGCGGCGCGCGAGGCGGGCTTCCGCCAGCTCAAGCTGTTCCCGGCGGTGCCGGCGGGCGGCGTGGGCATGCTGAACGCGATCGGCGGCCCGCTGCCGGACGTGACCTTCTGCCCGACTGGCGGCATCTCGATCGAGACCGCGCCGAAGTTCCTGGCCTGCAAGAACGTGGCCTGCGTGGGCGGTTCCTGGCTGACCCCGAAGGACCTGATGAACGCCGGCCAGTGGGACCAGATCACCGAGCTGGCCAGGGCGGCCGCCGCACTTCGTCCGCAGTAAATCCTTCGCATGCGGACGCTCGCGCGCCCGCTGAGCGCGGGCGAAATCCGGATGGCGTCGCTCCTTTTCGGCGACGCCGTCGACTACCGCCGGGTACGTGTGTACAACCGGCGGTATATGCCGTTCCAGCCCAGGAACTGCTGCATGACGCCGAACGGCAGCCTGTACTTCCACCATTCCTGTTTTCTTCCCGACTACACGCGCGGCGATCCCGGCGCGATCCACTGGTTCATGCACGAGATGGTGCATGTGTGGCAGCACCAGCTGGGCTATCCGGTACGGCTG
>CBIHLT010000063.1:0-21836 GCA_966210615.1 uncultured Massilia sp.
CTCCGGTGCATCGCCGGCTGCCGTTTCCACGGACAGCGTTCCGAGTAATTCGTCGATCACCGTCCGGTTGCCCTCGATGAACTTGGTGTGCACGCCGGACAGGCTCAGTTGGCGGACGTAGACCCCGGGCTCCGGGTTGTCCCGCAGCCACAGTGCAATACGTGCTGCTGTGAGTGCGGCGGCGAAGGGGCGGCCGGCCGGGCGGCGGGCGTGCCGGCGCTGGGAGCGGTGGGGGCGTCTTGGGTCGTCATCATGGCTGCAGGGAGGCGGCGCGCCACGCGCGCAGCGCCTCGTTCATTGTGTCCCAGGTAAAGAATTTGCGTTTTTCATAGTACAAGGGGCCCGCGTGCGGCCGCTCGCGCAGGCGCAGCGGATCCACCGGCTGCAGGGTCTGGACCCCGCGCAGCAGGTAGTGCAGCAGCACGCAGGGGAACAGTCCCAGCCAGGTGTTGCGTTGCGAAGGATAGGACAGGCACAGGCGCAGGTAGTTCAGCCGCTCTCCCCAGGGCAGCTTGCGCGCGCTCACAGGACCGTTCTGCGGCAGCGGCGCCAGCACCCGGAACAGCGGGCCGGGCAAGCCGGCGGCCTGGTACAGCGAATACTGCCAGGTGCGCGCCAGCAGGCCGTGGCGGCTTGCCGCGCCGACCGCCAGCGCGTGCAGGGCGTCGTGGTCGTGGTGGCCGCCTTCCCAGGCCGTCACGTGCAGCGAGTCGACCTGGCCGGCGCCCGCGATCCACCCGTCGATCCAGGATGCGGCGCTGTCCAGGTGCAGCGGCAGGCGCGCGTCGCCGATGCCGAGTTCCTGGCCGGCGAAGCGCACGTCCTCGCGCGCCACGCCCAGGCGCGCCAGCACCGCCAGCGATTCGCGGTTGCGCCGTTCGGCCGTGGCGCCGGCGGTCTGGCCGTCGGTCAGGTAGGCGCAGGCCAAGCGCAGTCCCTGGCGGCGGCATTCGGCGATGCGCGCGAACACCCCGAACTCGTCGTCCTGGTGCGCGAACAGGAACAGGGCCGCCGGCTTCGCTGTGGCGTCCGTTGTGGCGTCCGTTGTGGCGTCAGTAGGCATCGAAGTCGAGGAAGGTGAACTGGATGCGGGCCGGGTCGAGGCGCGCCACGCGCTCGCTGAAGGATCGGTAGATCAGGTTCAGCGGCGAAGGGCGCAGGCGCATCGGGATGCCGAGGTAGTTCCCGTAGCGGCTGCTTGCGTCGGGCGCCAGGCCGATGAACAGGCGCAGCGGCGACAGCGGCGGGGCCAGCGACTGCGGCGCGGCCTGCCGGTCCAGCTCCGCATAGGCGGGCAGGTGCCGCCCCAGGGCGGCCGCATAGCATTGGGTGCGCGCCCCCTTGGCGCGTTGCCACACCGGGTTGTGCGGATTGGCGCAGCGCCATTCCAGCGCCGCATCGCTCCAGCTGCGCTCGAAGGACAGCTCGCGCGCCGGCGCCTTGGCCGCGTGGCGCAGGGCGCCCAGCCCGACCCGCGCTTCCAGCGGGCGCACCAGCTGGAAGCCCAGCTTGCGCACGAAGCCCGGCGTGCTGTTGGCGTTGGCCACGCCGTACACCCCGTCGTAGCCCGCCGCCATGCCGGCCTCGAAGGTCATCGCGGCGAGTTTCGTGAACAGGCCCTTGCCCTGGTAGTCCGGATGGGTGGCCGTGTTCAGCGACAGCAGCACCGGCACCTCGCGCCCCTCGACCCAGGCGCGCGCCGGCACGCAGACGTAATGGGCCGCGAGGCGCTCGCCGTCCCAGGCGTCGAAGCCGACCGCCTTCCCGTCCGGATTGGCCAGGTAGAGCCAGGCCAGGTAATCGGGCGTGAACTTGCCGACGCCGGGAAAGCAGGCCCCGAACAGGGCGCTGTAGCGGGCGAGGGGGTCCTGGTCGTACTGAACGGGCGCGAAGTTCATCACTTGAAGATCCAGTATTTGCCGAGCAGGTAGCCGTTGAACGCCACCAGCGGCAGCGACAGGAGCTTTCCGGCCAGCGGGTTGCCGGCGAGCGAGGCGGCCAGCGCCACGCAGCCGATGGTCAGGAGGTAGTTCAGGCCGACCACGCACAGGTAGCGCGCGAAGCTGGCGGACGAGGCGGCCTGGGCGAAGGTGACCCGGCTGTGGAAGGCGTAGTTGACCAGCAGGCCGGCGGCGAAGCCGGCGCTGGCGGCCGCGGTGTGGTGGCCGCCCGCCGCCAGCAGCAGTTGCATGGCGCCGACGTCGACCCCGGCGCACAGCAGGCCGCCGGCGAGGAAGACGAGGAACTGGCGCTGGCGCAGGGCATCAATCATGCTGCTTGCGCCGGAACAGGGTGCGCTTGTGCAGCGGGCGGCGCGGCACCGAGGCGATGTCGTAGGCGAGGAAGGCCAGGATCAGCTGCACGCCCATGATCACCGGCAGCGCGGCCACCATGACGGTGCCGGCCGGGGTCGGGACGCCAGCGCGCGCCGAGGCGATCCAGTGCGAGACGCCGTACACGCCGCCGAACAGCACCAGCAGCACGCCCAGCGGCAGCTCGAGCGAGGCCAGCGACATATTGCGCAGGTAGTAGTTGTAGAACAGGCGCTTGAAGAAGTTGCGCACGTTCTTGGCCAGGAATTCGGTGACGACGCGCGACACCTTCAGGTTGCTCACTTCGTCGCCGTAGACCGCGTCCATCGGCACGTCGACCGCCACCGCGCCCAGGGTGTTCAGGCGGAACAGCATGTCGCTCTCGAAGAAGTAGCGCTTGCTGATCTTCTCGAAAGGCAGGTAGCGCGCGCAATCGGCGTGGATCGCCGTATAGCCGTTGGTCGGGTCGAACAGATCCCAGTAGCCCGACGACAGCTTGGTCATGAAGGACAGCATGGCGTTGCCGAACATGCGCACCGGCGGCATGCTGCCCAGGCGCTCCAGGTTGAAGAAACGGTTGCCCTTGGTGTAGTCGGCTTCGCCGGCCAGGATCGGGGCGACGAAGGTCGGAATCAGCTGCGCGTCCATCTGGCCGTCGCCGTCGAGCTTGACGATGACGCGCGCGCCGTCGGCAATCGCCGCGCGGTAGCCGGTCAGCACCGCGCCGCCCACCCCCTGGTTCTGTTCATGTTCCAGCACCACCACGCGCGGGTCGCGGCAGTGGGCGCGCACGAAGGCCCCGCTGCCGTCCGGGCAGCAGTCGTCGACCACGTAGATGCGCGCCACTTCCGGCCCGATGGCTTCGATGACGCCGAGGATGTGGCGGGTCACCTTGTAGCTCGGGATGACGACCGCGATGGTGTCGCCGGCGGCGCCGGAGATCGGCGCCGCCGGTGCGTGGATGGAGTGGGGGGCATTCATGGCGCCGGTTCTCCCTTGCCGGGCAGGATGCGGTACCACTGCCCGCGCACCAGGGCGTCGAGCACCTGCTGCGCGCTCTGGTCCCAGGTCAGCCAGGGCATGCTGGATGAGGGCGGGGCCTTGCCTTCCTGGTGCAGGGCCAGCCAGCGGGTGAGGGCGGCGGCCAGATCTTCCGGCGCCAGGCCCTCGAAGTAATAGGCATGCTCGCCGGCGACCTCGCGGAACACCGGCAGGCTGCGCGCCAGGATCGGAATATGGTGCTGGGCCGCCTCGATCAGCGGCAGGCCGAAGCCTTCGCCTTCGGAAGGCGCCAGCAGGGCCGAGGAGCGGGCGTAGAGCTTGAGCAGCATTTCATCGGAGATGCCGGCCAGCCAGAACAGGCGCTTGCCCTTTTCCGGGTGGCCGGCCATGCGCTCGGCCAGCTTGTCGACCATCCAGCCCTGCTTGCCGACCACGACCAGGTTGGCGTCCACGCCGCGCTGCCACAGCAGCTCGAAGGCGGCCAGCGCCTGGGCATGGCCCTTGCGCGGCTCGACCGTGCCGACCATCAGGAAGCTGGGGCGCTCGCCGAGGGCCTGCAGCACCTGGTCGGCGTCCGGCGGCAGGCCGAAGCTCGGCGCGCTGGCGTCGATGTCGGCGCCCAGGTGGAAGTGGCCCAGCTTGAGCGGCGCGCGGCGCTGCCTGTGGAGCGATTCGCCTTGCCCTTCGATCCAGCCGGCCAGTTCGTCGGCCACGGCGCGCGAGATGCACAGCACGCCGTGCGAGACCTTGTGCACGGTGCGCAGGAACTCGCCGAAATACTGCTCGGTCCCGAAGGGGAAGACTTCCGGGCGCAGCATCGGCAGCACGTCGAACACCACGAACACCACTTCCAGCCCGCGGTCGCGCATGGCCAGCAGCTGGCCCTCGTTCTGGGTGGTGCCGGTGGTGAACAGGTCGAGGCCGAAGAAGATGTCGCCCGGGCGCAGCTCGGCCGGCGCGTCCTCCATCGGCAGCTCCTGCTCGCCCACCAGGCCGAGGGCGAAGCGGCGCGCGTAGTGGTAGGGGCGGTTGCCGCCCACCGAGTACACCGGCTCGATGCGCCAGCCCGGCGGCGGGTCGGCGATCATGGCCAGCAGGATGCTGCGCACCACGCGCTGGATGCCGGTCTTGAGATCGGACTGGACCATCGCCGAGACGTCGACCAGCAGCTGGCGCTGGGCCGGCGGCGGGCGGTTGAAGGCGATCGCGGCGGCCAGCTCCTGCAGGCTCGAGGCCGGGCAGCGCGGGGCGACCGCGCGCACGGTGGACGCATAGTCCGCATGGCGGCCGCAGCTGGCCACCCGCTCGATGGCCTCGTGGTACAGGCTGCCCACGCGGGCGGGCGCGTGTTCGCGCGCCATGTGCTCCTGGGCGCGCTGCGACAGGCGCGCGCGCAGCGCGCCATCGGTGCGCAGCAGTTCCAGGGCGGCGCTCAGTTCGTAGGCGGCGAATTCGTCCGAGAGCTTGAGCAGCAGCTCGTCCGGCAGCGATGCCGCCGCGCCGTGGGCGTTGACAATGGTGGGCACGCCGTACAGCAGGCAGTCGAGCACCGAGGCCGAGGTTTCGCCCCGGGTGCTGTTCCTCAGCTGGACGGCGCAGTCGCAGGCCGCGAGCCAGTCGGCATAGCTGGCGGCGTCGACGAAGCCGGTGATGCGGATCTGCGCGGCCGCGCCGCAGGCCGCGATCCGTTCCAGCAGCGCGGCGCCGTAGGGGCCCGGATCGTTCTCGCCGACGAAGACCAGGACGCAGTCCGGATCCTGGGCCAGGGGCGAGGCCAGGAAAGCCTCGAGCAGCTCGGCATTGAGCTTGGTGCGGCCCAGCATGCCGAAGCTGCACACCGCGTACTGCTCGTCCGCCAGGCCCAGGCGCGCACGGGCGGCGCCGCGCGCTTCCGGCGTGCCCGATTCCGGCGGACGGCCGCGCAGCAAGGGGATGGTGGCCCAGCCGTCGGCGGCTTGCGGCCCGTACCAGCGCGCCGCCAGCGTCTTCGAAAAATCGGAATGGACGATCACGCCCAGCGCGTTGTCGAGCACGCCCTTGTTGAGCGGGTACTTCCAGATGGCCGGATGGCGGCCTTGCTTCAGGTGGTCCAGCAGGCCGCTGTAGCCGTGCGACTCGTAGAGGGCGCGCAGGAAGCCTTTTTCCAGGTAGCCCTCGCGCTCCAGGTTGTCCAGCACGCCGGAAAAATAGAAGTCGTGCAGCACCACCACGCCCGGCGCCTCGCGCAGCAGCTCGAACATGTGCTGGTGGGCGTGCGAATTGCCGAAGTGGTAGAGCACGCGGTCGATCTCGTGGGCATTGGCGCGCAGCCAGTCGGGGGAGCGCAGCGGCAGGCCGTCCAGGCGCGGGTCTTCCACGCGCTCCTGGGCCACCACCAGCTCGATGTCGTAGAACTTCGCCAGCTCCGGCACCAGTTCGGCGCTGTAGTCGGCAATGCCGGAGCGCTCCGGCGGCAGCGGCGAAACATAGGCCAGGCGGGGGCGGCGGCCCGCCGCGGGCGCTGCGTTGCGTTCGGCGGCGGTCGCGCTCAGGGCGGTCCACAGCGCGACGGTGTCGGCGCCGCGCGGATCGGCGTGCAGCAGGTGCCAGGGCGTGTCGCCCGGGGCGGGGCGGCGGCCGCGCTCGGGCGCCGGCGCGATGGCCAGCACCACCCCGGGTTCGAGTCCGCCCAGGGCGTGGCGGCGCAGCGCCTCGCGCATGTCCGCATCCTGCGGCATGTCGAAGGCGCGCACGCGCGCCGTGCCGAAGGCCGGCTCCAGGCGCAGGCTCTCCAGGGCGATCGGGTCGTGCAACGGCGCCGCGGCCCACAGTTCGTGCGGGCCGGGGTTGTGGCGCGCCAGGGTCAGGGCGAGGGCGACCGCGGCCGGGTCGACGCGGCCGTGGTGTCCCAACAGGTCGATGACGATGCGCATGGTTCAGGAATCCGTAGGAAGGCTGCGGGCGCGCTGCAGGTCGGCCAGCACGGCGCGCACCGAGGCGGGCAGGCCGCGCAACTCGTCGGGCACCGGGGCGACGCCTTCCGGCAGCGGCTCGGGCGGGGTTTGCTTGATGGCGGACAGCGAGGCGGCCACGCGCCGGTTCAGCGCCGGGAAGCGCAGCAGGACCGGGATCAGGAGCCGGCGCAGCGCTTCCATGCGCGTCAGCCTGGCCACGATGCGGCGCATGCGCTGCGGACGGCGCAGCGCATGCACCACGGAGCCGGCCATGCGCAGCGGACGCGTTACTTTCCACGAGGTGCTGGCGTGCATCGCGATCAGGCTGGTCTCCATGCTCCTGGCCCAGGCCAGCAGCTTCTCGGCGTTGGCCTGTTCCAGCGCCACGGTCTGGGTCAGGGCCGCGATCTGGGCGTCGGCATGGGTCTTCTGCAGGGCCGCCTGGGCCAGGCTCGCCTGCAGCGCGCGGATCTGCTCCTGCGCATGCTCGATCCTGGCCTCGGCCACGCGCCCGGCGCGCCAGGCCGCGTCCAGGTGGTGCGGGATGTAGGCGTCGAAGACATTCGGCTGGATGCCGAACTTGTCCACCAGTTCGGGATGCTCCTGCGCCACGTAGTAGCGGTTCAGGCCATCGAACCAGACGCAGCGGTAGCCGTGGGCGGTGACCAGCGGCTCCCAGGCGCCGTGGCTGGTGGCGCGGCTGTTCGGCAGGGTGGCTTCGATCACCAGGATCCACGGGCGCCAGCGCGCGAAGTCCATCCCGCGCAGCACTTCGCCCTCGAAGCCTTCGACGTCGATCTTCAGGAAGTGGATCTCGCCCTGCACGTGTTCTGCGCATACCGACGCCAGGGTGCGCACCGGCACCGTGAGTTCGGCGATCTCGTGGCCTTCGGCGCGGTGCAGCTCGGCCACCGAGGCGTCCGGCGAGGCCCAGCCGCGCACGGCGGGCACGTCGTACAGGGTGAGCTCGCCATCGGCGGCGCCGGCCGCCACCGCCAGGTTGACGTCGCGCGGGCGCTGCGCCAGGAAGGCCTGGTGGAAGGCGGGCAGGGGTTCGATGCTGATGCCGCGCCAGCCGCGGTCGTAGAAGGCCTTGGTGACCGAATGCTCGACCGGGTCGTTGGCGCCGACGTCGATGTAGAAGCCCTCCGCCACATGTCCGAGGGCGCGCCACAGCAGCACGTCCTCGTTGTTCTGGGCATAGGAAAGGAAGTAGTCGTGCTTCATGCGGTGGTGTCCCCGAACAGGCTGCCGAAGCCGGCGCGGCGCGCCAGCGCGGCGGCGGCGGACGGTTTGCCGTAGACGAACAGCAGCACCAGGGCCTGGGCCAGCAGGTCTTGCGCATCCGCGCTGTCGCGCACGAACACGGCGTCGCCCCAGCCGAGCCGGTCGCGCGAGCGCTGTCCGCCGCCGTCGACGCTCGGATAGCGGCACAGCGAATGGAAGTCCAGCAGGTAGAAGCCGGCCGCGCGCAGCAGGGTCTCGATCTCGGAGAACAAGGCCTGGCCGGCATAGATCGGCGCGAAGGCCACTTCGCAGTGCACGATCCTGGTGCGCGCCAGCACCTTGCCGGCGTGCTGCAGCACCGGCAGCTCGAAGCCCTGGATGTCGAGCTTGAGGAAGTCGACCGCCTCGACATCCGCCAGCACCTCGTCGAGGCGGCTGGTCGCCACCTGCTCGGTGCGCAGGGTGTGCAGGTGGTCCAGGTCGCGCAGCTGGCCGGTGAGCGCGCGGTTGAAGGGCAGCAGGGAGGAGGTGGCGTCGTCGTTGTTGATGTGGAAGGTGTGCGCCTTGCCGTCGCCGATGAAGGTCGGGTACAGGGTGACCCGGCTGTCCGGATTGCGCAGGCGGCTGGCCTCGATCTTTTCCTGCTGCGGCTCGAAACCGACGATGCGGTAGGGCAAGCCCTGGCGGGTCAGCGGCGCGTAGATGTGCTCCTCGGTGTCGAGTTCCTGGGCGCCGATGTCGACCACGGTGAGGGGGCGCGCCAGCAGGCCGGCGGCCGCGCCGGCGACGCGCTGCCTGAGCGCGTCCAGGCTGCCCTGGACGCCGTGGCCGAGGCGGTATTCCTCCGACTCCATCAGGGCCGCCACCAGTTCCTGGGCGCCGGCTCCTTCGGCCAGGCGCGCGCTCCAGTAGGCCAGGCCGGCCGGGTCGGGCTCGCGGTCCAGGAAGCCCCGGTACAGGCTGCGCACGATGGCTTGGTGGGTTGCGCTGGTAGCTGGCATGGGTTCTCGTTCGGTTGATTCAGCGGACGCTGAACTGCAGCTGCGGATGCAGGTTGACCAGGCCGCCCCAGGTGATGGAGGCGGGATTCGGGGCCACCACGAAGCTGTGCACTTCGTGCAGGTAGTTCAGCACTTTCTCGAACGAGCCTTCGCCATGGCCGCCGGCGCCCAGGCCGACAGTGAGGGTGTACTCGTCCGGGAACAGGTTCAGGTTCAGGGAAAAGCTGGCGCTCAGTACCGCGCCGGACGCGGCAGGGCCGGGCGCGCGCCGCATGCAATAGCTGTTGGTCTCGAACAGCACGGCGCCGAAGCGGTTGCGGATCTTGAAGCCGACGTGCGGATCGGCCACGTCCTCGTGCAGCAGGTAGTCGATCTGCAGGGTCGCCGGCTCGTCCGCCACCAGGGTGGTGCGTTCGTGGCCGTGGCGGTCGAGCAGGCGCACGCCGATGCAGTCGGCCGCGCCGGTGGTGATGCTGCCGGTCTTGCCCGCCAGGGCGCTCAGGTGCGTGCGCTCGAGCGGCTGGAGCGGCGCGGTGTGGATGGTGATGGCGTCCGGGGCCTGGTCGGCCCGCCCCAGCAGCTCGGCCTGGTAGAGGTCGAGGGCGTCGGCCGGCGCGCCGTCGAAGGCGATGCGGCCGCCGCGCAGGAAGATGCAGCGGTCGCAGATGTTCAGGATGGTGCCGGCGCTGTGCGACACGAACAGCAGGGTGGTGCCGGCCTGGATGAAGCGCTCGATGCGGGCGTAGCATTTCTGCTGGAAGAACACGTCGCCCACGGCCAGCGCCTCGTCCACGATCAGGATGTCGGGACGCACGCAGGTGGCCACGCTGAAGGCCAGGCGCACCTGCATGCCGCTCGAGTAGACCCGCACCGGCTGGTCGATGTAGTCGCCGATGTCGGCGAATTCCAGGATCTCCGGCATGCGCGCCTCGATCTCTTCCACGCTCAGCCCCAGCAGCTGGCCGGCCAGCACGGCGTTCTGGCGCCCCGTGAAATCGGGGTGGAAACCCATGCCCAGTTCCAGCAGGGCGGCCACGCGCCCCTCCAGGCTGACGGCGCCGCAGGTAGGCTGGGTGGTCCCGGTGATCAGCTTGAGCAGGGTGCTCTTGCCGGCGCCGTTGACGCCGATCAGGCCGACCGCCTCGCCCGGCCGGATGGCGAAGCCGATGTCCTGCAGCACCCACTTGAGGATGTGGCGCGGCCCGCCCGGCAGTATCCAGTCGGCCACCCGCGCCCAGCGCGAGCGGTATTGTTTATAGGCCTTGCCCAGGCCCTGTGCGACGATGGCGCCCATTACAGTTCGTCCACCATTTCGCCGGCGCGCTTGCGGAACATGCGCAGTCCCAGCATGCACAGGAGCAGGGCCAGGACCAGCACCGGGACCAGGCTGCCCCAGGCGGGCCATGCGCCCCGCACCAGGATGTCCTGGCAGGCCTTGACCACCGGCGCCATCGGGTTCCAGGCCAGCAGCGGGCGCACGTGGTCCGGCAGGATGGAGGCCGGGTAGACGATGGGCGTGAACCAGAACCAGAACTGCATGGCGATGCCCATGAACTGGCCGACATCGCGGAAGAAGACGTTCAGGATGCCGCACACCATGCCGATGCCCAGGGCCAGCAGGCTGATCAAGAGCAGCACAGGAAGCAGGGCGGCGTAGGCCGGGCCGGGAAAGTTGCCGCTGGCCAATAAGAAGGCGGTAAACAGGCCGAAGATGATGCCGAAGTTGACCAGGGCGTTCAGCACCGCGATCACGGGCAGGGCGATGCGCGGGAAGCTGACCTTCTTGAGCAGCTCGGCCTGGTCGATGAACATGTTCTGGCCGCGCGCGACGATCTCGGCGAACAGGCCCCAGGTGAGGATGCCGGCGCACAGGTAAACCGAATAGCCCAGGCTGGAATCGCTGCCGGGCAGGCGCGCCCGCATGACCTCGGCGAAGATCACCGTGTAGACCAGGATCATGGCCAGCGGACTGAGCAGCGACCAGAGGGCGCCCAGGATGGCGTTCGCGTATTTCGACTGGAACTCGCGCTTGACGCTGCCCAGCACGAAACCGCGGTAGGTCCACAGGCTTCGCAGCATCAAAGGCATCATGGCTTGGTCGGCGCGGCAGGCGCCTCGAAAAAAGGCGTGGGAATTATTGTCATCATAGGCAAGGCCGGTGGGCGAAAAAATTATACTCCACGGCCCTGTTGTCTTATTGTCCAATTGTAACGAATTGTCCTAATGTGCGACACAATCCGACCCTATCCGAATACAGACCCCTATTAAGATTTTCTTCTTGATGACTTGTTAAGCTTAACCTAGTATCAGCGAGCCGGGCTAACTGCAACTTACACATCAGGCGGGGTCCAATATGGGAACGAGCATCGATCAAGTCCGTAGGAGGAAAGTTGCGCAGGCCACCTTGCTGCTGGCGGCCTGCCTGCCGGTCATGGCGCTGGCCGCCGGCCAGGCCGCCCGCAAACCGGGCAATACCGCCGACACCCAGTACATCGAGCGCGGCCGCTACCTGGTGAAGATCGCCGGCTGCAACGACTGCCACACGGCGGGCTATGCGCAGACGGCGGGGCAGGTGCCGGAAAAGGAATGGCTGCTCGGCGACCAGCTCGGATGGCGCGGCCCGTGGGGCACAACTTATCCGGCCAACCTGCGCCTGACGATGACGGCGCTCAGCGAAAACGACTGGATCAGGACCGCGCAGACCGTCAAGTTGCGGCCGCCCATGCCCTGGTTCGCGCTGCGCGACATGGACAAGGAAGACCTGCGCGCGATCTACCGCTTCGTGCGGCACCTTGGGCCGGCCGGCAGCCCGGCGCCGGCCTATTTGCCGCCGGGCCAGGCGCCGGCGGGACCGGTGGTCCAGTTCCCGGGGCCGCCACCTTCGGCGCCGGCGGCGCTGAAATAGTTTCCTGGATCGTCTAGCAGGTTTACGTCCCGTCACCATCCCCGCCCGTGCAGTCGGGCGGGCGACACAGTACGCCCGCTCATCGGGCTCCGCGCAATAATATTGTAGAATATGCAATCAATTGTGACGTGCGTCACAAGCTCGGCAGCATTTACGCCATAATGCGCCGTGCTCTACTATCTGGCGGGACTCCCGCCGTGTCAGCCTCCGAACGCGCCACACAGATGACGCAAACCAGATGAAACTGTTAGACGATAAAACCGAAATCGGCCGCGCCCTGCTGGCCTTCAAGCGCACGTTCTGGACGGTCGGCACCTTCAGCGCCATCATCAACCTCCTGATGCTGGTGCCCTCCATCTATATGCTGCAGGTCTACGACCGGGTCCTGGCCAGCCGCAACGAGGTCACGCTCCTGATGCTGACCGTGCTGATGCTGGGCGCCTTCCTGTTCATGGGGGCGCTGGAGACCATCCGCGCCTTCGTGCTGGTGCGCGTGGGCGCCCGCTTCGACATGATGCTCAACAAGCGCGTCTACACCGCCTCGTTCGAACAGAGCCTGAAGCAGGCCGGCGCGAATGCCGGCCAGTCCCTGAGCGACCTGACCAGCCTGCGCCAGTTCCTCACCGGGAATGCGCTGTTCGCCCTGTTCGACGCGCCCTGGTTCCCGATCTACCTGATCGTCATCTTCTTCTTCGAACCCAGCCTGGGCCTGTTCGCGCTGGGCGGCACCATCATCCTGGTGGCGCTGGCCTATATCAACGAGCGCGTCACCAAGGCGCCGCTGTCGGAAGCGAACACCATGGCGATCGCCGCCAGCACCCTGGCCACCAACAACCTGCGCAACGCCGAAGTGATCGAATCGATGGGCATGCTGCCCAACCTGATCAACCGCTGGTTCAAGATGCACGGCAAATTCCTGAACCTGCAGGCCGACGCCAGCCAGAAGGCGGGCATGATCGGCGCCGCCACCAAGTTCGTGCAGACCGCGCTGCAGTCGCTGGTGCTGGGCTTCGGCGCCCTGCTGGTGCTGGAAAACCGGATCACGCCCGGCATGATGATCGCCGCCTCGATCCTGGTCGGCCGCACCTTGCAGCCGGTGCAGCAGGTGATCGCGGTGTGGAAGAGCGTGAGCACGGTGCGCAGCGCCTACGAGCGCCTGACCAAGCTGCTCGACGCCAACCCCGCGCGCGAAGCCGGCATGGCGCTGCCGCGGCCCCAGGGCCAGTTGACCGTGGAGGGCGTGACCGCGGCCCCGCCGGGCATGCGCAACCCGATCGTCAAGAACGTCAGCTTCGGCATCCATCCGGGCGACGTGCTGGGCATCATCGGGCCCAGCGGCTCGGGCAAGTCGACCCTGGCGCGCCTGCTGGTGGGCGTGTGGCCGGCCATGATGGGCAAGGTGCGCCTGGACGGCGCCGACGTCCACCACTGGAACAAGGCCGAACTGGGCCCCTACCTGGGCTACCTGCCGCAGGACATCGAGCTGTTCGGCGGCACCGTCAGCGAGAACATCGCGCGCTTCGGCGAGGTCGACGCGGAGAAGGTGGTGGAGGCGGCCAAGCGCGCCGGAGTGCATGACCTGATCCTGCATTTCCCGGAAGGCTACGACACCAGGCTGGGCGACGGCGGCGCCGGCCTGTCCGGCGGCCAGAAGCAGCGCATCGGCCTGGCGCGCGCGATGTACGGCGACCCCTCGCTGATCGTGCTCGACGAACCGAACTCGAACCTGGACGACGCCGGCGAGCAGGCCCTGGTGGCGGCGATCGCCGACCTGCGCCAGCGCGGCAAGACCATCGTCCTGATCACCCACCGGCCGAGCGCGATCGGCGTCACCACCAAGCTGCTCCTGATGCGCGAAGGCAGCGTCCACATGTTCGGCCCCACCCAGCAGGTGCTGGCGGCGCTGGCGGAAGCCAATGCCAAGGCGATGCAGGCGGCCCAGGCCCAGCAGGCGGGGCGCCAGTCAGCCCCGGCGGCCAGCGGAGGAGTGAATCCATGAAATTACTGAAGAATGACACGGCCGAGGTCGTCGCCCACGACGTGACCCCGCTCGAGGTCAACACCGATGCGCGCGCCTACAGCCGCATGGGCTGGATGATCGTCCTGCTGGGCGTGGGCGGCTTCCTGCTGTGGGCGCTGCTGGCGCCGCTGGACAAGGGCGTGCCCCTGAGCGGCACGGTAGCGTCCGAAACCAACCGCCAGGCGGTCCAGCACCTGGCCGGCGGCACCGTCCAGCAGCTGCTGGTGCGCGACGGCGACGTGGTCAGGCAGGGCCAGGTGCTGGTGCGCATGAACCCGGTGACCGCCCAGTCGGCGGTCGAAGTCACCGAGACCCAGTACCTGACGGCGCTGGCCCACGTGGCGCGCCTGGAAGCCGAGCGCGACGGCCTGAAGAAGATCGCTTTCCCCGAGGAACTGCTCAAGCGCCGTAGCGAGCCGCGCGTGGCCGAAATGATGAGCCTGCAGGAACAGCTGCTGCTGTCGCGCCAGGGCTCGCTGCAGAACGAGCTGGGCGGCCTGGACGAGAGCATCGCCGGCCTCAAGCTGCAGGTCGCCGGCCTGCAGGAATCGCGCGACAGCAAGAAGGAGCAGGTGGCCATCCTCAAGGAACAGCTGGCCGGCATGCGCGACCTGGCCAAGGAAGGCTATGTGGCCCGCAACCGCCTGCTCGACCTGGAGCGCACCTACGCCCAGCTGGGCGGCGCGATCTCCGAGGACATCGGCAACATCGGCCGCGCCCAGCGCCAGGTGGCGGAGCTGAGCCTGCGCCGTGCGCAGCGCCTGCAGGACTACCAGAAGGAAGTGCGCACCCAGCTCTCGGACTACCGCAAGGAAGCGGATGCCCATGCCGCGCGCCTGGAAGCCCAGCGTTTCGAGCTGGGCAATGTCGAAGTGAAGGCGCCGGCCAGCGGCACCGTGGTCAACCTGGCCGTGTTCACCAACGGCGGCGTGGTGCCGCCCGGCTTCAAGCTGATGGAAATCGTGCCCAGCGGCGCGCCGCTGATCGTCGACGGCCAGCTGCCGACCAACCTGGTCGACAAGGTGCGCCCGGGCCTGCCGGTGGAGCTGCTGTTCTCGGCCTTCAACACCAACAAGACGCCGCATATCGAGGGTGAGCTGACCCACATCTCGGCCGACCGCAGCGTCGACGAGCGCACCGGCTTCCCCTACTACAAGGTGCACGTCAAGGTGACGCCGGAAGGGGCGCGCAAGATCGCCCAGCACAAGATGGACATCCGCCCCGGCATGCCGGTGGAGCTGTTCGTCAAGACCGGCGAGCGCACCATGATGAACTACCTGCTCAAGCCGATCATCGACCGCGCCCATTCGGCGATGAGCGAGGACTGACATGCGGGCCGCATCGACTATTCGCGTGACGATCCGCGCCGGGGTGCTGGGTGTGCTGCTGGCGCTGTCCGCCGGCGGCGCCGGCGCGGTCAGCCTGCAGCAGGCCTACGAGGCCGCGCTGAAACACGACCCGCAGTTCCGCATGCGCTTCTACGAGAACGAATCGGGCAAGGAATTGCGCAAGCTCGGGCGCGCGCAGCTGCTGCCGAATGTCGCCGGCAGCTATTCCTATGGCAAGAACGTGGCCGACCAGGAGTTCTCGCGCGTCGGCGCGGCGCCGGTCGTGACCCATCCGAAATACACCAGCCGCTCGGCGGTCGTGCAGCTGCGCCAGCCGCTGTTCAACCTGGACGCCATCATGCGCTACCGCCAGGGCAAGGTCCAGAGCGCCCAGAGCGGCGAGCTGTATGAAGCCGGCATCGACGAGGTGTCGGTGCGGGTGGTGAGTTCCTACCTGGACGTGCTGTTCGCCCAGGACCAGCTGGCGCTGGCCCGGGTGCAGCGCGACGCCCACCTGGAGCAGCAGAAGGTCAACCAGCGCCTGTTCGAAAAAGGCGAGGGCACCAGGACCGACATGCTGGAAACCCAGGCCCGGCTCGACCTGGCCGAAGCCCAGCTGATCGAATCGCAGGACAACCTGCAGGCCGCGCGCGAGACCCTGGAGGGCGTGATCGGCATGGATCCGGGCGAGCTGGACCGGCTGGGCGAGGATTTCCGCCCCGCGGCGCTGAACCCGTCTTCGTTCGAGGAATGGAGCAAGCTGGCGCTGGCGCGCAACAACCAGCTGGCCGCCGCCCGCCTGGCGGTGGAGAACGCGCGCCTGGACATCGGCCGCAACAAGGCCGGCCATCTGCCGCGCGTCGATTTCGTGGCCGCCTACAGCAAGGCCGACAGCGAGACCCTCACCAACCTCGGCCAGGAAAACACCAACCGCCAGCTCGGCGTGCAGGTCAATATCCCGATCTACTCGGGCGGTGCGGTGAGCGCCAGCACGCGCCAGGCGGCGGCGAATTACGGCCGGGCGCAGGCGGAACTCGATTCGCTGACCAACCAGACCCTGGTTGAGTTGCGAAAAGCCCACAGCCTGGTGACCAGCAGCGGCCGCAAGATCGACGCCCTGATCAAGGCGGTCGAGTCCGGAAAGCTGTTGATGACCGCCACCGAGCAGAGCATCAAGGGCGGGGTGCGCATCAACCTCGACCTGCTCAACGCCCAGCAGCAGCTGTTCACCAGCCAGCGCGACCTGGCCCAGGCGCGCTACACCTATCTCGTCGGTGTGATGCGCCTGCGCGCGGCCGCCGGCACTCTGGAAGCGGATGCGATCCGCGAGCTTGCAGCCTACTTCCGCTGATCTGGCCGCTACCTGCACTGAACTCCGGTTAACTCATCCATTCGACGGCTGCGCGAACCCGGCCTGGCCCGGGTTCTTCCGTAAAGCGAGTTTTCTGGAAATGATCTTGCGTTTAATTGCTGCTATCTTTTGAGAAATATCGCTCAAAAGAAAGCATCTCGCGCACTCTTCAGTTGTTTGCGCCGCTTTTTTTGTGGTTGGAGTAGCATCGGCTCTACCAAACTTAAGGAGGCTCAAAATGGCAGACAGTAATGCAATCGCAGTGCAAAAACTCTATGTCGCTTACTTCGGCCGTCCGGCCGACCCGGGCGGCCTGACTTACTGGTTGAATGCACTGAGCTACAATCCCAACGCCTTGCTGGAGATTTCGCGGCAATTCGGGCTGTCGCAGGAATACCGCGACGAGTACGCCGGCATGAACAATCGCCAGATCGTCAGCAAGGTCTATGAAAACCTGTTCGCGCGCCAGGCGGACGAAGGCGGCCTGAATTACTGGACCGACCTGATGGACCGCGGCGTGATCACGATCGACTACATCGTGACCGATGTCTCGCGAGCGGCGGCGGGGAATAGCGACGGCTTCCTCCTGAACGGCAAGGCGTCGGCGGCGCACACCTTCACCACCCGGCTCGACCTGCCGGAAGAAGTGGCAGCCTATGCCGGCCCGGCGGCAATCAACGTCGCCGTCGATTTCGTCACGAGCGTCAAGGATATCCAGAGCGCGGCCGCAGGCAATGACCCGGGTTATGTGGATACCTGGATCAGCCGCATGATGTCGCCGCCGTCGGGCATGGACGACATTACCCTGGTAGGCACCCCGACTTTCTGATTGTTGCTGCTGTCCTGAATTCGTACAGGCCTGGCGCCTGTACAAACGTGAAAGAATATTTCAAACGCTGTGCCGCGTTGAAAGAAAATTTCACGAAGCCTGCATCAAGCCCGATATCAAGCCGGTATCAAGCCGGTATCAAGCCGATGCAATCGCTCCCTGCCCGGAGGCCGCGTCTCCCGCGGTCTCCGGCGCACAATGCGGGCAAGACACTCCCACCACATACTGCGGCGACAATTGCTGGCGCGGCGTCACGACGGCGCGGCAGGCGAAGCACTGGGCGGTTTCGGTCGGTTCCAGCCTGGGATTGAGCGCGGTGCGGTAGTCGAACACGAAGCAGTCGCCCGTGTAGTGGTCGCCGCCCACTTCCTCGAAATACTTCAGGATGCCGCCGTCGAGCTGGTACACGCGCTCGTAGCCGATGTTTTTCATGTGGATCGCCGCTTTTTCGCAGCGGATGCCGCCGGTGCAGAAGGTCACCACGGTCTTGCCGGCCAGCTCATCCTTGTGCCGGGCCGCCACTTCCGGGAATTCGGTGAACTTGTCGATGCGGTAGTCGAGCGTGTTGTCGAAGGTGCCGACATCGACTTCGAAGGCATTCCGGGTTTCCATCATCACCACCGGCATGCCCTGGTCGTCATGGCCCTGGTCGAGCCAGCGCTTGAGCGTCTTCGGATCGACGGAGGGTGCGCGGCCCAGTTCCGGCTTGATCAGCGGCATGCGCATGGTGATGATCTCTTTCTTGATCTTCACCAGCATGCGCTTGTGCGACTGCTCGCCTGAGAGGCTTTCCTTCCACTCCAGGTCCGCCAGGCGGGCGTCGCTGCGCACCCAGGCCAGGTATTGGTCGATATGCTCGCGCGTGCCCGACAGGAACATGTTGATGCCTTCCGGGGTCAGCAGCACGGTGCCCTTCAGGCCCAGCTCGTTGCACAGGTCCTGGTATTGCGGGCGCAATGCTTCCAGGTTGTCGAGCGTGATGAATTTGTAGGCGGCGATGTTGACGTACTGGATGGACATGGCGGATGGACGGTGGAAAAGTCAGGGCGATATTATAAGGCAGGGTGGGGCGCTTGCCGCCGGGATTGGGCGGTTGGCGTCCTCGGCGAGCAACAATGTTGCTGGTCTTGCAGCGAACCTCAGGTTCCGGCGAAGGCCGGAATCCCAAGTTTGTGTGGACGCCCGTTGTCGTGCTTATAAGCAACAGCCCAAGCCGTGTATTGCTTCATCGCACCGCCCGAGCAAGGTAAAATGTCAGGATGACCTCCCCGATCTTCACCCACCTGCGTGTCCACTCCGAGTACTCCATCGTCGACGGCCTGGTCCGTATTGACGAGCTGGTGGGCGCGGCCGCCAAGGACCAGCAGCCGGCACTGGCCGTTACCGACCTGGCCAACACCTTCTGCCTGGTGCGCTTCTACAAGGCGGCGCGCGGCAAGGGGATCAAGCCGATCGTGGGCGTGGATGCCTGGATCACCAACGACGACAACCGCGACAAGCCTTTCCGCCTGCTGATCCTGGCCAAGAACCGCACCGGCTACCTGCAGCTGTGCGACCTGCTGTCCAGGGCCTGGCTCACCAACCAGTACAAGGGCAAGGCGGAGATCCGCATCGAATGGCTGGAGGCGCTCGCCACCAGCGTGTCGACCCTGGAGCCCGATACCCCGCAAAACGACGCCCTGATCGTGCTGTCCGGCGCCCATTTCGGCGACATCGGCCAGGCCATCGACAACGGCGACGTCGCCAAGGCGGAAGCCGCCGCCCAGCGCTGGGCGCGCATCTTCCCCGGCCACTTCTACATCGAGATCCAGCGCGCCGGCCAGCCCAACCAGGAGCAGCAGGTGCGCCACTCGGTGGCCCTGGCTTCGCGCCTCGGCCTGCCGGTGGTGGCGACCCACCCGGTGCAGTTCCTGAGCAAGGACGAGTTCATCGCCCACGAAGCGCGCGTCTGCATCGCCGAAGGCGAAATGCTGGCCAACGCCAAGCGCGTGCGCCGCTTCAACGAAGAGATGTGCTTCAAGTCGCAGGAAGAGATGGCGCGCCTGTTCGCCGACCTGCCGGGCGCGCTCGCCAATTCGGTGGAGATCGCCAAGCGCTGCAACGTCAGCCTCACCCTGGGCAAGCCGCAGCTGCCGAACTTCCCGACCCCGGGCATGACCATCGACGAATACCTGGTGGCCGAAACCCAGAAGGGCCTGGAGGAGCGCCTGGTGCAGCTCTACCCGGACCCGGTGCAGCGCGAGAAGGAGCGCCCGCGCTACGAGGCGCGCCTGAAGTTCGAGAACGACACCATCATCAAGATGAAGTTCCCGGGCTACTTCCTGATCGTTGCGGAGTTCATCCAGTGGGGCAAGAACAACGGCGTGCCGATCGGCCCGGGCCGCGGCTCCGGTGCAGGCTCGCTGGTCGCGTACGCGCTCAAGATCACCGACCTCGACCCGCTCAAGTACAACCTGCTGTTCGAGCGCTTCCTGAACCCGGAACGCGTCTCGATGCCCGACTTCGACATCGACTTTTGCCAGGAAAAGCGCGAACTGGTGATCCAGCACGTGAAGGACCTGTACGGCCGCGACGCGGTGTCGCAGATCGCCACCTTCGGCACCATGGCGGCCAAGGGCGCGATCCGCGACGTCGGCCGCGTGCTCGATTTCGGCTACAACTTCTGCGACGGCGTCTCCAAGCTGATTCCCTTCAAGCCGGGCAAGCAGGTCTCGATCGCCGAGGCGATCGAAGAGGAACCGCTGCTCAAGGAGCGCCTCGAGAACGAGGAGGAGGTCAAGCAGCTGCTCGACCTGGCGCAGCAGGTGGAAGGCATCACCCGCAATATCGGCATGCACGCCGGCGGCGTCCTGATCGCCCCCGGCAAGCTGACCGACTTCTGCCCGCTCTACACCCAGTCGGGCGACTCGGGCGTGGTGTCGCAGTACGACAAGGACGACGTGGAAGCCGTCGGCCTGGTCAAGTTCGACTTCCTGGGCCTGACCACGCTGACCATCCTCGACCGCGCGGTCAACTACATCCGCGCGCTCGATCCGGCCGACGCCGACTTCAACCTCGAAACCCTGCCGCTGACCGACCGGCCGTCGTACAAGCTGCTCTCCGAGGCCAAGACGGTCGCGATCTTCCAGCTTGAATCGCGCGGCATGCAGGGCATGCTGAAGGACGCGCGTCCCGACCGCTTCGAGGACATCATCGCGCTGGTGGCGCTGTACCGCCCGGGCCCGATGGACCTGATTCCCGACTTCTGCAAGCGCAAGCACGGCGAGAAGTTCGACTACCCCGATCCGCGCACCGAGTCCATCCTGTCCGAGACCTACGGCATCATGGTCTACCAGGAGCAGGTGATGCAGATGGCCCAGATCGTGGGCGGCTACTCGCTCGGCGGCGCGGACATGCTGCGCCGCGCGATGGGCAAGAAGAAGGCCGAGGAGATGGCCGAACACCGCGAGATCTTCCGCGCCGGCGCGGCCAAGGACGGCCTCTCGACCGAGAAGGCGGACGAGATCTTCGACTTGATGGAGAAGTTCGCGGGCTATGGCTTCAACAAGTCGCACGCGGCCGCCTACGCGCTGCTGTCGTACCACACGGCCTACCTCAAGGTTCACCACACCGCCGCGTTCATGGCAGCCAACATGTCGCTGGCCATGGAAGACACCGACAAGATCAAGATCCTGGTCGAGGACTCGATCGACGTCTGCAAGCTGACCATCCTGCCGCCGGACGTCAACGAATCGCAGTTCCGCTTCACGCCGGAAGGCCCGCCGCGTTCCGTGACCGGCAAGCAGGTGGCCAACATCCGCTACGGCCTGGGCGGCGTGAAGGGGGCCGGTCAGGGCGCGATCGAGGCAATCATCGCGGCGCGCACCAGCGGCGGCAAGTTCAAGGACTTGTTCGACTTCTGCAAGCGCGTGGACCGCAAGCAGATCAACCGCCGGACCGTCGAATCCCTCATTCGGGCAGGCGCGATGGACTCGTTCGGGGTTGATCGTTCTGTGTTGCTGGCATCGGTCGGCTTCGCCATCGAGGTGGCGGACCAGGCGGCCGCCTCGGCCAACCAGGTCAGCCTGTTCGGCGGCGACGACAGCGACCTGGTCGCCCCGCCGGAATACGTCAAGGCCACCCCCTGGACCGACCGCCAGAAGCTGGCCGAGGAAAAGATCGCGCTCGGCTACTACCTGTCGGGCCACATGTTCGACTCGTATGCGGCCGAGGTGCGGCGCTTCGCCAAGACCAAGCTCAAGGACCTGGAGCCCTCGCGCGACCCGCGCATGCTGTGCGGCGTGATCACCGGCGTGCGCACCCAGATGACCCAGCGCGGCAAGATCCTGATCGTCTCGCTGGACGACAAGACCGGCGTGGTCGAAGTGACCGTCTACAGCGAGCTGTTCGAGGCCAACAAGAACATCTTCAAGGAAGACGAATTCCTGCTGGTGGTCGGCAAGGTGTCGGAAGACCGCTTCAACGGCGGCCTGCGCATCACCGCCGAGAAGGCCTTCGACATCGCCAGCTCGCGCATCCAGTACGGCCACAAGCTGGAGATGGACCTGGCGACCACGGTCAGCCCGGCCAAGATCGCCGAAGTGCTGCAGCCCTACCGCGTGCAGGACGGCTTGCCGGTCAGCCTGCGCATCAACCCGCAGGGGATCGAGTGCGTGATGCAGCTGGGCGACGACTGGCGCGTGGCGCCGTCCGACCAGCTCAAGCATGCGCTCGAGCTCACGCTCGGGGCGAAAGGCGTGGCGGTCGAGTATTGAGCATCCATGCCTTCCGCTGAACGGCGCGTCCCAAGGGCGCGCCGTTTCATTTTGTAGTTGCGGATTCGCTACATTAACAGGAGGTTTTTCAGGGTCTACACCTACGTATTACCCGCAGGGCATAAATAAAGTTGCTGTAGTTAAAGTTTAGCCATCGAGTTCCCGGCTGCGCGA
>CBIHLT010000064.1:0-21783 GCA_966210615.1 uncultured Massilia sp.
GCTGCGATTCGGACAGCTTGATTTCGTTGAGCTTGATGCGCACCGACTTGATCCAGGCTTTATACGGCTTGGCGTTCGAGTAGGTGTCCTTCAGCTCCTTGTCGTCGATGATGCGGCCGGCTTCCAGGTCGATCAGGAACATCTTGCCGGGCTGGAGGCGCCATTTCTTGACGATGCGCGACTCGGGGATCGGCAGCACGCCGGATTCCGAGGCCATGACCACCAGGTCGTCCTCGGTGACCACGTAGCGCGCCGGGCGCAGGCCGTTGCGGTCCAGGGTACCGCCGATGTGGCGGCCGTCGGTGAAGGCCATGGCGGCCGGGCCGTCCCACGGCTCCATCATCGCGGCGTGGTATTCGTAGAAGGCGCGGCGGTTGTCGTCCATGGACGTGTGGTTTTCCCAGGCTTCCGGGATCATCATCATCATCGCCTGGGCGACCGGATAGCCGGCCATCACCAGCAGCTCGAGCGCGTTGTCGAAGCAGGCGGTGTCGGACTGGCCTTCATAGATCAGGGGGAAGAGCTTGTTCAGATCCTCGCCCAGCACGGCGGACTTCAGCATGCCTTCGCGGGCGCGGGTCCAGTTGAAGTTGCCCTTCACGGTGTTGATCTCGCCGTTGTGCGCGATCAGGCGGTAGGGGTGGGCCAGCGGCCATTCCGGGAAGGTGTTGGTCGAGAAGCGCTGGTGCACCAGGGCCAGGGCCGAGATGCAGCGCGGGTCCTGCAGGTCCTTGTAATAGACGCCGACCTGGTCGGCCAACAGCAGGCCCTTGTAGACGATGGTGCGCGCCGACATCGAGGGCACGAAGAATTCCTTGCCGTGCAGGAGCTTGAGCGCCTGGATCGCGTGGCCGGAGGACTTGCGGATCACATAGAGCTTACGTTCGAGCGCGTCGGTGACCATGATGTCCGGGCCGCGGCCGATGAAGATCTGGCGGATGACCGGTTCTTTCGCCTTCACGAAGGGCGACATCGGCATGGCCTCGTCGACCGGCACATTGCGCCAGCCCAGCACGACCTGGCCTTCGATGCGCACGGCGCGCTCGATTTCCTGTTCGCAGGCGATGCGCGAAGCGTGCTCCTTGGGCAGGAAGACCATGCCCACGCCGTACTCGCCGGGCGGCGGCAGTTCGACGCCCTGCTTGGCCATCTCGTCGCGGAAGTACTGGTCCGGAATCTGGATCAGGATGCCTGCCCCGTCGCCCATCAGCGCATCGGCGCCGACGGCGCCCCGGTGGTCCAGGTTCTTCAGGATCATCAGACCCTGCTCGATGATCGAATGGCTCTTGTTGCCCTTGATATGGGCGACGAATCCGACGCCGCACGCGTCGTGTTCATTGGCGGGATCGTACAAACCTTGGGCAATCATGAGGCTTTCTCCACAGCTTTGATAGGGGTATTAAATCGAGAATAGTGCAATGCAGCAGAATCGGCAACAAGAATAATTAGGGTCAGAGTCGAATTGTTTGACAACTTTTTGAGAAGTCATTTAATTGGGGACAGAGTCATTTGGGATGGATACAGACCCGCCTTGTCTAATGCAAGTCTTTGATTTGGAAAAGGAAAATACAAGTGAAAACGGCACGGATAACCGTGCCGTCAAGCGGGGTGCGGATGCTCAGGGCTGAGAAAGCGGCGGAATCGGTTCCCGGAACGGGCGACCGCGCTTGGCGGGCAGGATCTGGCGCTTCGTCTTACGCTCGAGATCGGCCTTGAAGGCGTCCGAGCCCAGCGGCGCGTTCTTCATGATCGATGTCGTAATGAAATCGACTTCCTGCTGGGACATGCCTTGCTCCACCAAGGCGATATAGGCCGCCTCGCGCTGGAAGGGCGTGTTGCCCAGGCTCCAGTAGAGGGAATGCTCGGTGACGATGCTGTCGGGACGCACACCGGCGTGGTGAACGTAGCTCGACCAGGGGTAGTCCGCCGGGGCATTCACGAGCTGCGCGCGGACCGGATTGAGCTCGATGTAGCGGCTGCAGGCGAGAAAATAGCGTTCGGTATCGATCAGCGAGGTGCGGAAACGGCCTTCGAACAGGCTGCCGGTGCGCTCGTACTTGTGGTTGAACCAGGGGACGTAGAAGCGGCCCACCTTCTGCATCATCAAGGCCAGGCCCGTATCGTTCGAAGGCGTCGCCAGCAGGTGCAGGTGGTTCGGCATCAGGACATAAGCGTGGATCGCCACTTCGTAGAAGCGGGCCGTTTCCTTCAGCCAGACCAGGAAGCGCTGGTAGTCGGCCTCTTCGCGGAAGATAGGCTGACGGTTATTGCCACGCTGGATGACGTGGTAGGGCTGGTTCGGAACGATGAGTCGGGGAAGGCGTGCCATGGCATCTGCTCAAACGATGAGCAGGCATTCTACCTGAAAATTTGACTCTGTCCCTAATTAATCTCAAGCTACGGCCAATTTCGCCTGACTCTGTCCCCATTTATTTTAAAACAGGGAAGAAAATCAGTTGACTCTGTCCCTCATTCAGCAAAATCTTCGCCGAAGAGTCAGATCGAGTGGGAAATTGGCCAATAAATCGACTCTGACCCTAATTGTCCGCCGGGCTATTGGCCAATGTCTACTCTGACCCTCATGATGAAAAAGGGACCTCGGAGGTCCCTTTGCGTTATCAGGCCAGCGTGAAGCCGGCGGAGAGGCTGTAGCCTTCGCCGTAGGCGCTGCGCAGCGGCAGGTCCTGGCCCAGGCCCGAGCGGGCTTTCTTGCGCAGGCGGTAGACCAGCATGTCGACCCGGCGGCTGGCGTCCGGGTCCTCGCCGCCCATGCCCGCCACGATCACATGGCGCGGGACCGGACGGGTGTTGATCGTCAGCAGGTGCAGGAAGTTGCACTCTTTTTCGGTCAGGTCGATCACCTTGCCCATCAGCTCGAGCTGGCGCGCGCTCACGCGCAGCGTCCACTTGCTCGGCGCCGGCGCCGGGTCTTGCGGACGCACGCGGCGGTCCAGGGCTTCGATGTGGGCGGCCAGTTCCGGGAACTTGATCGGCTTGGTCAGGTAGTGGTCCGCGCCCAGGCGCAGGCCCAGGATGCGGTTGTCGAAAGCCACCCGGCCAGTCAGGACCAGCAGCCCGATCTCCGGATACAGCTGGCGCATGCGTGGGATGACGTTGAAGCCGTCCTCGTCCGGCAGGCCGAGGTCGAGCACCACCACGGCGGCAGGGGTGCGCGTCAGGGCGGCCCACATCTCGCTGGCGGTACGGGCGATCGTGACCTCATGGTCGAGCTCGCGCAGGAACTCGGCCATGTCGTCGGCATATTCGCCATTGTCTTCAACAATCAATATCTGCGTCATGGATTGGCCATCTTATTCAAATCTTGCCTGGCGTCCAGGTTTGGAGAACGATTATCACTGCTGAGACTCCCTGAGGCAAGTTGTTGTTGCCCACTTCCTTCACTCGACGGCAGCCAGAGCCGGAATTCGGTGCCCTTCTCCCCGTTCCTGGCCGGCGCCAGGTGCAGGCTGCCGCCGTGGACGTCAAGAATCGAGCGCGCCATATATAAGCCGAGGCCGCTTCCAGGCAGGCCGGTGGCGTTGCTGCCCCGGTAACCCTTGTCGAAGATGCGCGCCGCCTCGTCCGGCGGCACGCCGCTGCCCTGGTCGCGCACGGCGACCTCGACGCCGCCTGCGGTGGGCCGGACGCTGAGCGACACAGGCGTGCCCGGCGGCGAGAAGGCGAGCGCGTTGTCGACCAGGACCTTCAGCGCCAGCCGCAGGCCGGCCGGTTCGCCGCGCAGCTGGAAGGCATGCGTGCCGGTATCGACGACCGCTTCGCGCTGGGCGGCGCGCACCTGGACGGCGGCGGCCTCGACCAGCTCGTTGACCGACAGGGTGTTGGCCTGGCGCGTCTTGCCGATGGCGGCCATGCGGTCCGGCGACAGGTATTCGTCGAGCATGCCGATCAGGCGGTCGACCGCCGCACCGATCTTGCGGTAGCGCTGGCGCGTGGGCTCATCGGCATTCACCGCCGTCGCTTCCAGGCGCTGGATGGCGCCGTCGATGGTCGCCAGCGGCGTGCGGAATTCGTGGTTGAGCATGCTGGCGAAGCGCTTCTGCTCGGCCTGCTGGGCGCGGCGCGGTGACAGGTCGCGCAGCAGGCCAACCAGCATCGGCGGACTGTCCGCTGTCACCGTGGACAGCACGTCCAGCGGCAGCGCACGGCCGTCCAGATTTGGGACGTCGAGCTCGGTCGAGCGGCGCTCGCCAGGTACGGTGACGGCGGCGGCATCGCGCAGGCAGGCTGCCAGCACGGCCAGCGGTCCATTGTCGCCCGGGTTCGCCAGCGCCTGCTGCAGCGCGGACGGGTCGTGGCCGAGCAGCGCCGTGAAAGCGGGGCTGAGATAGCGCAGCTGGAAGGCGGGCAGCGCAATGCCGAACGCAATATCGCCACCCAGTTCGGCCATGGTGCGGAACTGTTCGGCGGACACCCCGACGTCGGGCTGTGCTGCGTCGGCGGCATCAACAGTGAAATTCATCAGGACTTTCAGTTGAGGGGCGATCTGGTGATTATGACTGAAACGGGAGTATATCGTTCGTGTTCATTATTTGCACGACAACACATGTCCTTGTATTGCCGACATGGCAAGCGCGAAGAAATGCGCCACGGAGCGGGGACTTGCGCGATAATTCGCTCACTATGAACGATACCGCAACCCTCCCCCCGCTCCCAGACCGGCTCTCGATCGACCCGAGCAGCCCTTTCCACAACCCGGACGTATTCCAGCGCGAGATCGGCATCCGCTTCAATGACAAGGATCGCCATGATGTCGAGGAATACTGCCTCAGCGAAGGCTGGATCAAGGTCGCTGCCGGCAAGACGCTCGATCGCAAGGGCAAGCCGATGCTGATCAAGCTGAAGGGCAAGGTTGAGGCTTTTTACAAGTAATTCCTTGAAGTGTTAACACCAAGGTCGCTGCGGCGGCCTTTTTTATCGTGGTGGTGTGCTGGCAAACTTGGGTCCCCGCCTGCGCGGGGATGACGGTTTCTTGGCGGGCCACCACGTTTGACGTCAGTAACGCTAGCACGTCATTCCCGCGAAGGCGGGAACCCAAGTTTGTTGCAGACCTCAAAATAAAATGGCGGGCCAAGCCCGCCATTCTCATTCCCTCCCCAACCCTTACTGCTCGTCCAGCGGCGCAAAGATCGCCTGCAGATCCTCCTGCGTCAGCGCCATCTTCTGCGACTCCCCTTCCGCCAGGATCGACTGCGCCAGCTCCGATTTCTTCTGCTGCAGCTGCTGGATCTTCTCTTCCAGCGTGCCTTTGGCGATCAGCTTGTACACGAACACCGGCTTGTCCTGCCCGATACGCCAGGCACGGTCGGTGGCCTGGTTCTCGGCCGCCGGGTTCCACCATGGGTCGTAGTGGATCACGGTGTCGGCCGCGGTCAGGTTCAGGCCCACGCCGCCGGCTTTCAGGCTGATCAGGAAGATCGGCACCGCGCCCTGCTGGAAGGCGGCCACCTGGGCCGAGCGGTCGCGCGTCTCGCCGGTCAGGATCGCATACGGAATGTCGCGCGCGTCCAGCTCTTCCTCGATCAGGCCCAGCATGCTGGTGAACTGCGAGAACACCAGGATCTTGCGCCCTTCCTGCAGCAGGTCCTCGACCATCTGCATCAGGTCGGTCAGCTTGGCCGATACCGCCGCCGTGTTCTTCTTGGCCGGCATCGCCTTCACCAGGCGCGGGTCGCAGCACACCTGGCGCAGCTTGAGCAGCGCTTCCAGGATCACGATCTGGCTCCGCGCCACGCCCTTGCGGTCGATTTCATCGCGCACCTTCTTGTCCATCGCCAGGCGCACGGTCTCGTACAGGTCGCGCTGGGGGCCGGACAGCTCGATGCGGCGCACCATCTCGGTCTTCTGCGGCAGCTCCTTGGCCACGTTGTCCTTGGTCCGGCGCAGCAGGAAAGGACGGATGCGGCGGTTCAGCAGCATGCGGCGCACCGGGTCGTCCTGGCGCTCGATCGGGTGGCGGAACTGGGTATTGAAGGTCTTCTCGTCGCCCAGCAGGCCGGGCAGCAGGAAGTGGAACTGCGACCACAGCTCGCCCAGGTGGTTCTCGAGCGGGGTGCCCGACAGGCACAGGCGGTGGCGCGCGTTCAGCGAGCCGGCCGTCTGCGCCGCCTTGGAGCGGGTGTTCTTGATGTAGTGCGATTCGTCCAGGATCACCAGGTGATAGTGATGCTGGCGCAGCTGTTCCTCGTCGCGCGGCAGCAGCGCATAGGTGGTCAGCACCAGGTCGGCGCCGTCGATCTGGTCGAACAGGTCGACCCGTTCCTTGCCCTGCAGGAGCAGCACCTTGAGGTCCGGGGCGAAGCGCGCGGCTTCGTCCTGCCAGTTGCCCATCAGGCTGGTCGGGGCGATCACCAGGGCCGGGCTGGTCAGGCGGCCCGCTTCCTTCTCGGTGAGGATGTGGGCCAGGGTCTGGACGGTTTTACCGAGACCCATGTCGTCGGCCAGGATGCCGCCCAGGTCGTACTCGCGCAGGAACTGCATCCACGACAGGCCGTCGAGCTGGTAGTCGCGCAGGGTGGCCTGCAGGCCTTTCGGCGCCTGCACTTTTTTCACGGAGCCGAACTGGCTCAGCTTGCGGCCGGTCTCGCGCAGCTGCTCGCCGCCGGTCCAGGTCAGCTCCAGGCCGCGCGCCAGTTCTTCCAGGCGCGCCGCGTCCAGGGTGGACAGGCGCACGCGCTGCTTGATCTTGTCATTGAAGTAAAGCTCGCCCAGGGCCGACAGGATGGGCTTGAGGCGGCCCCAGGGCAGCGCCACGCGGGCGCCGTCCGGCAGCACGGCCAGCATCTGGTCGGCTTCGGCATGCGCGGCCAGCACGGCCGGGTCGAAGTCGGCCGGCGCGCTGCGGATCAGCTGCACCAGCACCGGCAGCAGCGGCACGCGCTTGCGGTTGACCACGATGCCCAGCTCCAGCTCGAACCAGGCATTGCCCGCTTCTTCCGGCTCGTCGATGTCGGCGTACCAGTCCTCGACCGGCACCACGTCGTAGCGGTACTTGGCGGACTTCTGCACGTGCCAGCCGGCGTCGGACAGCGCGTCCAGGTCGGCTTCGGCAAAGCGCAGCCAGTGCGCCTGGCTTTCCACCTGCAGCGCGCCGGCCATGGCGTTGAAGGGCGCGGTGGCCGGCTTGCGGAAGCCCAACTCGTTCAATTTGGTGAGCGCGGCGCTTTCGGCCTTCGGGTCGCGCTCGATGATCTCGGTGACGTCGCCGATCTGGCGCACCACGCGCTGCGACGGATCGAAGGACACGCGCTGGCCGTCGTAGTCGTAGGCCAGCACGGCGAAATCAATCCAGCGCGCCGCGCCGCCGTCGGCCAGCTGCACCGCATCCAGCAGCAGGTGCGGAATCGGTTTGACGTCGTTGCGCAGGCGCTGGGTGAGCGGCTGCGGCAGCGGCATCAGCTGCTGCAGGCCGTGCGCCAGCAGCAGCTGCGAGACACGCTTCTTGTCGTTGCCGGTGAGCGTGGGGGCCTGGGCCACCAGCGCCTGCAGTTCGGCCAGCGAGATATCGATGCCGCCGCGGTTGAGGTCCAGCGCGCCGCAGGACAGGTTGTCGATATACCACGGCGGGTCGGTCGGCAGCATGTAGTCGATCTGGTCGGCGGCGCTGTGGGTGGCGCCCTTGGCCGGCTCCACCGACCAGCCCAGCTTGGCCATGCGGCCTTCTTCGCGCCAGGCGAGATTGGCCTTGCGCACCGGGCCGGCCTGCAGCGGATATACCAGGCCGTTGGCCATGTCGGACCAGGAGTTCGCCCACAGCAGCTTTTCCTGCTCGAGCAGCATCTGCAGCAGGATGGCGCCGACCTTGCCCTTCGGCTCGGTGGCGCTGGTGCCCTGCGAGGAGCCGCTGCGCATCGCGATGAAGAAGCGCACCAGGTCGACGTCGTCGCCTTCCAGGTAGGCGGGCGGCGCCGACAGCAGCGAGAACACTTCGCTTACCGGGCTGGCCGCGGCCACGTCGCCGTTCGGGCGCAGGCGCGCCTTGCACAGGCAGATGGCGACATGGCGGCCGCCGCTGGTGGGGGCCATCACGTAAACGAATTTGTACTGTGCGGCCTTGGGATCCGTGACCTCGGCGGTCAGCTTCGGCTGGGGATGCGCAGCCGCTTCGACCCGTTGCAGCCAGCTCACCACCGGCGCGGGCAGGGCGGGAGCGCGTGCGGGAGCGCGGACCGGTGCTGCGTCGCCGGCGTTCTCGCGTGGGTAATCGACTGTGTGCATGGGGTCTCGTATACCTAACGTTGTACGTAAAACTGCGCGTAACCAAAACGACAATAAAGTGCATTATCCGTCATCCGGACACTTCCGTTTTGTTCGGAATCGCACGTAGCGGACAATTCTCATTCATGCAGCATCGCTGCCATCGACGCGGCGACAGATGCTTCATACAGAACCGGTTGTTCTCTCATGTTCGCGAGGCGCTGTCAAGACTGGTGTATCGTTCCGGTTTGCGTATCATTGGCCGCTTGACTTATTGATTCGCCCATCATGCTGCCATCCATCGAACAACGCCTCGCCCTCGAACTGTCCGCCAAACCGGTCCAGGTAGCCGCCGCCGTCGCCCTCCTGGACGAAGGCGCCACCGTCCCCTTCATCGCCCGCTACCGCAAGGAAGCGACCGGCGGCCTGGACGACATCCAGCTGCGCCTGCTGGAAGAACGCCTGCGCTACCTGCGCGAACTGGAAGACCGCCGCGCCGCGATCATCGCCTCGATCACCGAGCAGAACAAAATGACGCCGGAGCTGCTCGACGCCGTCACCCACGCCGAAGACAAGACCCGCCTGGAAGACCTCTACCTGCCCTACAAGCAGAAGCGCCGCACCAAGGCCCAGATCGCGATCGAGGCCGGCCTGGCGCCGCTGGCGGACAGCCTGCTGGCCGACCCCACGCTGAATCCCGAGGAAGCGGCCGGCGCCTACCTGCGCGACGCCTTCACCAATGCCGACGGCGGCGCCAACCCGGGCGTGCCGGACACCAAGGCCGCGCTGGACGGCGCGCGCCAGATCCTGATGGAGCGCTTCGCCGAAGACGCCGAGCTGCTGCAGTCGCTGCGCGAGTATGTACAGGAACACGGCGTGGTCGAGTCCAAGGTCGTCGCCGGCAAGGAAGACGAAGGCGAGAAGTTCGCCGACTACTTCGATTACTCCGAGCCGCTGTCCACCGTGCCTTCGCACCGCGCGCTGGCCCTGATGCGCGGCCGCCGCGAAGGCGTGCTGGACGTGACCCTGCGCCTCGATACGGAAGCCGAGAAGCCGAAGTGGGACGCGCCGCACAATCCCTGCGAGAGCCGCATCGCCGCGCGCTTCGGCATCAAGGGCGCGGGCCGCCCGGCCGACAAGTGGCTGCTCGACACCGCACGCTGGACCTGGCGCGTGAAGAGCTTCATGTACATCGAGACCGAACTGATGGGCGCCCTGCGCGAAAAGGCCGAGCTGGATGCGATCCAGGTCTTCGCGCGCAACCTGAAATCCCTGCTGCTGGCCGCGCCGGCCGGCCCGCGCGCCACCATGGGCCTGGACCCGGGCCTGCGCACCGGCGTCAAGGTGGCCGTGGTCGACGCCACCGGCAAGGTGGTCGACACCGCCACCGTCTACCCGCACCAGCCGCGCAACGACTGGGACGGCGCCCTGCACGTGCTCGGCCAGCTGGCCGCGAAGCACAACGTGTCCCTGGTCTCGATCGGCAACGGCACCGCCTCGCGCGAGACCGACAAGCTGGCCCAGGACCTGATCAAACAGCGCCCCGAGCTCAAGCTCACCAAGATCGTGGTGTCGGAAGCCGGCGCCTCGGTGTACTCGGCTTCGGAATTCGCTTCGCGCGAACTGCCCGAGCTGGACGTGTCGCTGCGCGGCGCGGTGTCGATCGCGCGCCGCCTGCAGGACCCGCTGGCGGAACTGGTGAAGATCGATCCGAAGTCGATCGGCGTGGGCCAGTACCAGCACGACGTGTCGCAGACCCAGCTCGCGCGCTCGCTCGACGCGGTGGTGGAAGACTGCGTGAACGCGGTCGGCGTGGACGTGAACACCGCCTCGGCGCCGCTGCTGGCGCGCGTGTCGGGCCTGTCCTCCAGCGTGGCGCAGAGCATCGTCACCTACCGCGACATGAAGGGCGCTTTTGCCTCGCGCGCGGCGCTCAAGGCCGTGCCGCGCCTGGGCGACAAGACCTTCGAGCAGGCGGCCGGCTTCCTGCGCGTGATGGGCGGCGACAATCCCCTGGACGCCTCGGCCGTGCACCCGGAATCCTATCCGGTGGTCGAGAAGATCCTGGCGGACATCAAGCGCGACATGAAGGCCGTGATCGGCGACAGCTCGCTCATCAAGAGCCTGAACCCGGCCAAGTACGCGGACGAGAAGTTCGGCGTGCCGACCGTGACCGACATCCTCAAGGAACTGGAAAAGCCGGGCCGCGACCCGCGTCCGGAATTCACCACCGCCACCTTCAAGGAAGGCGTGGAAGAGATTTCCGACCTGCGCCCGGACATGATCCTGGAAGGCGTGGTGACCAACGTGGCGGCCTTCGGCGCCTTCGTCGACATCGGCGTGCACCAGGACGGCCTGGTGCACATCTCGGCGCTGTCGAACACCTTCGTGAAGGATCCGCACACGGTGGTCAAGGCCGGCCAGGTGGTGAAGGTCAAGGTGCTCGAAGTGGACGCCAAGCGCAAGCGCATCGCACTGACCATGCGCCTGAGCGACAGCGCGCCGGCGCCGGGTTCGCGCCCTGAGCAGCGCGCCGACCGCAACGACGGCAAGCGTCTCGCGCAACACCAGCAGCGCCAACAACGGGAAGGAAGCGGTGCCGCGCCCCCGGGCAACAACGCGATGGCGGCCGCCTTCGCCAAGCTGCGTAAATAGGAAGCGCAGCCATGATCACGCTCGGCAGCGCCGATCCCGACAGCCCTGAAGCCCTGGTGCTGCTCGCGGAACTGGGCGCGGCCCTGAGTGCGATCACCGGCGACAGCGGCGCCGCCTCCTTCGATCCGCAGGACGTGCGCGGCCCGCGCGCGGTATTCCTGATCGCGCGCGACGACCAGGGCAAGGCGGTGGGCTGCGGGGCCCTGCGTCCGCTGCAGGGCGACGTGGCGGAACTCAAGCGCATGTATGCGCGGCCCGGCAGCGACGCGGGCAAGCATATCCTGGCGGCGCTGGAATGGCATGCCGTGATCTTCGGCTACACCGAGGTATGGCTGTCGACGCGCCGCGTCAACCGGCGCGCGCTGGATTTCTACCGCCGCAACGGCTATGTGCCGGTGCCGGCCTACGGCAAGTACGTGGGCAGCCAGGTGTCGGCCTGCCTCGGCCGCTGGTTGTGATTACTTGAGGACTTATTTGAGGAAGACCCCGATCAGGTAGATCGACAGGCAGGCGAAGCCGAGCAGGAGCATGTGCTTCTGCGGCATGGCCGGGCGGCCGGTCTTCTTCACGTGCAGCGCGTCGCGCACCAGCAGGGTCGCATACGCCAGGGCCGCGATGCCGGCCAGGATGCCGCCGAAGCTCTGGTGCGTCACGCCGCCTACGATGTTGATGATGCCGGGGATGCCGAGCAGGACGGCGATGACGAGGTTCATGCCCGTCGAGGGCCCGCGGTTAGGGGGTTGTTGCATGGGTCGGCTCCGGTCGGCTTAAAAACGGGGCGATCATACCGCAAGCCTGGGGCGGCGTCAGCCTGATATCCGGAACGCCGTGCCCAGGCCCCTGATCAGGAATCCGGTCGCGAGTCCGGACCAGGTCAAGCATTCAGCCCCAAAAACCGACAGCCCCGAACCGGCCCGCGCCCGCCAGGTCGAATTCTTATAAAATGTCGCCATCAACCCATTTCCACCCAAAGGCAGAACAAATGAGCGACGTACAAACCTGGATCAAAGAAACCGTGACCAACACCCCGGTCGTGCTGTTCATGAAGGGCACCGCCCAGTTCCCGCAGTGCGGCTTCTCCGGCCGTGCCATCCAGATCCTGAAGGCATGCGGCGTGGACAACATCGCCACCGTCAACGTGCTGGAAGACGCGGAAGTCCGCCAGGGCATCAAGGACTACTCGAACTGGCCGACCATCCCGCAACTCTACGTGCGCGGCGAATTCGTCGGCGGCTCGGACATCATGAACGAAATGTACGAATCCGGCGAACTGCAAACCCTGCTGAAGAATGGCTGATCGCCCGCGCCGGATCACGGTCGCCATCACCGGCGCCACCGGCGCAATCTACGGCGTGCAGTTGCTGCGGCGGCTGCATGCCACGCCAGGCGTCGAGACCCACCTTGTCATTTCCGACGCCGCCACCCTCACCCTGCACCAGGAACTCGGCCTGCAGCGGCGCGACGCCGAGGCACTGGCCCACGTCGTCCACCGCAACCGCGACATCGGCGCCTCGATCGCCAGCGGCTCATTCCAGACCGGCGGCATGGTGGTCGCACCCTGCTCCATGAAAACCCTGGCCGCGGTCGCGCATGGCCTGTCCGACAACCTTATCACCCGCGCCGCGGACGTGATACTGAAGGAACGGCGCCGCCTGATCCTGATGGTGCGCGAGACGCCGTTCAACCTGGCCCACCTGCGCAACATGACGGCCGTGACCGAGATGGGCGGCATTGTTTTCCCGCCCCTGCCGAGTTTTTATCACCGGCCGGCGTCGATCGAAGAGATGGTCGAGCACAGTGTCGACCGGGTGATGGATTTGCTTGGGCTTGAGAATGCCCAGGCCGCCCGCTGGGGCGGCATGAAGGCTGCGCCGGACGCCTAGTCCGGATGCCTGGTTCCGCGGGCCGGCCGGGCGGCTGGCCGGAGCGGATCAGCGCTTTTCTTCGAACAGGTCGTTGTCGGCCTTTTTGAGCTCGCGGGCTTCTTCGATCATCCGCCGCCGGGCATTGCGTTCGCGCATGACCTCGGCGTGGCGCGCCGCCGTCATCGGCGGGGCGGTCATCAGTTCCTTGAGCTGAGCGGTGTTGGCGTAATTATTTCGCATGCGGCAGCTGCTCCTTGACGTGACCAGTGGCGGCGAATCGCTTCCACTGGAATAGATTATGAACCAGGTTCGCATGTTTGTGCGGACCCGGCTTCACGAAAAGTGCACTGCGACAACGATCGTTGACGCGGATTACTTCTGGTCCTTCTGGTGGTGCATGCGCACCAGCATGCGGATGAACTCGCGCGCCAGCTGGCGGTGGTGTTCGTCCAGGCGCTGCAGGTCGGCAATCAGCTTGACATCGGCCGATTCGAAACGGGCCCCGCCATTGCCATTGGCCTCCGCACTGGCGGCCTGCTCGCCGCCGCCGAAGCGCAGCCAGTCGGCCGGCACGCCCAGCCATTGGGCGATCATGCGCAGCTTTTCCTGGGTCGGGATCGCCTCACCCACCAGCCACTTGCGGGCCGCATGCACCGTGATCGGACGTCCTTCAAAGCGAATATTGAATTCGCGCGCCAGCCGGGTGGGGCTGTCGGGCGAATAATGTGCATTTTTCAGGGCCTGCTGCAGTCGCTCGCTGAAGCTCTCCCGTTCATTCGTCGAATTCATCGTAAAACTACTTAATGTTGCGTAAGCGGATGGCGGCTCTTACTGATGAGTAGCCTCTAGGCAATCATACCCTTAAAAAGTAACAAACATGTGATTTTCTAAGAGAATTTTCGGTATTGCAACGATTACTGGTAGCAACACAAAGAAGGATAAACCTTCCCGTAAATGTAGCCTAACTGAAATATTCGAAGAATGCCGCACGATTTGCAGCTCCTTACATAGGACGTATCGACTAAAACCAGGCCTGGCAACGGTTACATTTCATTCTTGTTGCATTGAAAACGTATGACTCCAGCCATGTTGTTGTTTCGCAGCAAGACACCATCCTTCCACAGCTTGTGCAGGTGGGCCAGCGCTTCGCCCAGCGCAAAGCTGAGCTGGTGGGCGTCGAGCTGGCGCCGGAACATGATCGGTACGATGTCGACCGCCGATTTTGGTTCCTCGCAGGCGGCCACCACTTCGGCCAGGCGCGCTTCGTGGTGCGCACGCAACTGGGCGATGCGGGTATGCAGGCCGCGGAAGGGTTTGCCGTGGGCCGGCAGCACCAGGGTGTCCTCGGGCAGGTCCGCGAACTTGCCGAGCGAATCGAGGTAGAGCTGCAAGGGATTGCCCTCCGGCTCGACGGCAAAGACCGAAACATTGGTCGAAATCCGCGGCAGCACCATGTCGCCCGAAACCAGCACCTTCAGCGCCTCGCAGTACAGCGAAGCATGCTCGGGCGAATGGCCGAAGCCGGTGATCACGCGCCAGTCGTACCGGCCGATCCTGACTTGCTGTCCATCCTGCAGGCGGGTGTAAGAGGCAGGGACGGCGGGCACCAGGGATGGATAGTAATTGCGGCGGCTGCGCATCTGCTCCAGCATCGCCGGGTCGGTCAGGCCATGGCGCTCGAAGTGGGGAATGGCCGAAGGGCCGTCCACGCCCGGCAGCGCGGCCGCCATCATGCGCGCGAAAGCGAATTCGCCGGTGGTGGTCCAGAACGGGGCCTTGAAGCGCTCGCACAGCCAGCCCGACAGGCCGACGTGGTCGGGATGGCAATGGGTGGCAAACACGCGCACCAGGGGCTCGCCCGCCAGGCCTTCCGCCAGCACCTGTTCCCAGGCGACGCGGGTGGCGTCGGTGGCGGCGCCGCAGTCGATCAGGGCCCAGCCCTGTTGACTGTCATGCTCGTCGGCAAGCAGCCACAAATTGATATGGTCGAGCGCGAAAGGCAGGGGCATGCGCGCCCAGCGCAGTCCGGGAACGATCTCGTGCAGGGAGCCGGGCGTGGGAATGGTGTCGCCAAAGGGATAGGCGAGCTGGGACTCGAGCGGGTTCATGGAAATCTTTCGTGTTCGTGGGAAGGCGGGCGCGCTACAATGCGATTGACGTTGACGTAAACGGAAAATGGCATTGAGATTTTAAGCGATTCCGTGTTTTAAGACCTTTTGACCGCCACCGCACACCATGGCCACTTATACCATCGCCGAACTGGCACGCGAATTCGACATCACCGCCCGGGCGATCCGTTTCTATGAAGACCAGGGCTTGCTCAGCCCCATGCGCGAAGGCGTGGGCGGACGCAACCGTGTTTACACCCCGCGCGACCGCACCCGGCTCAAGCTGACCCTGCGCGGCAAGCGCCTGGGTCTGACTTTGTCGGAGATCAAGAGCATCGTCGATATGTACGAGTCGCCGAGAGACACCCAGGCCCAGATCAACCGCTTCCTCGGCGTGCTGGCCCAGCAGCGCCTGACGCTCGAGCAGCAGCGGGCCGATATCGAGATGGCGCTGGAAGAAATTACCGCCCATGAAGAAGAATGCCGCCGCCTGCTGCGCGAAAATGAGGCAGACAAGAGCGCTGCCTGAGGCTGGTGGGCCCCTAAGGGATCCCCTGCGGGTCCTTTTTTTTGTCGCTTAGTTGACGTTTACGTTAACGTCACAGGCGAGTATGATTCACGCTATTCTGCTCAACCACCGTTCACCGTGAGGACGACATGCTGCATCTCCCTGGCTTGACCTTTGACCATGGCGAAGACATCGCCGCGCTGCGCGAAGCAGTCCAACAGTTCGCCGCGGCCGAAATCGCGCCGCGCGCCGCCGAGATCGATCATACCGACCAGTTCCCGATGGACCTGTGGAAGAAGATGGGCGAGCTGGGCCTGCTGGGCATCACCGTCGGCGAAGAGTACGGCGGCGCCAACATGGGCTACCTGGCGCACATCGTCGCCATGGAAGAGATCTCGCGCGCCTCGGCCTCGGTCGGCCTGTCCTACGGCGCCCACTCGAACCTGTGCGTCAACCAGATCAAGCGCAACGGCAACGAAGAGCAGAAGCGCAAGTACCTGCCCAAGCTGATCTCGGGCGAGCACGTGGGCGCGCTCGCCATGTCGGAGCCGAACGCCGGCTCCGACGTGGTCAGCATGAAGCTCAAGGCCGAGCTCAAGGGCGACCGCTACGTCCTGAACGGCACCAAGATGTGGATCACCAACGGCCCGGACGCCGACACCCTGGTGGTCTACGCCAAGACCGACCTGGAGGCCGGCCCGCGCGGCATGACCGCCTTCCTGATCGAAAAGGGCTTCAAGGGCTTCTCGATCGCCCAGAAGCTGGACAAGCTGGGCATGCGCGGCTCGCACACCGGCGAGCTGGTGTTCCAGGACTGCGAAGTGCCGGTCGAGAACGTGCTGGGCGGCGTGGGCAAGGGCGTGAACGTGCTGATGTCGGGCCTGGACTTCGAGCGCACCGTGCTGTCGGGCGGTCCGCTGGGCATCATGTCGGCCTGCATGGACGTGGTGGTGCCTTATATCCACGAGCGCAAGCAGTTCGGCCAGGCGATCGGCGAGTTCCAGCTCATGCAGGGCAAGATCGCCGACATGTATTCGACCATGATGGCGTGCCGCGCCTATGTGTATGCCGTGGGCCAGGCCTGCGACCGCGCCGACAACGCAGCGGCGGTGCGCGCCCTGCGCAAGGACGCCGCCGGCGCGATCCTGTACAGCGCCGAGAAGGCAACCTGGATGGCCGGTGAAGCGATCCAGACCCTGGGCGGCAACGGCTACATCAACGAATACCCGGTCGGCCGCCTGTGGCGCGACGCCAAGCTGTACGAGATCGGCGCGGGCACCAGCGAAATCCGCCGCATGCTGATCGGGCGTGAGCTGTTTGGCGAGACGATGTAATGTTGTGAGGGCTGCCGACGTCCTTGAGGCCAGTACAGGTAAACGTCATCCCCGCGCAGGCGGGGACCCAGGTTTTACGCAGACCACTAGCGTTCGACCCTATTGGTACGCACCGGAACCTGGGCCCCCGCCTTCGCGGGGGTGACGGTGGTCTACAGCGGCCAACGACCGGTTGCCCTACAATGTCCGCTCCTTCCCGGACCGACGCGCGAGACGAACGATGACACAAGTTGCGTTTCCTAAACTGCTGTCTTCCCAGATCGCATTCGACATCGCGCGCAGCATCCTGGACGGCTTCGACAAGCACTACCGCCTGTTCCGCCAGGCCAGCCAGCAGGCCAAGCGCCTGTTTGAAAAAGCCGACTGGAAAACCGCCCAGCAAGCCGCGCGCGAGCGCATCGGTTTCTACGACCAGCGCGTGCAGGAATGCGTGCACGCCCTCGAGGACGACTACGCCCCCGAAGACCTGACCGACCGCGTCTGGCGCGAGATCAAGCTGCACTACATCGGCCTGCTCGCCGGCCACAAGCAGCCGGAACTGGCCGAGACCTTCTTCAACTCGGTCAGCTGCCAGATCCTGCACCGCACCTACTACCACAACGATTACATCTTCGTGCGCCCGGTGGTCTCGACCGAGTACATCGACACCGAAGAGCCGCAGCCCACCTACCGCGTCTACTATCCGGCGGCGGACGGCCCGCGTTTCGCGCTCAGGCGCATCGTCACCAATTTCCAGCTCGACGTCCCTTTCGCCGACCTCGACCGCGACATCCGGCTGGTCGAAGAGCGCATGAACGCCGCCTTTTGCCTCGGCAAGCGCGAACCGAACCAGCAGTTCCAGGTGCTCTCCAGCCTGTTCTTCCGCAACAAGGGCGCCTATATCGTCGGCCGCGCCATCAACGGCGCGCGCGAGTACCCCTTCGTGATCCCGGTGCTGCACAACCGCAAGGGACAGCTGGTGCTGGACACCGTGCTGACCGACCAGGAACAGATCGTCATCCTGTTCTCGTTCACGCGCGCCTATTTTTTGGTGGACATGGAAGTGCCATCCGCCTACGTGACCTTCCTGCGCGCCTGCATGCCCCGCAAGGCCAGGAGCGAGATCTACACCATCCTCGGCCTGCAAAAGCAGGGCAAAGCCCTGTTCTACCGCGACTTCCTGCAGCACCTGAAGCACAGCTCGGACTATTTCCGCATCGCCCCCGGCATCCGCGGCCTGGTGATGCTGGTGTTCGAGCTGCCGTCCTTCCCCTATGTGTTCAAGGTGATCAAGGACTTCTATCCGCCGCCGAAGGAGACCACGCGCGCCCAGGTCAAGGAAAAATACCTGCTGGTGAAGTACCACGACCGCGTGGGCCGCATGGCCGACACCCTCGAATACTCGAACGTGGCCTTCCCGCTGGCGCGCTTTTCCGAAGAGCTCATCGGCGAACTGCAGAAGTACGCGCCCTCGCTGGTCGAGATCGAGGGCGAATGCATCGTCATCCGCCACCTCTACATCGAGCGCCGCATGGTGCCGCTGAATATCTTCCTGTCCGAGGCCCAGGAGCAGGGCAAGCCGGAACTGGTCGAACACGGTATCGTCGAATACGGCAATGCCATCAAGGACCTGGTCGCCGCGAACATCTTCCCGGGCGACATGCTGTACAAGAACTTCGGCGTCACCCGTCACGGCCGGGTGGTGTTCTACGACTACGACGAGATCGAGTACCTCACCGACTGCAATTTCCGCGACATCCCGGCCGCGCGCAACGAAGAGGACGAGATGGCCTCGGAACCCTGGTACCCGATCGGCAGGCACGACGTGTTTCCGGAACAGTTTGGCCGCTTCCTCCTTGGAAATCCGGCCATTCGCCACCATTTCATGCAACATCACGCGGATCTTTTGACCCGCGACTATTGGCAATCCCACAAGGACCGCATCCTGGAAGGCGTCGTCGACGACGTGTTCCCTTACCCGCAGCAGATCCGTTTCTGTCACCAAGCAACCCCCACCGTGGCGCCTGCGCCACCCTATTTGGAGAACCTACACAATGAATGATCCAGTCGTTATCGTTGGCGCCGCCCGTACCCCGATGGGCGCCTTCCAGGGCGATTTTTCCTCGAAAACGGCGAGCGACCTCGGCGCGGTGGCGATCAAGGCCGCGGTGGAGCGCGCCGGCGTGGCCCCTGGCGCCGTGGAACACGTCTATTTCGGCAACTGCCTGATGGCGGGCCAGGGCCAGGCCCCGGCGCGCCAGGCCCTGATCAAAGGCGGCCTGCCAATGTCGACCGGCGCCGTGACCCTGTCCAAGATGTGCGGCTCGGCCATGCAGGCCGCGATCTTCGCCCATGACCAGCTGGTTGCCGGCAGCGCCGACATCGTCGTCGCGGGCGGCATGGAATCGATGACCAACGCCCCCTACCTGATCCCGAAGGCGCGCGGCGGCTACCGCATCGGCCATGCGCCGATGTTCGACCACATGATGCTCGACGGCCTGGAAGACGCCTACTCGCGCAACGAGAAGACCGGCGAAGGCCGTTCGATGGGCACCTTCGCCGAAGAGTGCGTGGCCACCTACCAGTTCACCCGCGAAGAGCAGGACAACTTCGCGATCGAATCGGTCAAGCGCGCGCAAGCCGCCAACAACGAAGGCTGGTTCGCCTGGGAAGTGGCGCCGGTCTCCGTCGCCACCCGCACCGGCGAGCTGGTGATCGAAAAGGATGAAGGCCCGATGAAGGCCAAGGTCGACAAGATCCCGTCGCTGAAACCCGCTTTCAAGAAGGACGGCACCGTGACCGCCGCTTCGTCCTCGTCGATCAACGACGGCGCCGCGGCCCTGGTGATGATGCGCGAATCGAAGGCCAAGGAACTGGGCCTGACCCCGATCGCCCGCGTGATCGGCCACGCCACCCACGCCCAGGAACCGAACCTGTTCACCACCGCCCCGATCGGCGCGATGCAGAAGCTGTTCAAGAAGACCGGCTGGAAGGCGAGCGACGTTGACCTGTTCGAGATCAACGAAGCCTTCGCCGCGGTGCCGATGGCCGCCATGCGCGACCTCGACATCCCGCACAGCAAGGTCAACATCCACGGCGGCGCCTGCGCCCTGGGCCACCCGATCGGCGCCTCGGGCGCGCGCATCATCGTCACCCTGCTGGGCGCGCTGAAGCGCACCGGCGGCAAGCGCGGCGTGGCTTCGCTGTGCATCGGCGGCGGCGAAGCGACCGCGATGGCGGTCGAGCTGGTGTAATGGGCGATGCCGGCGGCGCTGCCGCCGGCATCTTCAAACAACGATCGCTTTATTCAGGGGGTCTTCCATGCCCACCGTATTGATCCTCGGCGCCTCGCGCGGCATCGGCCGCGAGATGGTGCGCCAGTACAAGCAGGACGGCTGGCGCGTGATCGCCACCGCCCGCAAGCAGGAAGACTGCGACGCGCTCGTGCGGCTGGGCGCCGAAGCCCACCCGCTCGACGTCACCAATGCCGATTCCATTGCCGCCCTCGGCTGGCGGCTCGACGACGAGAAGCTCGATACCGCCTGGCTGGTGGCCGGCGTCTACGGCCCGGTCCATTCGGGCTTTCCGACCCAGCAGGAATTCGACAGCGTCATGCACACCAACGTGCTGGCGGCGATGCGCCTGATCCCGATCGTGGCGCCGCTGCTGAGCGCCGCCCGGGGCAAGCTGGCCGTGCTGTCCTCGAAGATGGGCTCGATCGGCGCGCGCCACAGCACCGAAGGCACGCTCTACCGCGCCAGCAAGGCCGCGCTCAATTCCGTGCTGGCCGACGCGGCCATCACCTGGGGACCGCAGGGCGTGACCTGCCTGTCCTTCCACCCGGGCTGGGTGCAGACCGACATGGGCGGCGAAGGCGCCCCGCTCACCCCCGAGGAAAGCGTGCGCGACCTGCGCGCCACGCTGGCCAAGGTGGACGCCGCTTCCAACGGCGCCTTCCTGGACCACGACGGGACTCCGATTCCGTGGTAGTCACATAACAACGCCATCACAACGAACGAGACACCATGATTCTGAACGAAGAACACCAGATGATCCGCGACGCCCTGCGCAGCTATGCGCAGGAGCGCCTGGCCCCCAACGCCGCCCGCTGGGACCGCGAGCATTACTTCCCCAAGGACGAACTGAAGGAACTGGCCCAGCTGGGCGCCTTCGGCGTGGCGGTGCCGGAACAGTACGGCGGCGCCGGCCTGGACTACGTGGCGCTGGCGCTGGTGCTGGAAGAAATCGCGGCCGGCGACGGCGGCACCTCGACCATCATCTCGGTGAACAACTGCCCGGTTTGCAGCATCGCCATGATGTATGCGAACGAAGAGCAAAAAGCACGCTTCCTGCGCCCGCTGGCGCAGGGCGAGATGCTGGGAGCCTTCGCGCTGACCGAGCCGCACACCGGCAGCGACGCGGCCGCGCTGCGCACCACCGCGGTCCGCGACGGCAACGAGTACGTCATCAACGGCACCAAGCAGTTCATCACCAGCGGCAAGCACGGCGATGTGGCGATCGTCATGGCGGTCACCGATAAGGCAGCCGGCAAGAAGGGCATCAGCGCCTTCTGGGTGCCGACCAATACCCCGGGCTACACCGTGGCCGGCATCGAGCACAAGATGGGCCAGCATTCCTCGGACACGGCGCAGATCGTGTTCGAGAACTGCCGTGTTCCGGCTGAAAACCTGATCGGCGAGGAAGGCATGGGCTACAAGATCGCCCTGTCCGGCCTGGAGGGCGGCCGCATCGGCATCGCCTCGCAGTCGGTCGGCATGGCGCGCGCGGCATATGAAGCGGCGCTGGCGTATGCGAAGGAGCGCGAGAGCTTCGGCAAGCCGATCTTCGAGCACCAGTCGGTGCAGTTCCGCCTGGCCGAGATGGCGATGAAGATCGAGGCCGCGCGCCAGCTGATCCTGCACGCCGCCTCGATGAAGGACGCGGGCCTGCCTTGCCTGAAGGAAGCCGCGATGGCCAAGCTGTTCGCTTCCGAGATGGCCGAGCGCGTGGTGTCGGATGCGATGCAGGTGTTCGGCGGCTACGGCTACGTGGCGGACTTCCCGGTCGAGCGCATCTACCGCGACGTGCGCGTGTGCCAGATCTACGAAGGCACCAGCGAC
>CBIHLT010000065.1:0-21758 GCA_966210615.1 uncultured Massilia sp.
GTGCTACAGCTCGCCGCGCAACTCCCCCCAAGGCAACTGCGACCCCACCCAGCGCGTGCCCGCGCCGGGCGGCCAGATCGGCGGCGGCGCCACCGAGGCCCAGTGCCAGGCGCCCGGCTGGTTCTGCATCGGCCGGCCCGAGGGCGTGCAGCTCGCCTTGTCCGAGCCCATGATCGAATTCAGCTTCGACGCCCTCGGGCGCCCGGTGGGCGGCAAGGACTTCGGCGGGCTGACCCTGACCATCGGCAGCGCGGGTGAAACGCGCACCGTGTCGGTGACCCGGGAGACCGGCTATGTCCGGTAAGGCGCGGCGGCCGGCCCGGGGCCAGTCGGGCCTCACCCTGATCGAGATGATCATGTTTATCATGATCGTCGGTATCGCGCTGGCCGCCGTCATCGGGGTGATGAACCTGACCACCAAGGGCAGCGCCGACCCCTTGCGGCGCAAGCAGGCCCTGATGATCGCCGAAGGCTTGCTGGAGGAAGTCCAGCTGGCCAAGTTCACCTGGTGCGACCCGGCATCGAGCAACGCCGGCGACGACAGCGTCCAGGGCAGCGCCGACTGCAAGCTGCCGGAGAACTGGGGCGCGGAGGAAGACGGCCTGCGGCCCCACGACAACATCAACGACTATGTCAGCGCAGCCGGCAAGGCCGAGAGCAGCTTCAATAACGCCGGCGGCGTGCTGGTCGACGCCAACGGCGCGGCGATGAACGTCGCAGGCTACAGCGCGACCGTGACGGTGACGCCCGAATCGATCGGCGGCATCGCCGTGCCCAACCCGGCCGCGGCCGACTCGGACGTGTTCCGCATCCGGGTCGAAGTGCGCTACGACAAGGACTCCGTCGTGCTCGATGGCTACCGTACGCGCTACGCGCCCGGCTTCCTATGACTTCCATGCATCAGGCGATTCCGCACCGCCGCGCGCGCGGCTTCACCCTGGTCGAGGCCATCCTCGTCATCGTTATCATCGGCGTGATCGGGGCCATCGTGGCCGTCTTCATCCGCGCCCCGATCCAGGGGTATGCCGACAGCGCGGCGCGCGCCGCCGCCACCGACGAGGCCGACCTGGCGCTGCGCCGCATCGCGCGCGACCTGCGCCTGGCCCTGCCCAACAGCGTGCGCGTGAGCGACCGCGGCGACGCGGTCGAATTCCTGCTGACCAAGACGGGCGGACGCTACCTGACCCTGGACGACGACGTGGCCGGGATGCCGGTCCTGAATTTCGAGAACGCGGCCGAGACCAGCTTTACCGTGGTCGGCGGCACCATGGGTCCGATCGAGCCCGGCGACTACATCGTCGTCTACAACCTGGGCGGCGGGGCGATTCCCTCCGACGCCTACCGCTACCGCGCGGGGGCGCCCGACAACAACATCGTGCAGGTCAGGGAGGTCAGCCACGCCACGGCGAACCATCCGGTGGTCACCATGGCCAACAATGCCTTCGCGCTCCAGTCCACGCCCATGCGCTCGCCCAGCAATCGCTTCCAGGTGGTGACCGGTCCCATTACCTATGCCTGCGAAGCGGGGCGCGACGGCAGCGCGGAGCTGGTGCGCTACTGGGGCTATCCGATCGACGAGAACCAGAACCTGCCGCCCCAGGGGACGCCGCAGCGCGCCGTGATCGCGTCCCACGTGAGCGACTGCGAAGGCGTGTTCCGCTACGGCAGCGATGTGACCCGCCGCAGCGCGCTGGTGATCCTCAACCTGGTTTTGCACCTGCCCAAGGACAGGAACACCCAGGTGCGCCTGGTTAACCAGGTCCACGTGGACAACACGCCATGATGAAGCCGATACGTATCCGCATGCACGAGGCCGGAGCCGGCCTGGTCACCGCGATCTTCCTGCTGGTCGTGCTGGCCGGGCTGGGCGTGGCCGCCGTCACCCTGTTCAATGCGCAGCAGGCCAGTTCGAGCCTGGACCAGGAAGGGGCCAAGGCCTACCAGGCGGCGCGCGCGGGGATCGAGTGGGGCCTCTACGAACAGCTGCGCCACGAGCGCTGCGCCGCCGGCACCTCCTTCGGTTTCCCGGACACCAGCGTCCTGACCAGCTTCCGCGTCACGGTGAAATGCCAGTCCATCGAGGGCCTGCCGGACGAGGACGGGGTGCCGGTGGAGTCGACCCGGCGCTGGCGCATCAGCGCCGTGGCCTGCAACCAGCCGGTGCAGGGAGCATGCGGCGAGCAGGCCAGCACCAGTGCCGACTACGTACAACGCAGGCTGGAGGTAGAAATATGAGTATGCTGCTGAACTTCCCGCGCGCCGCCCTGTGGGCGGGCATCCTGGCTGCTGCCTGGGCCGCTTGGGCCGCCCCGGCCGCGGCGGCGCCGCTGGCGCTGGCCAAGTCGTTTGAAGGCACCATCAATTTCGTGGGAACCCAGGCCAGCCTGCTGGCCAAGTCCAACGGCAACAAGGTGTGCGAGCTGAGCTCGAGCGCGGAGGCCGGCATCCGGCTGCCGGACAAGGCCAGCGTGGTGTCGGCGACCCTGTACTGGGCGGGTTCGGGGCCGGTCGACCCCGAGGTGTCGCTCAACCAGGAAACAGTCAGCGCCATGCCGGCGCGCCAGTTCACGTCGACGATCGACGGCCTGAGCTATTTCGTGGCGGCGGCGGACGTGACCGACAAGGTGCAGGGGAAAACCGCCTTCAGCTTCGGCGGCCTGGGCGTGTCGACGAGTGCGACCTACTGCCCCGGCAAGGGCAAGGACAGCACCGTGCTGGCCGGCTTCTCGCTGGTGGTGGTGTATTCCCATGCCTCGGAAAAGTACCGCACGGTGAACCTGTACGAAGGCCTCGAGGCGATGAAGAACAGCAGCGTGACCGTGCGCATGCCCGACTACGCGCCGCGCGCCACCACCGGCGCCGCGGGCCGGTTCGGCTATATCGTCTGGGAAGGCGACAAGACCGGCCAGCAGAAGGGCGACTCGGTCAGCTTCGCGCAGCAGACGATGCAGTTCGCGCCCTACGCCCAGAGCGACAACGCGTTCAATTCCAGGAGCCGGATCAACCTGGACGAGAATTCGCCCGGGATCGACTTCGATTACTTCGACCTGGCCACCCTGCCATCGGCGGCCGACCAGGCCAACGCGGTGTTCACGACCGCCTCCGACCGTGTGCTGCTCAGCACCGCGATCGCGGCGCTGCCGTCCCAGCCATCGGACCTGAGCATCCTCAAGACCCAGTCCGGTGAATACAAGGTCGGCAACGAGATCAAGTACACGCTGACCGTGACCAACCATGGCACGCGGGCCGACAGCCAGGTGAAGGTCACGGACACCCTGCCCGACGCACTGGCCTATGTGTCGGCCTCGGGCACGGGCTGGACTTGTTCGCTCGCCGACAAGACTGTCGCCTGCAGCTACGGCAAGCCGCTGCCGGCCGGCTCCTCGGCGAGCGTCGACATCACGGCCCGGATCACGGCTGCCGGCAAGATCAGCAACACGGCCGAAGTGTCCGGCACCGCCGACGGGGAGCCCGGCAACAACACATCGACCGTCGAGGGCGATACCGGAGGAGGGCAGGCCGCCAACGGGCCGTATGTCTTCACCGTCGGCGCCTGCAAGGCGGGCGAGAAGATCGGCGCATCCGCCGCCTGCACGCCATTCGCCGGGCCGGTGCCCGCGGCCGAGAGCCGCGACATCCATGTGACCCGGGCAGCAGACGGGGTCGCCACGCCGTTCAGCGCGACGGCGTCGAGCACCGTTCCGCTGACGTTCGCACTCGAGTGCAACAATCCGGCGTCCGCCGCCGGGGTGTCGGCGAGCTACGCCGGCGCCGCGCTTGCGCCCTGCCTGGACAACAAGGCCGTGTTCGCGAAGGAGAAAGGCAAGACTGTCGACCTGGTCTTCGCGGCGAATGCCCCTTCGGTGAAGGCATCGTTTTCCTACCGCGATCTCGGCATCGTCACCTTGCGCCTGCTGGATGCGAATGGGCAGGCGGGGCAGGCCACCTTCCTTTCCAAGCCGGTGAGCATCAAGGCGAGCTACGTCCGCGTGGACGGCGAAGTTGCCAACCCCGGCACCACCACGCTGGCGGGCGCGGGCTTCGCCGAGGCGGGCGAGCCGTTCAGGATCACCGTCACGGCCTATGGCGCGGGCGGGGCGGCGCTGCCGAACTTCGGGCGCGAATCGGCGCCTTACACCCTGGCGCAAACCCTGCGGATCAACGTGGCCGGCAACGACACCGAGCAAGCCTTGCTGCAGGCCCAGGGGCCCTGGACCGGGTCCGGCTCCGGCAGCGTCGCCGCGAACTTCGTGTGGAACGAGGCGGGCCCCACCAGCCTGACGCCCAGGCTGACCGGCTACCTGGATTCGCAGAACCACCTGCAGGAACTCACGTACACCACGGTCGGCCGCTTCTACCCGGCCTATTTCAGCACCGAAACCGAGCTGGGCTTCGACTGCCTCAAGCGCATGGCCTGCGCGTCCGTCTCGCCGGCGCTTGCGCGCGCCGCTTATTCGTCGCAGCCGTTCCGGGCCATCGTCCGCGCTTTCGGCCGCAACGGAGAACTGCAGCGCTTCACCGGTGCGCTGGTCCCCGAGGTCAGCTTCATCGCGGTGGTCGCCCCCGGGGCCGACACCAGGCTGGATGTCTTGCGCGACACGACGGCGGACAAGAAGCAGACTTCCCACGACGTCAACTTCCAGCTGGGCGTGCCCTACAATGCCACCGAGCGGCGCACCAGCGGCTGGACCGCCCCGACGGCCATTTACCTGCGCGCCAGCATTCCGGAGCAGCGGGCGCTGGCGGCGGGCAGCAAGGCGCTGACCATCACTTCAGACCGCGACAAGGATTCGGTCGAGGGCGGCATGATGATCGTGAATGGCCGCCTGATGCTGGTGAATACCCTTGGCAGCCCGCTGGTCAGGACACCGGTGCCCCTGCGTGTGCAGTACTGGAGCGGCCAGGCCTGGGAGCCGCATGGCGCGGTCGACGAAGCGCATCCGCCCAAGGGCACGGTCCTGTTCTCGGGCTGCACCCGCAGCCTGCGCGCCGGCGGCGTCGACGGGGGCGCCTGCGACACCGGCGTTGTGCGCCTGGCCGACACCGGCGCCACGAGCGGCGTCGACCTGCCGAAGATCGACGACGGCAAGGGTGTCCTGTGGCTCGGGGCCGTTCCGGCCAGTGCCAGCGGGAATGTCGACATCCGCATCGACGGCTATCAATGGTTACCCAGCACCCTCGGCCGCGTGACATTCGGGCAATTCAAAAGCCCTGTAATTTACGTCCGCGAGATGTATTGACAACGGAAGCGTCGTAAAGCGGCCTAAAACCCCATTGTTTTGTGAGGGGCAGTAAGTTTTTGTGATCGATTCCGGCACAGCTTGAATATAATCAAGCTTTTGCCGAACCGAATTATTTTTCGCGATCACTGTCCGCTTGCATGCGTTTTTTTAAAAGAGCAAAGAAGAAAGATGGCTGGCTGACCATCGCCGTCCAACCGGACGGCGTGGCGGCTGCCAGCATCAAGCGCGTCGCCGATGCGAAGCCCTTCGTGCGCTTTGCGCATTTCCTGCCCGGCCAGCCGGGCGTGGAAGTGCTGGAGAAGGCCGCGCGCGAGGGCCACGCCAACGCCTACCGCTGCGCCACCCTGCTGGCCGGCGGCGACTACCAGGTGATCAACATCGAAGCGCCGAACGTGCCGCGCGAGGAGATCAAGACCGCGGTGCGCTGGCGCCTGAAGGACATTCTCGATTTCCCGGCCGCCGAGGCGACCATCGACGTGCTCGACATCCCGGTCGACGCCGGCGCCCAGATGCGCGCCCAGCAGACCATCTTCGTGATCGCGGCCCGCAACACCGTGATCAAGCCGCGCCAGCAGTTGTTCCTGGACGCCAAGGTGGAACTGAGCGTCATCGATATCCCGGAGATGGCCCAGCGTAATATCTCGGCGCTCCTGGAGCCGGAAGGCCGCGGCGTGGCCATGCTGTCCTTCAGCGCCGAGGGCGGCCTGCTGACGGTGTCCTACCGCGGCGAGCTCTACCTGTCGCGCCGCTTCGATGTCAGCCTCGAGCAGCTGCTCGAGACCGACCACGAGCGCAAGCACGCCAGCTTCGACCGCATTACCCTGGAACTCCAGCGCTCGCTCGACAACTTCGAGCGCCAGTATTCCTTCATCAGCATCGCCAAGCTGGTGCTCGGCCCCTCCGGCGTGACCGGCCTGGACGAATACCTGTCGAGCAACCTGTACACCCCGGTCGAATCCCTCGACCTGGCCAGGGTGCTCGACCTGAGCCGCACGCCCGAGCTGGTGGACGCGGCCATGCAGCAACGCTTCTTCCTGGCGCTGGGCGCCGCCCTGCGCACGGAGGAAGCGGCATGAGCCAGCAGATCAACCTGTTCAATCCGGCCTTCCAGCCGCAAAAGAAAGTCCTGACGGCGGCGACCATGGCGGTTTCGCTGGCGGTGCTGGCGGCCGGCATCGGCGCGCTGGCCAGCTACGGCAAGATGCAGACCGCGCGCCTGCAAGAGGAAGCGAAAGGCGGCGCCTTGCGCCTGCAGCAGAAACAGGCGCGCCTGGCCAGCGTGAGCCTTGATTTCGCGCCGCGCCAGAAGAACCGCGAGATCGAGGCCCGGATCGCGGAAGCCGAGACCCAACTGGCGGCGCTGCGCAACATCTCGCGCGTGATCGAGCGCGGCGAGCTGGGCGATACCAGCGGCTATGCGGGCTACTTCAAGGCGCTCGCGCGCCAGGGCGTGCCGGGCCTGTGGCTGACCGGCGTGAGCGTCTCGGGCGCGGGCCAGGACATCGGCATCAAGGGCCGCGCCACGGACCCGGCGAGCTTGCCGGGCTACCTGAACCGCCTGACCCAGGAACCGCTCATGCGCGGCAAGTCCTTCACCAGCCTGCAGATCGGCCAGGCCGCGCCGCTGACCTCGACCGCGGCCGACGGCAAGCAGAGCACGAGCCCGGCGCCCTATGTCGAGTTCAGCCTGCAGTCGGTGCCCGAGGAGGTGCGCAAATGAGCGCCCAGCTGAAGCAGCGCGCGGCCGAACTGGCCGCGCGCATCGATGCGCTGACCCTGCGCGAGCGCGGCCTGATGTTCGCCGCGGCCGCCGCCGTGATCGTGTTCGTCGGCCATACCATGGTCCTGGGCCCGGTCTACCGCGCCCAGGACCTGCTGCGCGAGCAGATCAACCAGCAGCGCAACAACATGATGGGCCTGGACGACGAGATCACCGCCAAGGTGCGGGCTTACCAGGTGGACCCGGACGCCCCGGCACGCGCGAAGCTGGAAGCCGTGCAGCAGGAAACCGCGGCCCTGGGCGACGCGCTGCTGGCGATGGAGCACGGCCTGGTGCCGCCCGAGCGCATGGCGCCGCTGCTGGACACCATCCTGCGCGCCAACGGCCGCCTGAAGCTGGTGTCGATGCGTACGCTGCCGGTGGAAGCCGTGGGCGCGCCCACTGCGAACGACAGGGCTGCCCCGGCCGCCGTATCGGCCACTGCTTCGGCCGGCGACGCGGCCCCCAACACCGCCGAGCTGCTGTACCGGCACGGGGTCGAAGTGACCGTGCGCGGCAATTATCTCGACATGGTCGATTACATGAGCGCGCTCGAAGCGATGCCGACCCGGCTGTTCTGGGGCAGGGCACAGCTCGACGTGGAGGAATATCCGGCCTCCCGCCTGACGCTCACGCTCCATACCCTGAGCCTGGACCGGAAATGGATGAAGCTGTGAAGGAGTCCCTCGTGAAACCCCTGATCCTGAGCACCCTGGCGGCGCTGGCGCTCGCCCACCTGCCGGCCGGCGCGCAGTCGCTGGCCGACCCGACCCGCCCGCCGGCGCTGATGGACAGCAGCCGCGCCGACGGCCTGGAGGCGGGCCTGCCGCGCCTGCAATCGGTGCTGATCTCGCCGCGCGCGGGCGGCCGCCACGTGGCCGTGATCGACGGCGAAACCGTGCGCCTGGGCGACAGCTTCCGCGGCGCGCGCGTGGCGCGCATGACCCAGACCGAGGTCGAGCTGGTGCGCGGCCGCGAACGCCAGGTGCTGCGCCTGGACGCGCTGACCGCCCCCGTGGCCGGCATCACCCCGTCCGTGCATTGACGAACGCTTGAAGAACTGGACCACGATGAACACACGCTTCCTGATCCCGGCCGCCGCCGGCGCTGCATTGCTGCTGTCCGGCTGCCAGGCCGGGAGCCGGCACGACACCTATGACGCGATCGGCAAGGAGCTGGACAAGGCCAAGGCCGCCCAGCAGGCGGCCCCGGCGCCGGTGGACGACGCGGTGGCCAATGCGCTGCTGCCTCCCGTCAGCAGCCTCGCCAGCCAGCTGCCCAAGGCGCGCCCGGCCCTGGAAGAGCGCTTCAACGTGGCCTTCAACAACGTGCCGGCGCAGCAGTTCTTCCGCTCGATCGTGGCCGGCACCCGCTACAACATGCTGGTTCACCCCGAGGTGGGCGGCAACATCAGCGCCAACCTGAAGGACGTGACGATCGCCGAGACCCTGGAGGCGATCCGCGAGATGTACGGCTACGACTACAAGATCGAGGGCACCCGCATCACGATCCGTCCGCTGACCATGCAGACCCGCATGTTCCAGGTGAACTACCTGACCGCCAAGCGGCGCGGCATGTCGAACCTGCGCGTCAACTCGACCTCGGTGGCCGACGCGGGCGGCGTCAACCGCAACAACGGCGGCCAGAACCAGGGCAACACGGGGAACAATACGGGCGGCCAGAACCAGGGCGGCCAGAATGGCGGCAACGCGGTCCAGATCGACAGCACCGACATCAACACCGTCTCCGAGAACGACTTCTGGGGCGAGCTCAAGGCTGCGCTGGACGCCATCGTCGGCTCGAAGGAGGGCGGCCGCAGCGTGGTGATCAGCCCGCAGTCGGGCGTGGTCGTGATCCGCGCCATGCCGGACGAACTGCGCAGCATCGATGCCTATCTGAAGGCCACCCAGCTGGCGGTCGACCGCCAGGTGATCCTGGAAGCCAAGATCCTCGAAGTGGAGCTGAACGACCGCTTCCAGAGCGGCATCAACTGGGCGTCCTTCGCCTCGATCAAGAGTTCGCACCCGAACCGCGTGTCGGGCGGCATGATCGGCCCGGGCGCCAACCTGGCGCCCCTGCCGCGCGACGGCGGCCAGCCGGCCATCATCGCCAACGGCCAGGGCCTGAGCGCCAGCACCGGCTTCTCGCTGTCGAACGCCGCCACCGCGGCCGGTTCGCTGTTCGGCTTCGCCTTCCAGACCAATAACTTCGCGGCCCTGATCTCCTTCCTGGAATCGCAGGGCAACGTGCACGTGCTGTCGAGCCCGCGCGTGGCGGCGATGAACAACCAGAAGGCGGTGCTCAAGATCGGCACCGACGAGTTCTTCGTCACCGGGATCACCAACACCATCAACACCACCAACAGCGGCAGCACCGTCACCCCGAGCGTGACCGTCCAGCCCTTCTTCTCGGGCGTGGTGCTGGACGTGACCCCGCAGATCGACGACAAGGGCAACATCCTGCTGCACGTCCACCCCTCGGTGAGCCAGGTGTCGACGGTGAACAAGGATGTCGACCTCGGCACGGCCGGTACGGTCAGGCTGCCCCTGGCGGCCTCCAGCACCTCGGAACTGGACAGCATCGTGCGCGGCCAGAACGGCCAGGTGGTCGCGATCGGCGGCCTGATGCGCCAGGCCTCGACCGGCGATGTCGACCAGCTGCCGGGCGCCGACAAGCTGCCGGTGCTGGGTGCGCTGTTCCGCAACAAGAACCGCGTCAACCAGAAGCGCGAGCTGGTGGTGCTGATCAAGCCGACCATCGTCGAAGGCGCCAGCGACTGGAGCCAGGACCTGATGGACGCCAGCCGCAGGATCGAGCAACTGGACCCGCGGACGCGGGAGCGCAAGTAATGTACGCAGCCCACTTCGGCCTGCGCGAGCTGCCCTTCGGGATCACCCCGGACACCAGCTTTTTCTTCGGCAGCCCGGGCTCGCAAGAAGCCCTGAATACGCTGCTGGTGGCGGCGCGCGGCGGCGAGGGCTTCATCAAGATCACGGGCGAAGTCGGCACCGGCAAGACCCTGTTGTGCCGCAAGTTCATGGCCACCCTGGGCGAAGGCTTCGTGACGGCCTATATCCCGAATCCCTACCTGGAGCCGCGCACCCTGATGCTGGCGCTGGCGGACGAGCTGGAGGTCGAGCTCGAGCGCGACGTCGGCCAGCACCAGGTGCTGAAGGCCATCGCCCGGCGCCTGCTCGAACTGGCGGGCCAGGACAAGCGCGTGGTGCTGTGCCTGGACGAGGCGCAGGCGATTCCGGTCGAAAGCCTGGAAGCCTTGCGCCTGCTGACCAACCTGGAAACCGAAAAGCGCAAGCTGCTGCAGATCGTCCTGTTCGGCCAGCCCGAACTGAACCGCAAGCTGGAGCTGGAATCGATCCGCCAGCTGGCCCAGCGCATCACTTTCCATTACCACCTCGGCCCGCTCAGCCGCGACGACCTGGACTACTACGTGGCGCACCGCCTGCGCGTGGCCGGCTTCGGCGGCGCGCGCCTGTTCACGCGCGGGGCGATCCGCGGCCTGTACAAGGCCAGCGGCGGCGTGCCGCGCCTGGTCAACATCATGGCGCACAAGGCCATGATGCTCAGCTACGGCCAGGGCAGGCAGCAGGTGGCGGGCAGCCATGTGAGCACCGCCGCGCGTGATACGATCGGCGCGCGGCGCGCCATCTGGACCTGGCTGGCGGCGGGCGCCGCGGCGTTCGCGGCCGCCGCCGGCCTGGCATGGGTGTTCGCACGATGAGCCTGATTAACAAGATGCTGCAGGACCTGGACGCGCGCGCCGGCCAGCCGGGCGCGGCGGGCATGCCCTCCGATATCAGGCCGGTGCTGCCGCCCGAGCGCGGCCTGCGGTGGAAGCGCGTGGCCATCGCGGCCGGTGCGGCGGCGGCAGTGGCCGCGGCCGGGTTCCTCGGCTGGCGCCTGCTCGGCCAGCAGCCGGCGCCGGCGCCCGTGGCGGCCGCGGCGTCCAAGCCGGCTCCCATCCAGCCCAAGGCGGCCGAGCCGGCGCAGGCGCTGGCGTTCGAACTCCCCGTGCCGCCGCGCCAGGATGCCGCCGCTGCGCCGCTTGCCGAAGCGCAGCCCGAAGAAGAGCCTGCGCCTGTCAAGACAGCGCCGAAGCAGCCTGCCGCGAGGGCGGACAAGCCTGCAGCCAGGCCTGTTGTGAAGCCGGTGGCTCCTGATGTGGCACCGGTAAAGAGCAGCGGACGTGTCGACACGGCGGCCCAGCGCGCCGAGAACGCCTACCGGCGCGCGCTGGCCAGCCTCGAGGATGGCCGGGTGACGGAAGCGATCGCCAGCCTGCAGGCCGCGCTCAAGGCCGAGCCGCGCCACGAAGCCTCGCGCCAGACGCTGGTCAGCCTGCTGATCGAAGCCGGGCGTCCCGACGAAGCGATGCGCCAGCTCGGCGCAGCGCTGGCGCTCGATCCGCGCCAGCCGGCGATGGCGATGCTGATGGCGCGCCTGCAGCTGGAGCGCGGCAGCCCTGGGGTCGACACCCTGCTGCGTACCTTGCCCTACGCGGCGGGCAACGGCGAATACCATGCCTTCCTGGCCGGCGCCCTGCAGCGCGAACAGCGCCACCGCGAGGCGGTCGAGCACTACCAGGCCGCGCTGCGCACGGGGCCGAACAACGGCGTGTGGTGGATGGGCCTGGGGATTTCGCTGCAGGCCGAGAAACATCATGTGGACGCCACGGGCGCCTTCCAGAAGGCGCTGGCGAGCGGCACGCTGTCGCCGGAACTCCAGGCCTTCGTCGAGCGCAAGCTCAGGCAGCCGGCTCCCCGCTGAGCCTTTGGCGCGCGGCGGCGTAGGCGTGGTCGATGAAGTGCCTGACCCGCGACGGCATGTGGGTGCGCTGCGGATAGTACATATAGATGCCGGCATTGCCGGTGTCGAGCTGGGGCAGCAGGTGCACCAGCTTCCCTTGCGCCAGGTCCTCGTCGACCAGGTAGCCCGCCAGCTGGCCGATGCCCATGCCTTCGCGCACCGCCGCCACTTCGGCCTCGGTCGTGTTGAAGCTGGCCACGCAGGGCAGGTCCAGGTAGACCGTGCCCCCATCCCCCTGCAATTCCCAGGGCACCAGGCGGCCGCTGTTGGCCTGGCGGTAGCCGGTGCAGCGGTGGCGCAGCAAGTCCTCCATCCCGGCCGGCGCCCCGTGGCGCTCCAGGTAGCCCGGCGAGGCGCAGACCTTCAGCACGATGGCGCCCACCCGGCGCGCCACCAGGTTGCGTTCCGGCGGATTCCCCGCCCGGAAGCCCACATCGATCTTCGAGGCCACCAGGTCGGTGAACTGGTCGGCCAGGTGCAGGTCGAAACTCGCGCGCGGGTGGCGTTCCTGGAAGCTGCGCAGGATCGGGGCCAGCAGGTGGGTGCCGAGCGAGGTCGGGGCGGCGATGCGGATCAGGCCGTCGACCTCGTCGCGGCTGCCTTTCACCTGTTCGAGCGCCTCGTCCAGCAGGCGCAGGCCCGGATGCGACAGCTCATAGAGCCGCTGGCCCTCGTCGGTGAGCGCCAGGCTGCGCGTCGTGCGGTGGAACAGGCGCACGCCCACATGATCCTCGAGCTGGCGGATCGCCTTGCTGACCGCCTGCGCGGACAGGCCCTGGGCCGCCGCCGCCTGGCTGAAGCTGCCGGCGCGCACCACGCCGATGAAGAGGGAAATGACCCGGGCCTTGTCCATGTGATTTACAACCAAGGAGTGAAAATCAAACAGCTTTACGCTATCTAGTGTAACAGGTCGGCGAGGCCTAGACTTCCTTTCACCAACCACCCCTCTGAAAGGAAACGATCATGAAAACCTGGTTCATCACTGGCGCCTCCCGCGGTTTTGGTTTGCTCATCGCCAAGGCGGCCCTGGACGCCGGCGACAATGTCGTCGCCACCGCGCGCCAGCCGCAGGCGGTCGTCGACGCCGTCGGCGCGCACGAGCGGCTGCTGGCCGTGGCCCTGGACGTCACCGACGAGCAGGCCGCCGTCCTGGCGGCGGAGCAGGCCCTGGCGCGCTTCGGCCGCATCGATGTGCTGGTCAATAACGCCGGCTACGGCCTGCTGGGCGCGGTCGAGGAATCCTCGGCCGACGAGGTGCGCCGCATCTACGAAACGAATGTCTTCGGCGCCCTCAATGTCAGCCGGGCCGTGCTGCCGGTGATGCGGCGCCAGCGCAGCGGCCACGTCATCAACTTCTCCTCGCTGGGCGGCTATTCGGCCTACTACGGCTGGGGCGTCTACGGCTCGACCAAGTTCGCGGTGGAGGGCATTTCGGAAGCGATGGCGCTGGAACTGCGGCCGCTCGGGGTGCACGTGACCGTGGTCGAACCGGGCTTCTTCCGCACCGACTTCCTGGATGCGAGCTCGCTGTCCGCGACCGCCACCCGCATCGAGGACTATGCGGAGACCGTGGGCGCGATGCGCGACTTCGCCGCCGGCGCCAATCACCAGCAACCCGGCGACCCGCACAAGCTGGCCAGCGCGATCCTGGTGCTGGCCGATGCGCCCCAGCCGCCGCTGCGCCTGCAGCTGGGCAGCGACAGCGTGGAGCGGGTGCGCGCCAAGCACCAGGCGGTGGAGCGCGAGCTGCGCACCTGGTCGGCCCTGGCGCTGTCGACCGACTTCGCGCAGGCCGCCTGAGAAGGCTAGAGGCGCGCCAGGCGCTCCAGCGCCTGGCGCAGGGTCTCGTCCTGCTTGGCGAAGCAGAAGCGGACGATGCCGGATTCGGTCGGCTGGCCGTAGAAGGCGGAGACGGGGATCGCCGCGACCTTGGCTTCGGCGGTCAGCCAGGTCGCGAATTCCGCCTCCGGCAAGTCCGAGATGGCTTCGTAGCGCACGCACTGGAAGTAGGTGCCGTCCGCCGGCAGCAGGGTGAAACGGGTGCCGGCCAGGCCCGCGCGGAACAGGTCGCGCTTCTTCTGGTAGAAGGCGGGCAGCTCCAGGTAGGGCGCGGGGTCGCGCATATAGGCCGCGATCCCGTGCTGCATCGGCGTGTTGACGGTGAAGACGTTGTACTGGTGGACCTTGCGGAACTCCGCCGTCAATGCCGCCGGCGCGGCCACGTAGCCGACCTTCCAGCCGGTCACGTGGTAGGTCTTGCCGAAGCTCGACACCACGAAGGCGCGTTCGGCCAGCACCGGGTGGCGCGCCACCGAGGCGTGCGGCTGGCCGTCGTAGACCATGTGCTCGTAGACTTCGTCGGAGAGGATCAGGATGCCGGTGCCGTCGACAATGGCGGCCAGCGCGTCCAGGTCGGCCTGGCGCAGGATGCTGCCGGTCGGGTTGTGCGGCGTGTTGATGACAATCATGCGGGTGCGCGGCGTGACCGCGGCGGCCACGCGCTCCCACGGCACGCTGTAGCCCTGCTCACCGACCTGCATGGCGACCGCCACCACCACGCCGCCCGCCAGGGCGATCGAGGGCGCATAGCTGTCGTAGGCCGGCTCGATGACGATCACTTCGTCGCCCGGATGCACGCTGCACAGGATCGCGGTCATCAGGCCCTGGGTGGCGCCGGCGGTGACGGTGATTTCCCGGGTGCTGTCGTAGCGGCGGCCGTACAGGGCGGCGATCTTGGCCGCGATGGCGTCGCGCAGGGCCGGCACGCCGCTCATGAAGGGATACTGGTTATGGCCGGCGCGCATCGCCTCGTTCACCTGCCCGACCAGGCGCGGGTCGCAGTCGAAGTCGGGGAAGCCCTGGCCGAGGTTGACGGCCTGGTGCTGCGCGGCGAGCGCGGACATCCGGGTGAAGATGGTGGTGCCGACCAGCGGCAGGCGGGAGACGAGAGCGGGAGTGGTCATGGTGCCGGAAGCGAAAGAACGGTCGCTTATTCTAGCGCCGCATCCAGACGCGCGCTGGCGGCGTCCCTGGCCTTGATCCAGGCCTCCGGCAGCATGATCCGGAACAGGCCTTCGCGCGCGGTCTTGCGTCCCAGCTTGAGCAAGGCCTTGTCCTTGGTGATCAGCACCTCGGCGCCGGCGTCGCGCGCCAGTTCCATGAATTTCTGGTCGTCGCGGTCGGTGCAGACCGGCAGGCGGACGTGCACCGCATCCGGGGCCACCACGCGCAGCAGGGCGTCGAAACGCGCCGCCGCTTCCGCGCGCCCGGCCTCGTCGAGCGGCAGGTGAGGGTAGCGCAGCACGGCCAGGTATTCGTCGCGGCAGTCGGCGCGCGTCACGGCCTCGACCTCGCCCGCTTCGAGCGCGGCCAGCAGCGCGGCCCAGCGCGGATCGTGGAAGACGAACAGGTCGAGCAGCACATTGGTGTCGATGACGATGGGTTTGCGGGAAGCGGGTATCATGTCGGTTGTTTATTTGAAGAAAAGTTTGTCTGTTCCATGCTGATTGTCCTGTCGCCCGCCAAATCCCTCGATCTCGAGTCCCCGAGCACCACCCCGCACCACACCACCCCCGACTTCATCGACCATGCCGCCGAGCTGATCAAGGTGCTGCGCAGCTATTCGCCGGCGCAGGTCGCGGAGCTGATGGATTTGTCGGATGCCCTGTCCATGCTGAACGTGACGCGCTACGCCCACTGGCATCCGGACCACGGCGAGGGCCGCCAGGCGATCATGGCCTTCAACGGCGACGTCTACGCGGGCTTCGATGCGCGCAGCCTGGCGCCGCAGGCGCTGGACTTCGCCCAGCGCCATGTGCGCATCCTGTCCGGCCTGTACGGCCTGCTGCGCCCGCTCGACCGCATGCACCCCTACCGCCTGGAGATGGGCACCCGCCTGCCGAATGCGCGCGGCAAGGATTTGTATGCGTTCTGGGGCGAGACCATCACGCAGGCGCTGAACCGCCAGCTGCTTGACACCGGGTCGGCGGCCCTGGTCAACCTGGCGTCGGAAGAATACTTCAAGTCGGTCAAGCCGAAGAAGCTGGACGCGCCGGTGATCGTCCCGGTGTTCGAGGACTGGAAGAACGGCAAGTACAAGATCATCTCCTTCTTCGCCAAGCGCGCGCGCGGCATGATGGCGCGCTATGCGGTGGAGAAGGGGATTACCGAGCCGGAGCAGCTCAAGGACTTCGACGTCGACGGCTATGCCTTCGCGCCTTCGGTGTCCGGCGAGCGCGAATGGGTCTTCCGCCGCAAGCTGGAACATTAAAAGTGGCACGGCCCGGCGAACCGGGCCGTGCAGGACTTACTGGACCGCGTCCTTCGGCGCCGGCTTCGGCGCCGCCTTCGACCAGAACTGCCACCACGGCGCTTCGCCCTTGGCGTTCGGGTTCAGGAAGCGGCTGTTCGGGTAGTTGAGCGTGAACACCCGCTGGGTGTCGTCGCGCAGCACCGGCATGCCGAGCTTGTCGTAGGCACGGATCATCAGGAACAGCGCCTCTTCGCGCGCCGGGGCGTCGCTGTAGTTGGTCACGGCGTCCTGGGCGCGGTTCAGGGCGGCCAGGTAGGCGCCGCGGCGGTAGTAGTAATTCGCCACGTGCACTTCGTACTGCGCCATCGCGTTGATCAGGTAGTTCATGCGCTGGAGCGAATCCGGCGCATATTTGCTGTTCGGGAACTTGTCGACCAGGGCCTTGAAGGCGGCGAAGGCTTCGCGGGTTGCCTTCGGGTCGCGCTCGGTCGGGTCCTGCGAGTAGAGGAAGCTCAGGAAGCCCAGCTGGTCGTTGAAGTTGATCAGGCCGCGCAGGTAGTACATGTAGTCGACCTGCGGATGATTCGGGTGCAGCTTGATGAAGCGTTCGACGGCGGCCAGCGCCTCGGCCTGGTCCTGCGCCTTGTAGTGGGCGTAGGCGATTTCCATCTGGGCCTGCGAGGCGTAGGTGCCGAACGGATAGTTGGATTCGAGACGTTGGAACAGCTTGATTGCCGCTTCGTAGTGCCCGCCGGCCATCTCATCGCGCGCCTCAGCGTATAATTTCTCCGCTGACCAGTTTTTGCTCGCGTCGGATGCTTCCGGCAAAACACCGCATGCCGACAGGCCGACGAGGGCGCAAGTAGCGACCAATACAGACAATTTTTTTTGCATAGCTCTTTGCAAGAAAGTTTTACCTAGATTCAACAACGAACAGCTGATTATAGCTGATGGAACTGACGTGATATTAACTACTGCGCCGGAATCGGCGGAAATGCCTTTCGACACCGACCTGGACGACGACCTGGAAGGCGGTTTCACTGCGCCGGCCGGCGTCGATCTTTCGCCGATTACCCTCCAGCTGACGCCGGAAGCCTGCGGGCAGCGCCTCGACAAGGTCATCGCGGCCCTGGTGCCGCAGTTCTCGCGCAGCCGCCTCCAGCTGTGGTTCGAAGGCGGCCACGTGTTGGTCGACGGCAAGCCCGCCCGCGGCAAGGATACCGCCTACGGCGACGAGACGGTGGTCATCGATCCCCAGGCCGCGCCCGAAGACACGGCATTCACGCCGGAAGCGATGGAGCTGAACATCGTCCACGAGGACGATGACATCCTGGTGGTCAACAAGCCGGCCGGGCTGGTCGTGCATCCGGGCGCCGGCAACTGGACCGGGACCCTGCTCAACGGCCTGCTGCACCACTGCCCGCAACTGGTGGGCGTGCCGCGCGCCGGCATCGTGCACCGCCTCGACAAGGACACGAGCGGCCTGATGGTTGTCGGCAAGACCCTGGCGGCCCAGACCGACCTGGTGCGCCAGCTGCAGGCGCGCACCGTCAAGCGCGAATACTTCGCCCTGGTGTGGGGCACACCGCGTAGCTCCGGCACCATCGATACGGGCATGGGCCGCGATCCGCGCGACCGCGTCAAGATGGCGGTCTCGACCAGCCCCTTCGCCAAGCCGGCGATCACCCACTACGAGCGTGTCGCCACCGGCGAGCTGGACCGCCGTCCGGTGAGCCTGGTGCGCTGCAAGCTGGAAACCGGCCGCACCCACCAGATCCGCGTGCACATGCAGGCGCTGGGCTTCGCGCTGGTGGGCGACAGCGTCTACGGCAAGCGCCACCTGACCCCGGTCTTCCACCGCCAGGCGCTGCAGGCGCGCCGCCTCGGCCTGGTGCATCCGGGCACGGGCGAGCAATGCGAATGGACCGTGCCGCTGGCCGAGGATTTCGCCGAACTGATCGCGAAGGCCGGCATCGAAGAACCGGGCGACGAAGACTTGCCTGTCCAGGACATGCAGGCCGCCGAGGACTTCGACGAGCAGGACGGCGAGTGATGGACCGGAGCGCCCTGGTGTTCCCCGGGTGGCCGGACCTGCCGGCCTCGATCGGTGCGCTGGCGACCAGCCGCGACGGCGGCCTCAGCACCGGGCCCTACGGCGACGGCAAGGGCGGCGGCGGCCTGAACCTGGGCCTGCACGTGGGCGACGATCCGGAAGCGGTGCGCGCCAACCGGGCGCGCCTGCAGGACTGGCTGCCGGGCCGCCCGGCCTGGATCTCGCAGGTGCATGGCGCCGACGTGGTCGATGCCGCCACCGCGGGGCCGGACCAGCCGGTGCGGGTCGGGGACGCCAGCATCGCGACGCAAGCCGGCGTGGTGTGCGCGATCCTGACCGCCGACTGCCTGCCGGTGCTGTTCGCCGACCTGGACGGCAAGGTGGTGGGCGCGGCCCACGCCGGCTGGCGCGGGCTGGCAGGTGGCGTGCTGGGCACGACCGTGGCCGCGATGCGCCAGGCCGGGGCAGGGGAGATCACCGCCTGGCTGGGGCCGGCCATCGGCGCCACTGCCTTCGAAGTGGGGCCGGATGTGCTGGAGGCCTTCCTGGCCGCGCTGCCGGGCGAAGCGACCCGGGCCGCCTTCCAGGCCTATCCTGGCCGCGAAGGCAAATACCTGGCCGATATGTTCGCGTTGGCCCGCATGATGCTGGCGCGCGACGGTGTGGCCCGTGTCCACGGCGGCACGCTCTGCACGGCCACCGCGCCGGAACGCTTCTATTCCTACCGCCGCGACGGCGTTACTGGCCGTCAGGCAAGTTTGATCTGGCTCAAATGATACACAGGGGCGTGCGGCGATACTGCTCAGCTGTCGCCGCCCGCTTCGCCCGTCTTCGCGGCCGTGCTGGCCTGCAGCTCCCGCTTCGCGCGCCGCCGTTTCGATCCCGTCAGGTAAAAAAGGATAGACAAAGGGACCACGCAATAAGCAAGAAACGTCATAATCCCTCCAGTAACGGTCGGTTCGGTTGCCGCCATGAGCACGACGACGTAAATCCAGGCGACGGCCACGATCCACATAATTTGTTTCCTTTGGTGATGACACCCCGATTCTAAACAACGGACGACCATATGAACATGCCCGACCCGCAAGCCTTTGCTTCTTCCTGGATGTCCCAGTTCGCCGATCCTTCCACCTGGCAGCGCTGGATGAGCATGCCGGCGATGACGCCGGCTGCAAATGGCCACAATCCGCTGGCCGGTTCCCTGGACGGCGGCATCCTGAAGGATCTCGGCGCAGGCATCGCCCCGGCTAAACTGGAGGCGCTGCGCGACGATTACCTCAAGAAGGTCGGCCAGCTGTGGCAGGATCTGATGTCGGGCAGGAGTCCGGTCCTGCACGACAAGCGCTTCTCGGGCTCGGCCTGGAGCGAGAACCCGATGTCGGCTTTCTCCGCCGCATCCTACCTGCTGAATTCCGAATTCATGCTGGCCCTGGCGGATGCGGTCGAGGCCGGCCCGCGCGAGCGCCAGAAGATCCGCTTCGCGGTGCAGCAGATGGTGGACGCCATGTCCCCCGCCAACTTCTTCGCCACCAATCCCGAGGCGCAGAAGCACCTGATCGAAACCAAGGGCGAGAGCCTGACCAAGGGCCTGGCCAACATGCTGGGCGACTTGCAGAAAGGCCGCATTTCGCAGTCGGACGAATCGGCCTTCGAAGTCGGCCGCAATGTCGGCACCACGCCCGGGACGGTGGTCTACGAGAACGAATTGTTCCAGCTGATCCAGTACACGCCCACGACGCCGACCGTGCACGCCGTGCCGCTGCTCATGATCCCGCCTTGCATCAACAAGTTCTACATCCTCGACCTGCAACCGGAAAACTCGCTGGTGCGCTACGTGGTGGAGCAGGGCAACACCGTGTTCATGGTGTCCTGGCGTAACCCGGACCGCGGCCTGGCCGGCATGACCTGGGACGACTATGTCGAAAAGGGCGCGATCCGCGCGCTCGACGTCGTGGGCGAGATCAGCGGCCAGGACAAGGCGCACGTGTTCGGCTTCTGCGTAGGCGGCACCATCGCCGCCACCGCGCTGGCCGTGCTGGCCGCGCGCGGCCGCCAGCCGGCCGCGAGCCTGTCGCTGCTGACCACCTTGCTGGACTTCAATGACACCGGCGTCCTCGAAGTTTTCGTCGACGAAGCCCAGGTCGCCCTGCGCGAGCAGACCCTGGGCGGCGGCGGCCTGATGCCGGGCCGCGACCTGGCCACCACCTTCTCGGCCCTGCGCCCGAACGACCTGGTGTGGAACTACGTGCAGCAGAACTACCTCAAGGGCAAGGAACCCCCGGCCTTCGACCTGCTGTACTGGAACGCCGACAGCACCAACCTGCCGGGCCCGATGTTCTGCTGGTACCTGCGCAACACCTACCTCGAGAACAAGCTGAAGGTGCCGGGCGCCTTGACCGTGTGCGGCGTGCCGGTCGACCTGGGCGCGATCGACGCCCCGGCCTTCATCTACGGCTCCAGGGAAGACCACATCGTGCCCTGGCAGGCGGCGTATGCGTCGATGAAGCTGCTTAACCCGAAGAATCCGAAATCCAACCGCTTCGTGCTGGGCGCCTCGGGCCACATCGCCGGCGTGATCAACCCGGCCTCGAAGAACAAGCGCAGCTATTGGGTGAACGACGGCGGCGCCAAGGGACGTGCGAAGGGCGCGCCGAAAACCGACGCGGCCTGGATGGAAACCGCCGAGGAGCGCAAGGGCAGCTGGTGGCCGGAGTGGGCGAAGTTCCTGGCCCAGTACGGTGGCGCGGACGTGCCCGCGCCGGCGGCGCCCGGCAACAGCCGCTACGCGGCGCTGGAGCCGGCTCCGGGGCGCTACGTCAAGGCGCGCGCCGATTGATCGCCGGGAATAGATGTAAGTAAGTTGACAAAAAACTTACGTCAGTGATAATTCTAATAATTGCTGCACCTGCGCGGATTGCGTGGTATGGTGTGCCCTGTCCGTCCCCCTGAGCAATACCCAGGTTCACCGGGGCGGCGGACGACGGGTTTTTTGGTAACCAATCAAAATGCGCCGGGTGTATGCTGCGGTGCAAGCTATGGAACTTGAGATGAGTAGTGCAAAGAAGAGTGCTGAACGCCTGATCAAGAAATACCCGAACCGTCGCTTGTACGACACCCAGACCAGTTCTTACATCACCCTCACGGACGTCAAGCAGCTGGTCCTGGACGCGGACGAGTTCACCGTGGTCGACGCGAAGACGAACGAAGACCTGACCCGCAGCATTCTCTTGCAGATCATCCTGGAAGAGGAAGCCAACGGTATCCCCATGTTCTCGAGTTCCGTGCTGGCCCAGATCATCCGCTACTACGGCCACGCCATGCAGGGCATGATGGGTTCCTACCTGGAAAAGAACGTCCAGGCCTTCACCGACATCCAGAACAAGTTCACCAGCAGCGCCGCCGGCGCCCTGGAAGGCAAGCCCTTCAGCCCGGAAATGTGGACCCAGTTCATGAATGTTCAGGGCCCGATGATGCAGGGCATGATGAACAACTACATCGACCAGAGCAAGAACCTGTTCATGCAGATGCAGGAGCAGATGCAGAGCCAGAGCAAGGCCATGTTCGGCGCCTTCCCCTTCCCGGGAGTGCCGGTCGACAAGAAGTAAGCGCTGTAAGACACGCGCTGTA
>CBIHLT010000066.1:0-21689 GCA_966210615.1 uncultured Massilia sp.
CTTGCGCAGCACCACGCCGGCCCCGATGCAGACCACGACGGAACTGGCCAGCAGCAGCACCGACAGCACCGTGCGCGGCGATCTGCGCCGCGACAGGTCGCGCAGCGGCGCTGTCAGCATCGGCAAGGCCAGGCAAGCGGCGCAAAGCTGCATCGCCAGCGTGCCGCCGGAAGCGCCGCTCAGCCAGGTCAGCACGAATGCCGCCGCTTCGGCGAGCCCCCACCCGAAGAGGGCCTGGGCCAGCAGCGCCCGGCCCAACAGCCGGTTGAAGGCCGGCGCCGCGCCGGGGAGCAGCGGCGCCAGGCGCACCAGCGACTGCTCTCCCGCCATGACCGGCATCGTCTTCAGCGTCAGGTCGGCTTGCATCATGGGCACGAACAGGATGCTCGACGCCAGGATCCAGCCGATCCCCGCGCTGGCTTCCAGCACGCCTGGCGAGCCGTAGAGCCGGACCAGCCCGATGACGATCACTCCCACCACGAACATGCCCAGCACGCCGATCGCACCTTCCGCGCGGCTGGGGCCGAGGCCGAAGGCGTGCGCCAGAAGGCCATGCGCCCGGCGTCCCGCGCAGTCGCGCCGCAGGAAGGCCGCATACCAGCTGTTCGCCATGCGCCACAGGCGACCGTTCCGCGGCCGGTCCGCCAGCCGCCTCGCCACCCAGCGCTCGCCCCGCGCCTGCATGCGCCAGTGGCGCTCACCGCCTTGCGGGAACATGGCACCGATTACTGCCAGTCCCAGCGGCACAAGCAGCGCCACGACGGCCGCCAGCCACAGCGGACTGCTGGCCGCCGCCTGCAGCGGAGCCGGCCAGCGCCCGATATGAGGCATGAACACCGTGCAGAAGATCAGCGCCACGCCGCCATGCCCCCCAGCCGACAAGCCCATGCCCAGCGTCAGGCATGCGCTCCACATGAGCATGTACACCAGCTTCAGATGATCGATGAACGGACAGGCGGCGATGGCGGCCAGGCTCAGGAACCATGTGGCGAAGCTCAGCTCGGCAAGCCGGGCGCGCATGTGCGGAACCAGTTTTGCATTCGCCGGCGTGTTCAGCCTGACGGCGCCGCGGACGAAAGTGCTGCCCCAAGCGGTCAGCAGGACCGCGAATGGCGTGCACCATGCCCAGGCGCGCCCCTCGTCGCCGTCGAGCACGAATGCCAGGGCGAGGCCGAGCGCCGTTCCCGCCGCCAGGCACCATCCCAGCAGCGCGTTGGCATAGGCGCCCGACTGCGCCATGGCGGCACGCCACAGCATCCGGTATTGCCCGAGGCGCGCGCTCATCGCGTGACCTCGATGAACAGGTCTTCGAGGCTGAGCGGTTCCACGCGCACGCCGGGCGCCGGCGGCTCGAGCCGCGCTGCGCCATGGGCGATGATGCTGGCGCTGCCGTCGCGGGCGCGCTCGCGCCGCAACTCGCCGCTCACCTGGAGACCGTCGATCACGCCGGCCGGCCCGACGATGCGGCGCGCGCCCTCGAGCAACTCGTCGAGCCCGCCCTGCAGCGCGATGCGGCCGTCCTTCAGGAAGGCGACGTCGAGCGCCACCCGCTCGAGGTCGGTCAGGATGTGGGTCGAGAACACCACCGTGGTGCCGCGCTCGATCACACCGTCCACCAGTTCGGCAAGGAAGGCGCGCCGGCCGGCCGGGTCGAGCGCGGAGACCGGCTCGTCCAGGACCAGCAGTTCGGGTTCGTGCGCCAGCGCGCGGATGATCGACAGGCGCTGCTGCTCCCCGCCCGACAGGCGGCTGATCGGCTTGTTGCGCAGGAGCGTGTCGATGCCCCAGCGGTCCAGCAGCGCCCCGACCTTGGCCGCGTTCCAGCGCGGATACAAGGCCCTGAAGTAGTCGAGCAGCTGCAAGGGTGTCATCCAGCCGAACAGCTCGGACTTCTGCGGCACATAGCCGATGCGTGCGCGCACCGTGTCCGACAGCCGGTCGACCGCTTCGCCGTACAGGCTCACGCTGCCGCCATCGATCTCGCGCAGGCCCAGCAGGCATTCCATCAGGGTCGACTTGCCGGCGCCATTGCGGCCCAGCAGGCCGATGACCTGCCCCTTCGCGACCTGCCAGTCGAGACCTTCGAGGACAAGCTGGCTGCCGAAATGCTTGATCACCTTGTTCATGTGGATCGGAGGTGGGTTCACGGTTGTTCCTTCAGGATGTCGGTGAAAAGGGAAAGGACGGCATCGGGATCGAGCTCGAGTTCGCGCGCTTCGCGCGCGGCCCGTTCCAGGGTCGGGCGCAGCAGAGCCAGGCGTTCTTCGCTGCCGTGGGCGGCGCGCGGGCGCTCGGCCACGGCCATGCCCAGCCCGCGGCGGCGCACCAGTACGCCTTCCATCTCGAGCAGGCCGTAAGCCTTGGACACGGTCATCGGGTTGACGGCCAGGGCCTGGGCCACCTCGCGCACCGAAGGCAGGTTGTCGCCGGCGCCGAGCTGGCCGCCGGCGACCAGGCGGCGCACCTGGTCGACCAGTTGCCGGTAGATCGGCTCGGACGATCCGGTCGCGATCGCGAACAGCTGTGGTGTGTGATCGGTCATTGTGACGATGTCGTGTATATGTGTATTAGTTAATTAATACAGTAGACCCATGCGCGGCGTTTGTCAATATGTGGCTTGCTGTGATACATAAAACAAATCACATACCGCCTTATGACATATTGGACAACTCAGCGCTGACAGGGCACCCTAGTAGCCTGTCCGTTTTGCTGCCTGAAGGAGATCCCATGCCGACTTACCGTTCCCGTACCACGACCCAGGGCCGCAACATGGCCGGCGCGCGCGCGCTGTGGCGCGCCACCGGCATGAAGGACGGCGACTTCGACAAGCCGATCATCGCCGTCGTCAATTCCTTCACCCAGTTCGTGCCCGGCCACGTGCACCTGAAGGACCTGGGCCAGCTGGTCGCGCGCGAGATCGAGGCGGCCGGCGGCGTGGCCAAGGAATTCAACACCATCGCCGTCGACGACGGCATCGCCATGGGCCACGGCGGCATGCTGTATTCCCTTCCCTCGCGCGACCTGATCGCCGACTCGGTCGAGTACATGGTCAACGCCCACTGCGCCGACGCCATGGTCTGCATCTCCAACTGCGACAAGATCACGCCCGGCATGCTGATGGCCGCGATGCGCCTGAACATCCCGGTGGTGTTCGTCTCCGGCGGCCCGATGGAAGCGGGCAAGGTGGTCAAGGTCGTCAACAACGACCGCAAGGTCATCAAGCTGGACCTGATCGATGCCATGATCAAGGCCGGCGACGCCAGCGTGTCCGACGCCGACGTGGCGGAAGTGGAACGCTCGGCCTGCCCCACCTGCGGCTCCTGCTCCGGCATGTTCACGGCGAATTCGATGAACTGCCTGACCGAGGCGCTGGGCCTGTCCCTGCCGGGCAACGGCACCATCGTCGCTACCCATGCCGACCGCAAGGAACTGTTCCTGCGCGCCGGCCGCCTGATCGTGGAGCTGGCCAAGCGCCACTACGAACAGGACGACTACTCGGTCCTGCCGCGCTCGATCGCCACCAAGGCGGCCTTCGAGAATGCGATGGCGCTGGACGTGTCGATGGGGGGCTCGACCAACACCGTGCTGCACCTGCTGGCCGCGGCCCACGAAGCCCAGGTGGAATTCACCATGGCCGACATCGACCGCATCTCGCGCAAGGTGCCCTGCCTGTGCAAGGTGGCGCCGATGACGGACAAGTACCACATCGAGGACGTGCACCGCGCCGGCGGCATCATCAGCATCCTGGGCGAGCTGGCGCGTGCCGGCCTGCTCGACACCTCGCTGCCGACGGTGCACAGCGCCACCATGGGTGAGGCCATCGAGAAGTACGATATCCGCCGCAGCGACGACCGCGCGGTGCACCAGCTGTTCCGCGCCGCGCCGGGCGGCGTGCCGACCCAGGTGGCGTTCTCGCAGTCCGAGCGCTACGAAGCCAATGACCTGGACCGCAGCGCCGGCTGCATCCGCGACCGCGAGCACGCCTATTCGCAGGACGGCGGCCTGGCGGTCCTGTACGGGAACATCGCCGAGAAGGGCTGCATCGTGAAGACGGCGGGCGTGGACGAGAGCATCCTCAAGTTCTCCGGCAAGGCGCGCGTGTTCGAAAGCCAGGACGCGGCGGTCGAAGGCATCCTGGGCGACACGGTCCACGCGGGCGACGTGGTCATCATCCGCTACGAAGGCCCCAAGGGCGGCCCTGGCATGCAGGAGATGCTGTATCCGACCTCGTACATCAAGTCCAAGGGCCTGGGCAAGGCCTGCGCCCTGTTCACCGACGGGCGCTTCTCGGGCGGCTCCTCGGGCCTGGTGATCGGCCACGCCTCGCCGGAAGCGGCCGAAGGCGGCGCGATCGGGCTGGTGGAGGAAGGCGACCTGATCGACATCGACATCCCGGCCCGCACGATCAACCTGCGCGTGGCGCCCGAGCTGCTGGCCCAGCGCCGCGCGGCGATGGAAGCGCGCGGGCGCGATGCCTGGCAGCCGCTGAACCGCGAGCGCGTGGTCTCGCAGGCGCTGCAGGCCTATGCCGCGCTGACCACCTCGGCCGACCGCGGCGCGGTGCGCGACCTGTCGCAGCTGAAGCGCTGAAATCCGGGACGAAAAAAAGCCGGGGCGCGAAGCCCCGGCAAATGGCGGGAGACACTACAAAAGCAAAAACACAACAGCAGGTAGTACAGGTACTACGGGTACTACGGGGTATTACAGGTGCGGCACGATCTGCGGCATCAGGTCGTCGAAGGTGCGGCCGACGCCGTTCTCGCCGATCGCATGCATCTTCCATTCGCCGTTGTGGCGGTACAGCTTGGCCATGATCTGGGCCGTGTGCGAACCCTGCACCGACAGGTTGAAGCGCGCCACTTCCTGGTTGTTCGACGCGTTCAGCAGGCGGCAGTACGCGTTCTCGACGGTCGAGAAGTTCTGGCCGGTGAAGCTGTTCACCGTGAACACCAGCGAGCGGACGCTTTCCGGCACCCGGTTCAGCTCGACCACGATCTGCTCGTCGTCGCCGTCGCCCGCGCCGGTGCGGTTGTCGCCGCTGTGGCTGATGCTGCCGTCACGGCTCTTGAGCTGGCGGAACCAGACCACGTCCACCGGACGGTTGGCTTCGTCGAACAGCACGCACGAGGCGTCCAGGTCGACGCTTTCCGACTTGCCGCCGCCGAAGCCGAAGAAGCCCTTCGACTTGGCCACGTCCCAGCCGAGGCCCATCGTCACACGGTTCAGCGCTCCGCCGGCTTCCTTCTCCAGCGAGATCTTCTGACCTTTTTGCAAATTGACTGCCATGATGAATCCTTTCTTGGTTAGCCGCGCTGCGGCTGCTGCATCCAGGCCTTGAAGGCATTGCGGTTGCGCGAGCACACATAGACCTTGCCTTTGCCCGAGAAGCGCAGCACCATGCCTTCGCCGCTGGTCTGGCTGTTGATCAGGTTGCCCAGGAAGCCGCCGCTGGTGCCGGTCGTGATCGAGATCTCGTAACGCAGGGTGCTGTCCCAGCACACCACGTGGGCGTTGTCGATGATGGCGTCCTTGCCCGGCTCCACATCGAGCACGGACATCGAGCCGAAGCCCGACACCACCACCTGGCCGCTGCCGGTGGTCTCGGTCACGAAGAAACCGCCGCTCTGCGCGAACAGGGCGTTGCCGACGTTCTGGGTGCGCACCTTCAGGTCCACGCCGGAGCCGGCCGCAACGAAGGCGCCGTCGCTGATGATGTACTGGTTCGGGCCGCAGTCGACGATCTGCATCGCGCCCGGCAGGGTCGGCGACAGCAGGCAGTCGCCGTCGCCGCGCGTGGCCTCGATATGCTGCTGGAAGAAGGACTCGCCGTTGGCGAAGGTGCGCATCAGGGCGCTGCCCAGGCCGCCCTTCATCTTGCCCTTCAGGTCGAGCGTCGATTCCATCATCACCATCGCGTCGGATTCGCAGTAGATGGTCTCGCCGCGGCGCATCGACACGTGGAGAAAGGGATCGACATCCCCGGTCACGGTAAATACTGGCATGGTGGACTTCCTTTCAAAAGGCGGCTCCTTGCGGAGCCGCCGCCTGTGAATGATTCTGTAAGTAGTTACACGTTGACGCCGTAGTTGCGGGCGAGCGGACCGAGGCCGCCGGCGAAACCCTGGCCGATCGCGCGGAACTTCCAGTCGGCGCCGTTGCGGTACACCTCGCCGAAGATCATCGCGCCTTCGGTCGAGCTGTCTTCCGACAGGTCGTAGCGGGCGATTTCCTGGTTGTTGCCGGCGTTGATGCAGCGGATAAAGGCCTTGCCGACCATGCCGAAGTTCTGGCGGCGGCTTTCGGCGTCGTGGATGGTCACGCCCAGCACCACCTTGTCGACATCGGCCGGAACCTTGGTCAGGTCGATCGAGACGGTTTCATCGTCGCCTTCGCCTTCGCCGGTGCGGTTGTCGCCGGAGTGCACGACCGAACCGTCAGACGACTTCAGGTTGTTATAGAAGATGAAATCGCTGTCCGAGCGGACCTTGCCGGACGAGTTCAGCAGAAACACGGCGCCGTCGAGGTCGAAGGCTGCACCATCGGTGGCGCGCGTGTCCCAGCCGAGGCCGACCTTCAGCTGGGTCAGGCCGGGAGCTTCCTTCGACAGGTTGACGTTGCCGCCTTTTTGCAGACTGATTGCCATGATGTGTATCTCCTAAAGTAAGACTGCATGTGAACACCTGGGTACTACCGCAGCGAGCTGGTGTTCTGCCGCTCGCCGGGGTTCTTGCCGCGCCGTCCGGAGGACGGCGCGTTTGTTGCTTAGGCCGGGACCTTGTCGGCGCCGCTGGCTTCCAGCGCGGCCTGCTGCTTCTTGTAGCGGATCGAGCTCCACAGCGAGGCGACAATGAAGGCCACGCCGGTCAGGCCGGTCACCAGCTCGGGCACGTGGAACTTCATACTCGCCAGCATGATCAGGGCCAGGATACCGATCGCATAGTGCGCGCCGTGCTCCAGGTATACGAACTCGTCCAGCGTGCCCTTCTTGACCAGGAACACGGTCATCGAACGCACGAACATCGCGCCGATCGCCAGGCCCAGCATGATGATCACGACGTCGGTGGTGATCGCGAAGGCGCCGATCACGCCGTCGAAGCTGAACGATGCATCCAGCACTTCGAGGTACAGGAAGCCGCCGATACCGCCGCGCTTGACCATGTCGCCGACGTTGCCGCCTTCTTCTTCTTCCTTCTCCAGCAGGCTGGAGATCATGTCCACGCCGACGTAGACCAGGATGCCCCACAGGCCGGCCACCAGGACCACCATCTTCTGGGCTTCCTCGACGAAGGTCGAGCTGAACAGCAGAGCCGCGAGCGAGATCATCACCGCGATCGAGGACACCTTGCCCAGCGAACCCAGCTTGCGCTCGATGTTGCCCAGCCAGTGGACTTCCTTCTCGTCATCCAGCAGGAAGTTCAGGAACACCAGCAGCAGGAACATGCCGCCGAAGGCCGCCACTTCCGCGTGGTGGTTGGTCAGGTGCGACGAGAATGCCTTGGGATCCGACAGCGCCAGGTTCCACACGTCCATCATGCCCAGGTCGGCCGCCACGGCGACGATGACCAGCGGGAACACGAGGCGCATGCCGAACACGGCGATGATCATGCCCAGACCCAGGAACAGCTTGAGCCAGAACTCGTCCCAGCCCTTGAGCACCGAGGCGTTGACCACGGCGTTGTCGAAGGACAGCGAGACTTCCATGATCGACAGGATGGCCGCGATACCGATCGCGGTCATCGCGCCGGCCACGCCGCTGTGCTCATAGCCCCACCAGCCCGCGAGCGCCAGACAGATGAAGGTCACGATGAATGACCCGGTGAAATGCTTCATTGGTTTTTCTCCCGTTGAATATAAAAATAGTGTGGACGTAGTGTAGGCTTTTGCAACTTCATGAAAAAGCGAAGATAATCGAAGAATTACTTCGTAAAAACAGAAACATGAAAAATACGCCACCCAATTTCCGCCACCTGCATTACTTCTGGGTGGTGGCCAAGGAAGGCAGCATTACCCGCGCCGCCGAGCGCCTCGGCCTGGCCATCCAGACCGTCAGCACCCAGCTGGCCTTGCTCGAACAGTCTTTCGGCAAGGCCTTGTTCACCCAGCAAGGCCGGCGCCTGAGCCTGACCGAAGCCGGGCGCCTGGTCCTTTCCTACGCGGACCAGATCTTCCTGCTGGGCGAGCAGATGCAGGAAGCGCTGGACGAATCCGGCAGCTCGCGCCTGCGCCTGACGGTCGGCATTTCGGACTCGCTGCCCAAGTTCACCGCCTACCGCCTGCTGGAAGTCACGACCCAGCTCGACAAACAGGTCCGGCTGGTGTGCTACGAAGACCAGTATGAGGCGCTTCTCGGCGACCTGGCGCTCCACAAGCTCGACGTGGTGCTGACCGACCGCGCCGTGCCCACCGGCACCACCTTGCGCGTGTTCAGCCACCTGCTGTCGGAAAGCGAGATGTTCGTGGTCGGCGCCCCGCGCCTGGCCGACAGCTACCGGGAAGGCTTCCCCCGCTCGCTGCACGGCGCCCCCTTCCTGCTGCCCACCCGCGACACCGCCCTGCGCGGCAAGATCGACGCCTGGTTCGAACGCCACGGCATCCATCCCGACGTGGCCGGCGAATTCGAGGACAACGCCCTGCTCAACACCTTCGGGCGGCGTGGGCTGGGCCTGTTCTTCACCCCCGCCGCGCCGGCCGCCGAGATCGAGATCCAGCTCGGCGCCGCCCTGGTCGGCCGGGTGCCCGAGGTGCGCGAGCACTTCTACGCGATCTCCAACGAACGCAAGATCAAGCATCCGGCGGTCGAAGCCATCCTCAATGCCGTGCACGGGGGCGCGCTGGCGAACGCTTGAGCCATTGAGCGGTACAATGGTGGCGGCTTTGCCTTTTGTTAACTCTTCACGTTTATGGAAAACCTTCTATTCGTCGTTCTTGCGCTCTTCCTGGTGGCGCTGAACGGCTTCTTCGTGGCGGCCGAATTCGGCATCGTCACGTTGCGCAAGACCCGTGTCCGGGCCATCGCCAAGACGGCGGGGCTGCGCGGGCGCATCCTGGCCAAGGTGCACGGCCAGCTCGACGCCTACCTGTCGGCCTGCCAGCTGGGCATCACCCTCGCCTCCCTGGGCCTGGGCTGGGTCGGCGAGCCGGCCTTCGCCAGGCTGCTCGAACCCCTGTTCGCCCTGGCGGGCGTCACCTCGCCGGAAGTCATCCACGGCGTATCCTTCGTCATCGCCTTCTCGGTGATCTCTTTCCTGCACATCGTGGTGGGCGAGCTGGCCCCGAAAACGCTGGCGATCCGCGTGCCGGAATCGGTGGCGCTGTGGTGCGCCCTGCCGCTGTACGCCTTCTACTGGTCGATGTATCCGGCGATCTGGCTGCTCAACGCCAGCGCCAACATGGTGCTGCGCCTGGCCGGCCTGGCCGGCGCGGGCAGCCACGACACCCATTATTCGACTGAAGAGTTGAAGCTCATTCTGCGCACCAACACCAGCACCAGCGCAGGAGAAAGCAAGGGCGGCCCGGACGGCAAGTTCACCCACGACGAGCGCAACATCCTGGCGCAGTCGCTCGACTTCAGCCAGCTGGCGGTGTCGGACCTGATGCGCCCGATTAACGAGGTGAGCGCGCTGTACGCCAGCCGCAGCCTGGAGCAGAACCTGGAGACGGTGCGCCGCAACCGCTTCTCGCGCTATCCCTACTTCGACCAGGACGGCGAAGAGGTGCTGGGCGTGATCCACCTGAAAGACCTGTACTTCGCCCTGCAGGCCGGCCGCGCCGTCACCGACCTGACCCAGTTCCTGCGCCCGGTGGAGACGATCTCGGCGCGCACCCCGGCCCAGGACATCTTCCGCCGCTTCCGCAGCGGCGCTCCGCACTTCGCCCTGATCGGCGAAAAAGGCAAGCGTCCGGTGGGCTTCATCACCCTCGACAACCTGCTGGGCGCGATGGTGGGCGAGATCCGCGACGAATTCCGCCTCAACGAGAACGACTGGCTCAAGCAGGCCGACGGCACCTACATCGGCAAGGCCAGCCTGCCGATCTTCTCGCTCGAGCGCGTGCTGGGAATCGACATCGACAACGAAGAGATGGGCCTGGACGACGTGGAATCGGTCGGCGGCCTGCTCATGGCCAAGCTGGGCGACATTCCCAAGCAGGGCCAGCGCATCGAGTTCCCGCGTTTCGACGTGGTGGTGAAGAAGATGAACGGCCCGCGCATCCTGCTGGTCAAAGTCTTTCCAAGGCTGGAACGGGGCGACGGCGATGACGACCAGGATTGAGGACGCCGGCATGAGCGTCCAACGGCGCAACAACGTCCATGTGGAGGGCAGCGGCGACGCCACCCTGGTGTTCGCGCACGGCTTCGGCTGCGACCAGGGCATGTGGCGCTTCCTGGCGCCCCACTTCGCGGCGCGCTACCGCACGGTGCTGTTCGACCTGGCCGGCAGCGGCCGGTCCGACCATGCCGCCTACGACCGCGCCAGGCACGGCAGCCTGCACGGCCATGCCGACGACCTGCTCGAGATCGTCGATGCGTTCGCGCAGGGGCCGGTGGTATTCGTCGGCCATTCGGTCAGCGCCATGATCGGCATGCTGGCCACCATCAAGGCGCCCGGGCGCTTCGCCGGGCAGGTCATGATCGGGCCTTCGGCCTGCTATCTCAACGACGGCTATTACTTCGGCGGCTTCTCGCGCCCGGACCTGGAGGAACTGCTGGCCAAGATGGAAGCCAGCTACCTCGACTGGTCGGCGGCGATGGCGCCGCTGATCATGGGCGCGCCCAACCAGCCGGCGCTGGGCAAGGAGCTGACCGACAGCTTCTGCCGCAGCAACCCCGACGTCGCGCGCCACTTCGCGCGCGTGACCTTCCTGTCCGACCACCGCGCGGACGTGCCGCAATCGAACACGCCGGCGCTGATCCTGCAATGCACGGATGACCTGATCGCGCCGCGCACCGCCGGCGAATTCCTGCACCGCCGCCTGCCGCATGCCAGCCTGCGCATGATCGAGAACATCGGCCATTGCGCCCACATGAGCGCACCGGGCGCCTGCGTGCGCGAGATCGACGCCTTCCTGGCGGCCATCCCGCGCTGAGCGCCATGCCGTGCGCATGTGGCGCACGATTGAAAAGGGGGGGGGCTTCGTGAATTGCAAAAAGATTATAATCCACAGTTGATGAGCGGCACTTAGCTCCCCCCACCGAGAGTATCATGTCCATCATTACCAGGAACAATGTACGCATCACCGGCAACGGCGCGGCGACGATGATGTTCGCACATGGTTTCGGCTGCGACCAGACCATGTGGCGCTTCATGGCCCCGGCTTTCGCGGACCGCTACCGCACCCTTACCTACGACCTCACCGGCAGCGGCGGCTCCGACCTGCGCGCCTACGACCGCGCCCGGTACGGCAGCCTGCACGGCCACGCCGAAGACGTGCTGGAGATCCTCGACGCCTGCGGCGCCACCGGCCCCGTGATCTTCGTCGGCCACTCGGTCAGCACCATGATCGGCCTGCTCGCCACCATCAAGGCGCCCGAGCGCTTCGCCGCCCAGGTCATGGTCGGCCCCTCGCCCTGCTACATCAACGACGGCGACTACGTGGGCGGCTTCAGCCGCGCCGACATCGACGAGCTGCTCGATACGATGGAAGCGAACTACCTCGGCTGGTCGAGCAGCATGGCCCCGGCCATCATGGGCGTTCCCGAACGTCCGGACCTGCGCAAGGAACTGACCGACAGCTTCTGCCGCAACGACCCCGGGATCGCCAAGCATTTCGCCCGCGTCACCTTCCTGTCGGACCACCGCGCCGACCTGCCGCTGTCGACGGTGCCGGCCCTGATCCTGCAATGCAGCGACGACCTGATCGCCCCGCGTTCGGTGGGCGACTACCTGCACCGCCACCTGCCGGCCAGCACCCTGCACGTGATCGAGAACATCGGGCACTGTCCCCACCTGAGCGCGCCGACCGAGAGCTCGCAAGCGATCGACGCCTTCCTGGCCCAGACCTTGCGCTGACGTGGCCGATGCCCTGCCCACCGGCGATTTCCTGTTCGAGCATGCGGCCTGCGGGCTGCTGCTGACCGACCAGCCTGGCCTCATCCTGCGCGCCAACGCCACGGCGCGGCGCTGGCTCGGCTACGAACCGGGCGAGCTGGAAGGACAGTTGCGCATGCTCGACCTGATGCCGGTCGGCGCGCGCCTGTTCCACCACACCCACTGCCTGCCCATCCTCCAGGTGCAGGGCTCGGTGGCCGAAATCCAGGTCGACCTGCGCCATCGTCACGGCGAACGCTTTCCCGCCCTGATCAACATCGTGCGCATCCAGCATGAAGGGCGCAGCTTCGACCAGTGGGCGCTGTTCAAGGCCGACGACCGGCGCGCCTACGAACGCGAGCTGCTCGCGGCGCGCAAGGCCGCCGAGGCGGCGCTCGAGGCGCGGCGCGGCGCCGAAGCGCAGCTGCAGGCCGCCAATGCCCGCCTGTCGGCGCTCGACCGCCGCAAGGACGAATTCCTGGCCACCCTGTCGCACGAGCTGCGCAACCCGCTGGCGCCGATGCGCAGCGCGCTCGACGTGCTCAAGCTGAAGTTCGCCGCCGGCGCCGACGAGCGCCTGCTCCAGGCCTTCGACCGCCAGCTGCGCCATCTCACGCGCCTGGTGGACGACCTCATGGAAATCTCGCGCATCACCCAGGGGCGGATGCAGCTGCGCCGCGAGGCGGTCGAGCTCAGCGCCCTGGTGCACGGCGTGGCGCACGACGTCGCCCCCGTCATGGACGCCGCCCGCCACACGCTGCGGCTGCGCGTGGCCGCGCCGCCCGTCATCGTCGACGGCGACGCGACGCGCCTGGCCCAGGTCGTCATCAACCTGCTCACCAACGCGGCCAAGTACACGCCAGAAGGCGGCCTGGTCGAGCTGGAACTCGAGTGCGATCCCGGCCACGCCACGATCCGGGTGCGCGACAACGGCATCGGCCTGCCCGCCGATGCACTGGCGAGCGTGTTCGACATGTTCTCCCAGCTCGAGCCCGCCCTCGAACGCTCGAAAGGAGGGCTGGGCATCGGCCTGGCCATGGTGCGCGGCATCGTCGCCCTGCACGGCGGCAGCGTGCGCGCGGACAGCGAGGGCCCCGGGCGCGGCAGCACCTTCAGCATGACCCTGCCGCTGGCAGCCGGGGCGGCCTGCCCGGCGCAGACCGCGGCCGAGACCGGGACCGCCGCCGCGCCCGTCCGTCCCGCCGCCGTCCGCATCCTGATCGTGGACGACAACCAGGACGCGGCCGATACCCTGGGCATGGCGCTGGAGATGTTCGGCTGCGAGACGAGGATCGTGCACTCGGCGGCGGAGGCGCTGGCACTGGCGCCCGGCTTCACGCCGCAGGTGGCGCTGCTCGATATCGGCCTGCCCGACATGACCGGCTACGAGCTGGCGCGCCGGCTGCGCAGGCTGCCCGGCTGGCAGCGCGTCACGCTGATCGCCGCCACCGGCTGGGGGCAGGAAAAGGACCGCCAGCTGGCCTTCGATGCGGGATTCGACCACCACCTGACCAAGCCGATCGACCTGGAACGGGTGCAGCAGCTGCTGGCGGCCGAACGGGCATGACGCGGCACGGCGCTACTGCTTGACGATCGGGTCCCTGGTGCCGGTCCACTCGCTCATCAGGGAATAGCCCACCGCCAGCAGCACCGGCCCGATGAACATGCCGACGAAGCCGAAGGCGATCACGCCGCCCAGCACCCCGAGCAGGGTAAGCAGGAAAGGCAGGCTGCTGCCGCGGCTGATCAGCATCGGGCGCACCACGTTGTCGACGCCGCTGATCAACAGGGCGCCCCACACCACCATGAAGATGCCCCAGCCGGTTTCGCCCTGCGCGAACAGCCACAGCGCCGCCCCGCCCCACACCAGCGGCGGGCCGACCGGCACCAGGGAAGACAGGAACACCATCACCGACAGCAAAGGCACGGCCGGCACGCCGGCGATGAAGAAGCCCACGGCCGCCACCAAGGCCTGGGCCAGCGCGGTGCCGAGCAGGCCGTACATCACGCCGCGCACGGTCTGGCTGACGGTCTGCTGCACCGATTCGGCGCCCTCGCCCATCACCTTTTTCATGGTCACGGCGATCACGTCGAGCAGCGCGTTGCCGTCGCGGTAGAAGAAGAAGCTGACGAAGGCCGCAAGGCTCATCTGCATCACGCCGGTGCCGAGCATGATGCCGCCGGCCAGCAGCCAGCGGCGCGCCGGCTCCACCATGCGCTGGGCCAGCTCCACCATGCGCTCGCGGCTGGCGATCAGCTGGCGCAGGTAGGTGTCGACCGATTCGCCCACCAGCGGGATCTCGCGCAGCCAGGACGGCGGCACCAGCTCGCGGTGCTCGACCAGGGTGCGCAGCGCTTCGAAACCGCGGGCGACGTCGTCGGCCAGGTTGTAGGCGACCATCGACAGCGGGAAGATGACCAGGAAGGTCAAGCTGAGCGTCATCGTCAGCGCCGCCAGGCTGCGGCGGCCGCGCATCGCGCGCAGCAAACGCAGGTACAGCGGCCAGGAGGAGATGACGACGGCGGCCGCGAACAGGATCGCGGCGAGGAAGGGCTTGAGGACGTAGAGGCAGCCCAGCGTCAGCAGGACGACAATGGCGATACGGGTGTAGTTCCTGCCTTGACGTTGTTCCATGCCTTCAGGTGGAGTTGATATTTACGCCATCATAACAGCTGGCGCAGGTCGTGTGCGAGGGCAGCCGGGCCCTTGTCGTGGCGCACGAACAGGCGCACATTGCCCTGGCGGTCGAACACGTAGCTGGCCGCGGTGTGGTCCATGGTGTAGCTGCCCGGCTCGGCGCCCGGCACCTTGGCGTAGTACACCTTGAATTCCTTGGCCGTGCGCGCGGTGTCTTCCAGGCTGCCGCGCAGGCCCAGGAAGCGCTTGTCGAAGGCGGGCACGTAGCTGGCCAGCAGTTCCTGGGTGTCGCGCTCGGGGTCCAGGGTGACGAACAGCACCTGCACCTCCTCGGCCGCGGGGCCGAGCTCCTTCAGCACGGCGGCCATCTCGGCCATCGTGGTCGGGCAGACGTCGGGGCATTGGGTGTAGCCGAAGAACAGCACCACCAGCTTGCCGCGGAAGTCCTGCAGGGTGCGCGGCTTGCCGTTGTGGTCGACCAGCGAGAAGCCCTTGGCGTAGTCCAGGCCGGTCACGTCGACGTTGTTGAAGGCGGCCGGCTTGTCGGCCAGCCGGTTGGTCAACTTGTCGCAGCCGGCGGCGAACATGGCCGCTGCGGCCAGCAGCAGGAGGGTCAGAAGTCGCTTCATGGCAAACCTTATGTCGGGACCGGCCGGGACCGGTCAACCCGGTCAGAACCGGAAGTAATGGTCGACCAGCAGCGCCGCGAACAGCAGCGAGAGGTAGACGATCGACCAGGTGAAGGTCTTGCGCGCCGCCATGTCGCTGTAGTGGCGGTGCACGCGCCACGAGTGGCGCAGGAAGACCGCGTTGAGCACGACGGCGGCCGCCAGGTAGATCAGGCCGCTCATGCCCACCGCGTAAGGCAGCAGGGTGGTGGCGGCCAGGGCCACCGTGTACAGCCACACCTGCAGGCCGGTGAAGGGCATGCCGTGGGTGATCGGCAGCATCGGCAGGCCGGAACGGGCGTAATCGTCGCGGCGGTACATGGCCAGCACCCAGAAGTGCGGCGGCGTCCACATGAAGATGATCAGGACCAGCAGCCAGGCCTGCATCGGCACCTCGCCCGCCACCGCGGCCCAGCCCAGGGCCGGCGGCATGGCGCCGGACAGGCCGCCGATCACGATGTTCTGCGGGGTGTTCGGCTTGAGCAGGAGGGTATAGATGAAGGCGTATCCGACGAAGGTGACGAAGGTCAGCCACATCGTCAGCGGGTTGACGAAGGCGTACAGGATCCACATCCCGGCGCCGCCGATCAGGGCGGAGAACAGGATGGTCTGGGTCTGGCTCAGTTCGCCCATCGCGGTGGCGCGGCGCGCCGTGCGCGCCATGCGCGCGTCGATCTCGGCCTCGACCAGGCAATTGACCGCGAAGGCGGCGCCCGCCAGCAGCCAGATCCCGGCGGTGCCGGCGATCAGGACCTGCCAGCCCGGGAAGCCGTCGGTGGCGAGGAACATCCCGATGACCGCGCAGAACACCGCCAGCTGGGTCACGCGCGGCTTGGTGAGGGTCCAGTATTGCGAGAACCGGCTCGGGTTTTTGTGGATGGCTGTCTGGGTTGTCATCAAAGTAGGTCTTGCTGCGGCGCCGGCATCGGCGCCGCGTGTTCACTGCTCTCGCTGCGGCGCGATCAGCGCCGGGTGCGTGCTATGGCGGCGGACGATCGTGCCCTTGCGCCGCCGGCCATGTCGAGTTGGAATTTCACCCGGTAGTTTAACATGGTCACCAGGAGTACCAGCAGGGCCGCCCCGGCGTTATGCAAGACCGCGATGGCCAGCGGGAAGTCGAAGTAGACCGTGGCCACGCCGGTGAACAGCTGGAGCGCCAGCACCAGGGCCAGGCCTTGCGCGGTCGGACGCAGGCCGGCATGCGGCAGGGCTTTCCAGATCGTCAAGCCGAGCACCAGCACGACCACGATGGCCGACATGCGGTGCACCCAGTGGATCGCCACCAGGGCCGTGAACGGCAGGTAGTGGCCGGCGGCGGTCTTGCCCAGTTCGCGCCACAGGTGGAAGCCGTGCTCGAAGTCCATCGGCGGCACCACCTGCCCGTCGCACAGCGGGAATTCGTCGCAGGCCAGGGTCGCATAGTTGGTGCTCACCCACCCGCCCAGGGCGATCTGCACGGCCACCACGGCGGCGGCCAGCAGCGCCAGGGTGCGCAGCTGGCGCAGCACGGCCGGGGTGATGGTCGCGCCGCCCGAGATGGCCTTCGGCTTGATCAGGAAGTCCTCGCGCCCACCCAGCCAGGTCAGCATGGCCAGCAGGGCCATGCCCAGCAGCAGGTGGATGGTGACGATGACCGGTTGCAGCTTGAGGGTGACGGTCCAGGCGCCGAAAGCGCCCTGGATGCACACGAACACGAACAGCGCCAGCGGCATGGCAGGCTTGAAGGCCTGGTTGCGGGTACGGCGCCATTGCATGCTGGATGTGAACAGCAGCGCCATGATGATCACGCCGATGCCCATCGCCAGGTAGCGGTGGATCATCTCGATCCAGGCCTTGGCCACGGTGACGGGACCGGTCGGCATCGCCGCTTCGGCGGCGGCGATCTCCTCGTGCGCCAGGAAGGGATTGGCCATGCCGTAGCAGCCCGGCCAGTCGGGGCAGCCCAGCCCGGAATCGGTCAGGCGGGTGAAGCCGCCGAACACGATCAGGTCGAAGGTGAGGAAGACCGCCACCCAGACCAGCTTGCGGTACTTGTTGGCGTCCGAAGACATCCAGACCATGGCCAGCGGCAGGCTGGCGACCAGCAGGCCCATCGCGGCCAGCTGCAGTATCGAGGAAGCTTGCATCTGCCTTATCCGATCGCCGAGGCCTTGAGCAGTTTGGCAAGGTCCTTGTAGACCTTGCGGGTATCTGGATCCTTGGGGAAGCGCATCATCAGGTTGCCGAGCGGATCGATCAGGTAGACGTGGTCGCTTGCGCTAGTGCCGGACCCGGCCGGGAGCCATTTGCCGACCGCGCCGGCGGGGGCGCGCAGCACCGTCACGCCGTCGAGCAGGTCGACGTCCTGGCCCTCGGCGTCCTTGTAGCGGCGCAGCGCCGCGGTATCGACGGGCTTGTCGTCGAGGACGAGCCAGACGCGCTGGATGCGGTCCATGTTCTTGCCCTGCATGAGGCGCCACTGGCGCATGGCGTGCAGCTGCTCCTGGCAAGCCTTGAGGCAATCGGCGCCGCCGGCGCTGACCATGAGCCACTTGCCGGACATCTGTTCCAGCGTGCGCGGCTGGCCGTCGAGCGTGGCCGATGCCAGCTTGGGGATCGGGTAGCTGCGCGGGTCGAGGATGGTCCCGTAGTTGGTGCGCCCTTCCGGCTTGATGACGTAATAGCTCAGGTAGGAAGCGATCAGGGGCGAGGCGCATACCAGCAGCACGAGGAACAGTTTCCAGCGTCCGGCGGTGCGCGCCTTGGCGGGGTCGGTCACGCCGGGGTCAATCACGTTTTTTTGAACCACTTCGAAATCCCGTTATCACAAAAAAGAGGATGGCCATGGCCGCCAGCGCATACCACTGGAAGGCGTAGCCGCGATGCTTGTCGATGCCGCTGGCGGGCTGGGGCCAGTCGCGGGCCAGTTTGTCGCCGGCCGTGGCGGGCGCCGTCTGCTGCACCAGGAAAGGCGCGAGCGCCAGGCCGCTGGCACGCGCCAGGTCCTGCGGCGCCAGGTTCTGCACCAGGCCGCCCGGCTTGAGCGCTTCCGGGCCGCCCAGCTCCATCACCTTGCCTGCCGAGGCGACCGTCTGTCCTTCGACGGTGACAACTCCCTGCGGCGTGGAGAACGGCGGCAGCTTGCCGTATTCGGCCTGGCGCGGCAGCCAGCCGCGCAGCACCAGCACATGCGTGCTGCCGCCCGCTATTTTAAACGGCATGGCCAGGACGTAGCCGGGTTGGCCGTTCATGGGACGGTTGGAGAGGAAGACGGGCCAGGAGGCGACGAATTCCCCGCTCATGCGTACGCGGCGGAATTCGAGCCCGGCCGTGTCGGCAGGCGTGGCGGACGCCGTGGCGGAACCAAGCACGAGCGGTGGCGCGGCGCCACGGGCCACCTCGCGCGCCTGCAGTGCGGCTTTCTGGGCTGCCCTGCCCTGCTGCCAGTTGCCGAGCAGGATGCCGATTGCGGCAATGATGAGTGCCGCAATGAAAGGAATGAGGCGAAAATGGAAGGCGAACCGCATTACAATGGTGCCTCAACCTTTTCCGGGCCACCCATGAAATTCTTCGTTGCCATCGCCTTTATCCTGATCCTTGCCAGCCTGGGTTCGGCCCTGTTCTTCCTGATGCGCGACAAGGGCCGCAGCAACCGCACTGTGCATGCGCTGGCGATGCGGGTGGGCTTGTCGATTACCTTGTTTCTTTGCCTGCTTGCTGCGTACAAGATGGGATGGATTGCGCCGACGGGGATTCGCTAACACGCTTCGCGGCTATTCATCTGCTGCTTCCACTACCCACAGCTCGAAAACAAAGGGACGGCCACACCGTGACCGTCCCCATGCATGTCATTCCCTAGCGCTTACAGCCAGTACACCACCACGTACAGGCCCAGCCACACCACGTCCACGAAGTGCCAGTACCATGCCGCACCTTCGAAGCCGAAGTGGTTGTCCGCCGTGAAGTGCCCTTTCAGCACACGGTACAGGATCACCGACAGCATGATCGCGCCCATGGTCACGTGGAAGCCGTGGAAGCCGGTCAGCATGAAGAAGGTCGAGCCGTAGATGCCCGAGGTCAGCTTCAGGTTCAGTTCCTGGTAAGCGTGCATGTATTCATAGACCTGGAAGCCCATGAAGACCGCGCCCAACAGGATGGTGGCGAACAGCCAGAACGCCGTCTTCGAGCGGTGGCCGGCGCGCAGCGCGTGGTGCGAGATGGTCAGGGTCACGCCCGACAGCAGCAGCAGCGCGGTGTTGATGGTCGGAATCGGGAACGGGCCCATGGTCTGGAAGTTGTCCACCACGCCCGCCGGGCCGGTGTTGCCCCAGACCGGCGCGAAGTCCGGCCAGATGAACTTGTGGTCCAGGTCCGCGAGCCAGGGCATGGTCACCGCGCGGGCGTAGAACAGCGCGCCGAAGAAGGCGCCGAAGAACATCACCTCCGAGAAGATGAACCAGCTCATCGACCAGCGGTAGGACAGGTCGATGCGCTTGCTGTACATGCCGCCTTCGGATTCGCCGATGGCGTCGCCGAACCAGAAGTACAGCACCATCAGCATGGCGGCGATGCCGACCAGGCAGACCGCCGGGCCCCAGGGGAGGCTGTTGACCCAGCCCGAGGCGCCGGCCATGGTGACCAGCATCGAAATACCGGCAAGCATGGGCCAGCGCGATGGCCCCGGCACGAAGTAGTAAGGTGCGCTGTGCGGCGAACCTACTGGCGAAGTCGTTGGCGAACTCATCTTTATCTCCTCAATCAAACTCTTTTGAATTGTTGGGTAGTTCTTATCACTTGGCCCCCGCCTGCGCGGGGGTGACGTTCAAGCGCCATGGGCCAGAACGTTTGACTGCCTGTTCTTCTACTGCGACACCGCGAACCTGACCACCAGCAGCAGCAGGCCGATGAACAGCGCCGCTCCGATCAGCCCGGCGATGATGACATGCACCGGATTCAGGTTGGCGGCGTCGCTTTCATAGTCGCGGCGCTTGCGCACGCCGAAGAAGGACCAGAACACCGCCTTCATCGTGGCAAGGAAACTGGCCTTGCGTTGGTGCGGTTTCTCCTCCACGCCTGCTCCTTATTTGGCCGCCACGGTGTTGACGCCGTTCATGCCGCCGATCTCGAAGAACGTATACGACAAGGTGATGTTCTTCACTTCGCGCGGCAGCGCCGGATCGATGAAGAACACCACCGGCATCTGGCGCGCCTCGTTCGCCTTCAGGGTCTGCTCCTGGAAACAGAAGCATTCGACCTTCTTGAAGTGCGGCGTGGCGGACTGCGGCGCATAGCTGGGAATCGCCTGGGCCTTGACCACCCTGCTCTGCGTATTGACCACCTCATAGACAACCGTGGTCAGCTCGCCCGGATGCACCTCGATGCTGCGCTGGGTCGGGCGGAAACGCCACGGCCCCTGCGCATTGCCGTCCAGCTCGATCGTGATGCGGCGCGAACGGTCGACCTGGGTATTCGTCGGCGCCTCCACGAAGCCATCCTTCTGGGTCAGCACGTTAATGCCGAGCACCTCGCAGATCTGGCGGTACATCGGCACCAGCGCGTAACCGAAACCGAACATCATCACCGCCACCACCACCAGTTTTCCCAGGGTGGAGCGGTTCAGGCGCCGGATGCGGCTGTTGATCGCTGCCATCTCAGCCCAGGAGAGTGAACTTGACGAACACGCTCGCGAAGAAGAACAGCGCGATCCCGCCCAGCACCAGGGCGGTCTTCAGGTTGCTGGGTTTGCGGACATCCTGGTTCATGATTACTTCACCAGCGGCGGGGTTTCGAAGGTGTGGAAGGGCGCCGGGCTCGGCACGGTCCACTCCAGGCCTTCCGCGCCTTCCCACGGTTTGGCGTCCGCCTTCTTGCCGCCGCGGATGGTCGGCAGCACCACGAAGAACAGGAAGTACACCTGCGACAGGCCGAAGCCGAAGGCGCCGATGGACACGATCATGTTGTAGTCCGTGAACTGGGTGGCGTAGTCCGCATAGCGGCGCGGCATGCCGGCCAGGCCCAGGAAGTGCATCGGGAAGAAGGTGATGTTGAAGGTGATCAGCGACAGCCAGAAGTGGATCTTGCCGGCGGTCTCGGGATACATGTGGCCGGTCCACTTCGGCGCCCAGTAGTAGAAGCCCGCGAACAGCGCGAACAGCGAGCCGGCCACCAGCACGTAGTGGAAGTGCGCCACCACGTAGTAGGTGTCGTGGACGATGATGTCGATCGGGGTCACCGCCAGGATCAGGCCGGTGAAGCCGCCCATGGTGAACACGAAGATGAAGCCCACCGCGAACAGCATCGGGGTCTCGAAGGTCATCGAGCCTTTCCACATGGTGGCGACCCAGTTGAACACCTTCACGCCGGTCGGCACGGAGATGA
>CBIHLT010000067.1:0-21646 GCA_966210615.1 uncultured Massilia sp.
AATTAACTCAAAGTGAAGACTGAGCCGACTTCCGACATGCAGTTTTTCGTCCTGGTGGCCCGGCACGGCAGCCTGGCCGCCGCCGCGCGGGCGTTGGACCTGACGCCGCCGGCGGCCACCAAGCGCCTGGCGGCGCTCGAAGCCCGGCTGGGCGTGCGCCTGCTGAACCGCAGCACCCGCAGTCTCAGCCTGACGAGCGAAGGCGAAACCTATCTCCAGCATGCGACGCGCATCCTGGCCGACGTCAAGGACATGGAAGACGCGGTCTCGCAGGGCCGCGCCACGCCCAAGGGACTGCTGCGGGTGAACGCCACCCTCGGTTTCGGCCGCACGACCATCGCGCCGCTGGTCTCGCGTTTTTCGGCGCGCTATCCCGACGTGGAAGTGCAGATGGAGGTGACCGACAAGCCGGTCGACCTGGTCGAGAGCGGGTTCGACCTGGCGATCCGCTTCGGGGCGCTGCCGGACAAGCGCCTGAATGCGCGCCGCATCATGTCGAACCGGCGCTTCCTGTGCGCGTCGCCGGGCTACCTCGAGCGCCACGGCACGCCGGCGAGCCTGGCGGACCTGGCCGATCACCGCTGCATTATCCACCGGCAGAACGACGACGCCTACGGCATCTGGCGCTTCCAGCACCAGGAGCATACCGAGGTCGTCAAGGTGCACGGCAACTTGTCGAGCAATGATGGCGACATCGTCCTCGGCTGGGCGCTGGACGGCCACGGCATCCTGATCCGCTCGGAATGGGACCTGGCCAGGTATCTCGACAGTGGCAGGCTGCGCATCGTGCTGCCCGGGTTCACGCTGCCGTCGGCGGACCTGTTCGTGTACTACCCGAGCCAGCGCAACCAGACTGTCCGCGCGCGTGCCTTCATCGATTTCCTGGCGGAGCACTTCAAGGGCGGGAAGGACCGTGGATCGCCGCGAAAGCGCAGTCCGGACGGTCCGCAATCTACTTCAATATGATGCGCGCGACCACTGGGTGATGGTCGGATGGATAGCGCCGGTCGAGCGAATCGCTCAGCACCGCATACTTGAGGACCTCGGCATGCCGGTCGACGAAAATATAGTCGATGCGGTCGTTCATTGCCGCATCCAGGCGGAAGTTGTTGAAGGTCCCTGTCGGCCCATACGGAGGCGCCTTGCTGACCCGGGCGGCATCGCGCATCGCCTTCGCCATGGTCTGCATCTGTGCGGTTTCGGGTGTGGAGTTGAAGTCGCCCACGCAAATGGCCGGCTCGCCGCGGGTGATCTCGGCGATCTTGCGCAGCACCAGATCGGCCGAGGCGCGGCGCGCCAGTTCGCCTTCATGGTCGAAATGCACTGAAAATACGAAGAACACGCGCGCGCTGCCGCGGTCGCGCAGGCGCGCCCAGGACACGAGGCGGTGGCAGCATGTGGCATCCCAGCCGAGCGAGGGGCGGTCGGGCGTTTCGCTGAGCCAGAAGTCGCCCTTGCCCAGCAGCGCGAAACGGCTCTTGCGGAAGAAGATGGCGGAATGTTCGCCCGCCTGCTTGCCGTCGTCGCGGCCGACGCCGACATGGTCGAATTCCTCCATCTGGGCCAGGTCGGCGATCTGGCCGGCGAGCCCTTCCTGCGTGCCGATGATGTCGAACTCGTGATAGCGGATCAGCGCCTTGACCATGTCCTTGCGCGCGGGCCAGGCGTTGGGGCCATCCGCGGCATTGTTGTAGCGCAGGTTATAGCTGGCGACATTGATCGGCTCCGTAGAAGAGGGCGCGGCCGACGCCGCAGGAGTCCATGCCATGCCGGTCAGGATGGCGTACGCGAAGATGCGGAGCAAAGGCGAAAAGAGGGTGTTCATGGTGATCGTCCTGAAAAACGCGAGCTTGCAGAGTTAATCACATTCCGCTGCCCATGTTCTCCAAACGGGCGAACGGAGATGCTGTTTAGCTCGTTTGCTGAAAACAGCCCACGTTCGCCCAGGTCCGGCCCGGGACCTTACCAGAGCAGTTCTCCGTCGCTCATGCCGGACCGCCCCGTGCTGCGCTTGTCCGCGAAAGCGTCGAGCATGAAGTCGACCATCGCCCGGGTCTTGGCCTGCAAATGGCTCCTGGTCGGGAACAGCATGTAGATGTCGGCCGGCGGCAGGATCCAGTCCGCCAGCACCGGGCGCAGGCGGCCGGAGCGCAGGTAGGGCGCGACATCCCACTCCGAGCGCAGCACGATGCCGTGGCCGTCGAGCGCCCACGCGAGCGCCGCCTCGCCGTCGTTGGTGCTCAGCTGGCCCCTGACCTTGACGGTTTCCTGCCGCGCCCCGGAGCGGAAGTGCCACTGCCCGAAGATTTCGTCGCTCTCGCGCAGCACGATGCAGCTGTGGTTGTGCAGGTCGCGCGGCGCGGCCGGCATGCCGCGCGCCGCGATATACGAGGGAGCGGCGCACAGGAAGCGGCGGTTGTCGGCCAGCTTGCGCGCCGTGAGCCGGGCGTCCGGCTGTTCCCCGAAACGGAAGGCCAGGTCGTAACCCTGTTCCACCAGGTTCACCGGACGGTCGGTGAGGTGCAGCTGCACCTCGACCTCGGGATACTCGACCGCGAAGCGCGACAGCTGCGGCGTCACATGCCTGCGCCCGAAGCCCAGGGTGGCGCTGACCCGCAGCAAGCCCTGCGGGACGACACTGCCGCCCGAGATCTTGCGCTCCAGCGCCTCCAGCTCGAGCACCAGGCGCTCGCCCTCCGCCAGATAGGTTTCGCCCTCCGGCGTCAGGCTCATCCTGCGCGTGGTCCGGTTGAGCAGCCTGACCCGCAGGCGCCCCTCGATGGCCGCCAGCCGCTTGCTCACCGCAGGGGGCGTGATGCCCAGCTCCTGGGCCGCTGCGGCCAGGCTGCCCTGGCGGACCAGCAGCGAAAAGAACGACAAATCCGATATCCCGTCCATTCGTAACCTGTGCGACCTAATGAAATGCCAAAAGGTGAATTATATCGGTGAGTTTTTTGAATATGATGATCCTGCAGTTAAAAAAATCTGACGAACGGAGGAGACCCCATGAAGCTGAAACTCGCGCTGCTCGCCGCAGCGGCTTTTGCATCGACCGCTGCATCCGCCCAACATTATCCGACCCGCCCGATCCGCCTGGTCGTGCCCTATGCGCCCGGCGGCAGCGCCGACATCGTGGCGCGCCGCATCGTCGACGAGTGGGCCAAGGCGGCCGGCGGCAGCATCTATGTGGAGAACAAGGCTGGCGCGGGCGGCAACATCGGCGTCGACGCGGTGGCCAAGGCCGATCCGGATGGCTACACCATCGGCCTGCAGACGGTCTCGCTGGCCATCAACCCTGCGCTCTTCCCCAAGCTTCCCTACAACACCCTGAAGGACCTGGCGCCGATCGGCATGGTCGCCTCGTCCCAGCACGTCCTGGTCGTCAATCCGGCCTTCCCGGGCAAGGACACCAGGGCGCTGCTGGCCGCCGCCCAGTCCAAGCCCGGCAAGTTCAACTACGGCTCGGCGGGACCGGGCAGCACCTTCCACATGGCGGCCGAACTGTTCAAGGACGTCACCCGCACCGAGATCACCCACGTGCCGTATAAAGGCGGCGGCCCGGCGCTGCTCGATACGATGGCCGGCATGGTCGACATGAGCTTCCCGGTCCTGTCCGCGGCCGTGCCGCACCTCCGCGCCGGCAAGCTGCGCGCGATCGGCGTCACCGGGCCTAAACGCTCCCCGCTGCTGCCCGACGTGCCGACCCTGCAGGAATCGGGCGCCACCGGCTACAACTTCGAAACCTGGTTCATGGTCTTCGCGCCGGCGAATACGCCCAAGCCCGTCATCGACAAGCTCAACGCGTCGCTCAACAAGGCGCTCAATTCGCCCGAGCTGAAGGACAAGCTGGTCAAGGACGGCTTCGATCCGTCGCCGTCGACGCCGGCCCAGGCCCAGGCGCGGCTGGCGCAGGAACTGCCGCTGTGGGCCAAGCTGATCAAGGAACGCGGCATCACTACGGAATAAACCCGCTGAATCAACAACGAATCGACACATGAGCAAGACTCTTTACCGAAAACTGGTGGACTCGCACACGGTCGCGCAGCTGGACGAGGACAACGTCCTGCTGTACGCCGACCTGCACCTGATGAACGAGTACACCAGTCCCCAGGCCTTCGCCGGCCTGGACGCGCGCGGACTGCGCACCCTCTACCCGGGCCAGAACGTGGCCACGGTCAGCCATATCATTCCCACGCATGCGGACAAGTTCCGCATCATCGAGGATGCGGATTCCGCGCTGCAGGCCACTAACCTCAAGCGCAACTGCGAGCGCCAGGGCATCCCGCTGTTCGACACCAACGACCGCTGGCAGGGCATCGAGCACGTGATCGCGCCCGAGCATGGCATGATCCGGCCGGGGATGGTCGTCATCTGCGGCGACAGCCATACCACCACCTACGGCGCCCTCGGCGCCCTGGGCTTCGGCATCGGCACCACCGAGGTCGAGCACCTGCTGGCCACGCAGACCCTGGTCTACCGCCTGGCGAAGGACATGCGCATCCGGATCGACGGCACGCTCCCGCCAGGCACCACGGCCAAGGACATGATCCTGATGGTCATCGCGCGCATCGGCGCTCAAGGAGCCCGGGGCTATGTCGTCGAGTTCTGCGGCACCGCGATCGACGCCCTCAGTACCGAAGCGCGCTTCACCCTCTGCAACATGGCGGTCGAAGCCGGCGCGCGCGGGGCGCTGATCGCGCCCGACGAGACAGCCATCGACTACGTGCTGGCCCACTGCCCGGACCTGGCCGGCGACGCCGACATGCAACAGCGCGCGCTGGAACAATGGCGCCTGCTGGCCAGCGACCCCGACGCGCGCTTCGACGCCGAGCACCTTTTCAGTACCGCCGGGCTGGCGCCGACCGTCACCTGGGGTACCAGCCCGGACCAGGCCTTGCCGGTGACCAGCGCCATTCCGGCGCCGGCGAACGCATCCGATGCAAGGGCGCTGCAGTACACGGGCCTCAGCAGCGGCATGGCGCTGGAAGGCCTCGCGATCCAGCACGTGTTCATCGGCTCCTGCACCAATGGCCGCATCGAGGACTTGCGCGCGGTGGTCGACGTGATCGGCGAGCGCAAGGTGGCGCCCGGCGTGCGCGCCATGGTGGTGCCCGGATCGGGCGCGGTGAGAGACCAGGCGGAGCGCGAAGGGATCGCCGCCAAACTGGTCGCGGCCGGCTTCGAATGGCGCAAGCCGGGCTGCTCGATGTGCCTGGCCATGAACGACGACGTGCTGGCGCCGGGTACGCGCTGCGCCTCCACCACCAACCGGAATTTCGAGGGTCGCCAGGGGCGGGGCGCCATTACCCACCTGATGAGCCCCGCCATGGCCGCCGCCGCGGCGGTCACCGGCAAGATCACCGACGTACGAAAGCTGCTGGCACACCATGAATAAGCACACCATCATCGAGGGCAGCGCGGCGCCGCTCCCCATCGCCAACCTCGACACCGACCAGATCATGCCGAAGCAGTTCTTGCGCGGCATCGACAAGGCGGGACTGGACCGCGGCGTCCTGTACGACCTGCGCTTCGACGGCCAGGGACAGGCGCGCCCGGACTTCGTCCTGAACCAGCCGGCCTATGCCGGTGCGCCCATCCTGCTGGGCGGCGCGAATTTCGGCTGCGGCTCGAGCCGGGAGCACGCGGTGTGGGGACTCCAGCAGTTCGGCGTGCGCGCGGTGATCGCCTCGGGCTTCGGCGAGATCTTCTACTCCAACGCCATGAACAACGGCCTGATGCTGGCGACCGTGTCGGAAGAAGATGCGCAGCGCCTGTTCGCCGAGGCGGCGTCCGGCGCGCCGATGCAGGTGCGGATCGACGTCGAACGGCTCGAGGTGAGCAGCGCCACGGGGACGGCGCGCTTCATCCTGAGCGATCGCCATCGACGGATGTTCATGGACGGGCTGGACATGCTGGGTTCCTCGCTCCAGCACCTGCCGGCGATCCATGCCTTCGCGGAGCGCTGGCATGCGGCGAATCCCTGGCTGAAGAACGTCGCCGCCGCAAGCAGGGCCAGGATCGACCGGCCCTGACGGATTAGTCGAGTACGCGCCGCGCGTCGGCCAGGCGCAGGTCGTGCATCTGGTCGAGGTAGGCGTCGAGGTAGCCCTTGTGCGACGCGCCCACCAGCACCAGGGTGCGGGCGCCGATGCGCGCGTTCATGAGTTCGCGGATATTGGCGGCCATGCGCAGGTTGCGGGTTTCCCAGTAGCCGACGTAGTCGCGCCCGTAGCGCTGGGGCGAGGGTTCTTCCAGGGCCGCGCCGAAATCGTTGTCGAAGACGAGCTGCCACTGGTCGGGCGCGTTCAGCGCCCGGTACATGGCCAGCACCCCTTCCTGCGTGCCGATGCGCGCGAATATCTCCTCATCCTGTTGCTTGCGCCTGGCGCCGGCGGGGTTGTCCCATGCTTTCATGAGCGCAGCGCCGTAGCGCTTCCGGTCCGCGTCGTCCTTCATCGGCTGGTCCGCGGTGTGGTCGTCGAAGGCGTGCAGGCGCTCGAGGCCCAGGCGCGCCGCCAGCGGGGCGGCGATCAGGTAGAACTCGTTGCGCTTCACGCGCAGCGTGTCCAGGGCCGCCACCAGCGCGGCGCTCAGCCCGTCCCCACTCTTGCGCTCCGCCTCGGGCAGGCGCAGCCACTGGACCACGGCCGATGCCGGCTCGCCCGCCGCCAGGAACAGCGCCGCGAGGCGCCGCCGTTGCGCGGCGCTTGGCGCGGACGGCCAGGCCGCCAGCATGGACTCGACCTGCTGCGTCGCGGCCGGCACGTCGAGTCCGGTCGCGGCGCGCGCGGGCGCCGGGTCCCAGCAATAGGTGTCGATCGCATCCTGGTAGCGGTGCGGGAACTGGCGCATGAAGGCGCACTGCGTGCCGGACAGGGCTTCGATGGCGATCGCCTGCGGGCGCCATGCGGCGAGGCGCTCGTTCACCGCGGCCAGCCCGGCCGGCTGGAAGGTGGCCGGCAGTTGCGACAGGTGGGGCGTGCCGAGGACCAGGACGTCGTTCTGCGGGCCGTGCTTCGGGCCTTTCAGCTTGCCGGGTGCGAAGTCGGCGGCGCTGGCATTGACCGCAATGGCGAGAAGCAGCGCGAGTGGCAGCCGCATGAGGCAATCTCCTGTGGTGTGATGTGCCGGCAAGCGTACAACACAGCCTTGCGGGAGGGGCGATAAATCGGATATGCATGCCCCCGGTGGCGCCGATTATGCGGATGTACTGACGCCAGGACAGCTGTTGTACAATCTGGAAACGTTTTCCTCCCGCTTTGGTCCTAGCCATGATGCCTGACGAGCCCGCCACACTCCACGCACTGCGCCGCCGGCAGGTGCTGAAAGGCGCCCTGGCGGCCGCCGCGCCCCTGGTGCTGCCGGCGCCGGCGCAGGCAGCCGAGGCGAAGCCGCTGATTGTCGGCGGCCTGCCGGTGACCTGCAACCTGACCCTCCCCATCGCCTGCCAGGCGCGCACCCGCGTCAACCAGCAGCGCGGCGCCGGACCGTCGCCCTTTGCCTACGCCAAGTTCAGCGGCTGGCCGGAGGTCAAGGAATCGCTGATGACCGGCCGCATCCAGGCTGCCTACATGCTGGCGCCGCTGGTCATGGACCTGGTCGACAGCCGCATTCCGCTCAAGATCGTCTCGCTCGGCCACCGGTCCGGCGCGGTGATCATGGTGCGCACCGATTCGCCGGCGCGGTCTTTTCGCGACCTGCGCGGCAAGAGCATCGCCATTCCCAGCCGCTTCGCGGTCGATTTCCTCTTCCTGCGCAAGATGCTGGCGCGCGCCGGCATGTCGCCCAAGGACATCACCCTGATCGAGATGGCGCCGCCGGACATGCCGGCCGCGCTGTACGCGCGCGCCGTGGACGCCTACTGCACCGGCGAGCCCTTCGGCGCCGCGGCCCAGCGCGCCGGCTATGCGCGGCCGCTGGCGATGACGCGCGACGAATGGCGCAACTACATCTGCTGCGTGCTCACCGTGCGCGAAGACTTGATCCAGTCGAACCGGCCGCTGGTGCAGGACCTGGTCAACCATATCCAGTCGGCCGGCGACTGGCTGGACCAGGGACCGGTCAACCGCGACAAGGCGGCCCACATCGCCGCCAGCCGCAGCTATTTCGGCCAGGACCCGAAGATCATCAAGTTCGTGATGGACAATCCGGAAGACCGCGTGACCTACGGCGACCTGCGCCTGATCCGCGCCGAGTTCGACGAACTGATGCAGCTGTCGGTCGAGGCGGGGACGCTCAAGCGGCCCGTGGCCTATGAGCGCTACGTCGACGAGAGCTTTTACAGGAACATCAAACCGGTGCCGATTCCGCTGTGAAGACATTCTTGCTGTCCCTTCTGCTGTGCTGCGGGCTGGCACAAGCGCAGACCCTGAAGTCGGGCGTGTTCGAGCCGCCGCGCGCCGCGCCGGAGATCGCGCTGCCTGCGTCGACCGGCAAGCCTTTCAAGCTCTCCAGCCTGCGCGGCAAGGTGGTGGTGCTGGAATTCGGCTATACCCATTGCCCTTATGTGTGCCCGGTGTCGCTGGCATCGCTGGCCCAGGCGCGCGCCCAGCTCGGCGCGGCCGCCGCCGACGTCCAGGTGGTGTTCGTCACGGTCGACCCGGAGCGCGACACCGCCGGCCACCTGCGCACCTACCTGGCCAAGTTCGATCCGAGCTTCATCGGCATCAGCGGCTCGCCCGGGCAGATCCAGGGCGTGCTGCGCGACTACGGCATCAGCGTGACGAAACAGGTCGCCGAGGGCAAGGCGGACTACCAGCTGGGCCATTCCTCGTATTTGTATTTCGTCGACCGGCGCGGCATGCTGCGCGCGCTGATGCCTTTCGGCCGCCCGGCCGCCGACATCGCGCATGACCTCGCGATCCTGTTGAAGAAGTAGGGCATGAAAATCCTGCGCCGCTTGTGGCCCCTGTGGCTGACGCTTGCCTGTGTCCTGGGGACGCTGGGCTGGGCCATGTTCGCGCCCATTCACCTGGACAGCCGCGACAAGCTGTTCGAGATCCCCGCCGGCACCTGGGAGCGCCGCATGGCGGGACAGAAGAGTGGCACCCAGCGCGACATCCTGCCCTCGACCATCCGCCTGACACTGGGCGTGCAGGACGTACTCCTGCTGCGCAACAAGGACAAGGTGCCGCAGGTCTTCGGCCCGGTCCTGATCATGCCGGGCCAGGATTTCCGCCTGCCCTTCGAGACGGTGTCGGAAAACGAATTCAACTGCACCGCCCACACCAGCGGTTCGATGAAGGTGATCGTCGAACCGTACCCGGAAGCCGGCCTGCCGCGCCTGCGCTGGCGCCTCGGCCACTTGAACAAGGAAAGCGACACCCGTGGATAAACTCAAACGCGGCTGGCCCGCGCTGCTGCTGATCGTGGCCCTGGTGTTCCTGTGGCACTTGTCCGTCGTGCAGAGCCAGAGCCTGATCTTCCCGACGCCCGGCCAGGTGCTGGCCGGCACCGCGGAACTGGCGCGCGACGGCACCCTGTGGCAGCACATCGGCGCGTCCTTGATGCGCGTGACGGTCGGCTTCCTGCTGGCGGTGGCGGTGGCGGTGCCCGTGGGCCTGTGGATGGGACGCGTGGACCGCGTGTACCACACGCTCAATCCGCTGTTCCAGATCCTGCGGCCGATCTCGCCGATCGCCTGGATTCCGCTGGCGATCCTGTGGTTCGGCGTGGGCGACGTGGCGCCGGTGTTCCTGATCTTCCTGGCCGCCGTGTTCCCGATGATCGTGCAGACCGCGAACGGCGTGCACACCATCGAGCAACGCTACCTGCACGCGGCCATGAACTTCGGCGTCTCGCGCCAGAAGATGTTCCACCAGGTGATCGTGCCGGCGGTGCTGCCGGACATCGTGGTGGGCATGCGCATCGGCCTGGGCGTGGCCTGGCTGGTGGTGGTGGCGGCCGAGATGATCGTGCGGAACTCGGGGCTGGGCTACCTGATCATCGACGCCCGCAATGCCGGCAACCGCTATGACCTGGTGGTGGCGGGCATGGTGATCATCGGCGTCATCGGACTGCTGCTCGACGCCGTCATGCGCAGGCTGGAAGGACTCAACTCGGTAAGGTGGCGCTATGGCCGTTAAGATCGTCATCGACGATATCCGCAAGAGCTTCGACAAGGGCGGCACGACCCTGCCGGTGGTGGGTGGGATCTCGCTGGAGATCGCCGATGGCGAATTCGTCGCCATCGTCGGGCCTTCCGGCTGCGGCAAGTCGACCCTGATGAAGATGATCTCGGGCTTCGAGCAGCCGGACAGCGGCGAAGTGAGGATCGACGGCGAGCGCCTGCTGCGCCCCGGGCCGAAAGGCATCGTGATCTCGCAGCACGGCTCCGTGTTCCCCTGGCTGACGGTGCAGGAGAACCTGATGTTCGGCCTGAACGAAGGCGAGCGCGCGGAGAAGGCGCGGCTGGCCGACCACTATGCCGAGATGGTGGGCTTGAAGGGCTTCGAGAACGCCTATCCGCGCGAACTGTCGGGCGGCATGCTCAAGCGCGTGGAGATCGCGCGCGCGCTGGTGGTCAAGCCCGAGATCCTGTACATGGACGAGCCCTTCTCGGCGCTCGACGCGCTGATGAACCTGCGCATGCGCAACGAACTGCTGCGCATCCTGCAGGAAGAGCGCCACACCGTGGTCCTGATCACCCACGACGTCGAGGAGGCGCTGTACCTGGCCGACCGCATCGTGGTGCTGGCGCCGCGGCCGACCAGGGTGCAGGCCAGCTTCGCCGTCGCCCAGCCGCATCCGCGCAAGGTGTCCAGTCCGGAGCTGCAGCAGATGAAGGACGCGATCCTGGGCGAGCTCGGGCTGACGGTGTAATCGCGGCCGCATCCGGGATGAACAACTCCGAAGGGAACGCATGCGCATGAATATTCGTCTGGGCGCGATGGTGGTTGCGCTTGCTCTGGCCGCTTGTGCGGGGCCTGCTACGCGCTACGACAGCGGCTTATGGCATTTCAAGGCCGGCGCGTATGGAGAGGCGGCTCCAAGCTTGCTTGAGGCGGTGCCGGCGATGGAATCCGCGAACCCCGCCGATCCTCGCGTTGTGACCGGATATTTGGCGCTTGGCTTCATGGCAAGTCAGAAGAAGGTGGAAGCGGGACGCGCGGAAGCGTATTACCTGAAAGCGCTGGAAGCGGTCCGCAAATACCATGCGGGGGATGCCACCCTGAGCCGCAACGCTGCAACCGAGGCCGGCAACTTCTATCTCGGCCGGGATGACAACGCGAAAGCCCTGCCGCTGCTTGTGGAAGCAGCGCAGATTTCCGAAAGGGATCCGCGCATGTCGCGCTTGTTGCATGCGATTGACCTGGACAATGTCGCTGTAGCGCAGTCGGCATTGAAGAATCATGATGTCGCATTGCGCTATTCGGACCGCGCCCTGGCGCAGCTTGACAGTCTGCCTGACAGCAAATCATTGCGTGCTACTCGCGGAATTGTCTTGTATAACAGGGCGTTCGCTTATGAGGGGCAGGGTTTGACCGAGCAGGCCGGTCCTGCGTACCGTCAAGCACTGGAGCTGGTCGCGGCGAATGGCGAAGCATGGCGACTGCGTGTCGTGGTCGACAGATACGCAGGTTTTCTGAGCGCGCAGCACCGCGCGAGCGAGGCGGAAGCCATTCGGCGGCAATATAGATAGTCCGTGCCCTTGGCGCCGGCCCTGTCCATCCACGTGATCCACCGCGGAGAAAAAGAGTCGGCCGCCGAGGTGCGCTGCTTCGCCGACATGGTGGTCGAGCGGCTGCGTTCCGACAGCCCGCTCAACCGAGTCAGTCCGACTCGCCTTCCACTTCGGGCGGATAGGTGATGCGCGTACCGTCCACCTGGGCGAAGGGCGTGAGCTTGTGCGGCCGGCGCGCCTGCTTGCCCAGGATGTGCTCGACCTGCACCTGGCGCACCGTCAGCGCGTCGGCCACCATCGAGCGGTGGCAGCGCCAGGGCACCGCTTCGGCGCACATGAGGGCGCAGCGCTCGGCTTTTGCCAGCTGGGCCACCACCTCCACGTTGTCCGCGAATTCCTCGCTCTGCATGTAGTCCGCGTAGCCGCGGAAGGATTCGTTGCGCCAGGCGGCGTTCGGCGAATCCTTGCGCGGACGGCGCAGGCCGCCCAGTCCGGCGAGGTAGCGGTAAGCGATGCCGGCCCGGGCCAGCGATTCCGGCAGGCTGTCCTGGCCGAATTGCGGATTGCGGCGCGACTTGGGCACGGTGCGGATGTCGAGCACGCACTCGACGCCATGGACCTGCAGCAGATCGATGAATTCCTCGATCGAGCGGTTCGAGTGGCCGATGGTGCAGATGAGTTCCTGGGGCACGGTCTCCTCCTGCGTGACGGGGCTTCCATTGTTCCTCAATGGCGCCCAGGGCGGCGCAGGCGAAAAAAAAGCCCGCATTGCGCGGGCTTGAAGACTATTTTCTTGGAGGAGAAATAGTGGAGACAGGTGCAGTATGCTGCGCCGCAAAATATAAATCCAATGATATGTTGTGATGTCCTAAATTAGTTTTTGATATATCTCTAGTAAACGTCGCTGGTCTGGCGCAGTGTCCGGGCGGCCGCCACCATGTTGGCCAGCGCCGGGCGCACTTCCTCCCAACTGCGGGTTTTTAGGCCGCAGTCCGGGTTGATCCACAGCCGCTGGGCCGGGATGCGCGCCGCCGCCTGGTGCATCAGCCCGACGATCTGCTCCTGGCTCGGGATGTTGGGCGAATGGATGTCGTATACGCCTGGGCCGATCTCGTTCGGGTAGCGGAAGTCGTCGAAGGCTCCCAGCAGTGCCATGTTCGAGCGCGAGGTCTCGATCGTGATCACGTCCGCATCCATCGCCGCGATCGCGGCCAGGATGTCGTTGAACTCCGAATAACACATGTGGGTATGGATCTGGGTCTCGTCGCCTACGCCGTTGGCGGCAAGGCGGAAGGCGTCCACCGCCCACTCCAGGTAGGCGTCCCATTGCGCGCGGCGCAGCGGCAGGCCTTCGCGCAGGGCCGCTTCGTCGATCTGGATCACGCGCACGCCGGCCCGCTCCAGGTCCAGCACTTCGGCGCGGATGGCCAGCGCCAGCTGGCGGCAGGTGAGGGCGCGCGGCTGGTCGTCGCGCACGAAGGACCAGTTCAGCATGGTCACCGGGCCGGTCAGCATGCCCTTCATCGGCTTGCCGGTGAGCGACTGGGCATAGGCCGTCCAGGCCACCGTCATCGGGCGCGGGCGCTGGATGTCGCCGTACAGGATAGGCGGCTTGACGCAGCGCGAGCCGTAGGACTGCACCCAGCCGTTCCCGGTAAAGGCATAGCCGTCGAGCTGCTCGCCGAAGTATTCCACCATGTCGTTGCGCTCGGCCTCGCCGTGCACCAGCACGTCCAGCCCCAGCGCTTCCTGCTCGCGCACGCAGCGGGCGATCTCGGCGCGCATCGCGGCTTCGTAGCCGGCGGCGTCGAGTTCCCCGCGCCGGAACTGGCGGCGCGCCTGGCGGATGTCGGCCGTCTGCGGGAAGGAGCCGATGGTGGTGGTCGGGTAGGACGGCAGCTGGAGCAGCGCCGCCTGGCGCGCGCTGCGCGCCGCGTGGCCGCTGGCGCGGCGGCCCATGTCCGGGGTGACGGCGGCCAGCGCGGCGGCCACGCCAGGCCTGGCGACGCGCGGCGAGGCGCGGCGGCGGTCGACGGCGGCGGCGTTTTCCACCAGGGCTTCCTGCACCCGGCTGCGGCCCTGGTCGAGGGCGGTGGCCAGGATGGTGAGCTCGTCGAGCTTCTGCACCGCGAAGGCCAGCCAGGAGCGGATCTCCGGAGCGAGGGCTTCTTCGCTGCGCAGGTCGACCGGCACATGCAGCAGGGAGCAGGAGGGCGCGATCCACAGGCGCTCGCCGATGCGGCGCTGCACCGGTTCCAGCCAGGCCAGGGTGGCGTGCAGGTCGGTCTTCCAGATGTTGCGGCCGTCGACCACGCCCAGGGACAGCACCTTGTCCTCGCCCAGCATTTGAATCGCCAGGTCGACTTCGTCCGGCGCCTGGATCGCGTCCAGGTGCAGGCCGTCGACCGGCAGCGCGCAGGCCAGCGGCAGGTTGTCTTCCAGCGGGCCGAAATAAGTGGCCAGCAGCAGCTTGACGCCGCTGCCGCGCAGCGTGTCGTAGGCGCCCGCATAGGCCTCGCGCCAGGCGGGGTCCAGTTCCGTGACCAGGGCCGGCTCGTCGACCTGCACCCATTCGACACCTTGGGTGGCGAACCAGGCCAGCAGCTCGGCGTACACCGCCAGCAGCTGCGGCAGCAGGGACAGGCGCTCGATGCCGTCTTTCGCCTTGCCGAGCCAGAGATAGGTGAGGGGACCGATGATCACCGGCTTGGCCTTCACCTTCAGCGCCCGCGCCTGGGTCAGCTGTTCCGCCAGGCGGCTGGTATCGAGCCCGAAGCGGGTGGCGGCGCCGAACTCGGGGACGATGTAGTGGTAGTTGGTGTCGAACCACTTGGTCATCTCGCCGGCCTGAACGCAGCCGCAATCGTGGCTGTCCGCGCGGCCGCGCGCGAGGCGGAAGTAGGCCTCCAGCTGGCCGCCGCCATGAGCGGCGTGGGCATGGGCGCGCTGCGGAACATTCCCGAGCGTGAAGCTCATGTCCAGGACCTGGTCGTAGAGCGAGAAGTCGCCTACGGGAGCGAAGTCGAGGCTGGCCTGCTGCTGCCAGTGGCGCGCGCGCAGCTGGGCGGCCAGCGCCGCCAGCTCCTGGGCGGAGGCGTCGCCCTTCCAGTGGCGCTCGAGCGCGAACTTGAGTTCGCGCCGGGCGCCGATGCGCGGGAAGCCGAGATTGTGCGTGATGGTCATGGTGCTCATTCGTTAGTCGATGAATAAGCCCATCATAGGCGAGGCGACTCATGAATAAAATTGGTATGATTTCATGAATCCATTAATTTATTTCATGAGTTAGCCATGCTGGAACGCATCCACCTCTCCATCATTCGCGAAGTCGACCGGCGCGGCTCCCTGACCGCCGCCGCCGAAGTACTGTTCCTGACCCAGTCGGCGCTGAGCCACACCATCCGCAAGCTGGAGCAGCAGCTGGGTACGGAAGTCTGGACGCGCGAAGGCCGCGCGCTGCGCCTGACCCAGGCCGGCGAGTCTCTTCTCGGACTGGCCAGGCGCGTGCTGCCCCAGCTCGAACACGCCGAGCGCCAGATGCAGCAGTACGCCCAGGGCCAGCGCGGCACCCTGCGCATCGGGATGGAATGCCACCCCTGCTACCAGTGGCTGCTCAGGGTGGTCGCCCCCTACCTGGCCAGCTGGCCGGAGGTGGATGTCGACGTCAAGCAGAAATTCCAGTTCGGCGGCCTGCAGGCGCTGTCCACCTACGAGGTCGACCTGCTGGTCACGCCCGATCCGCTGTTCAAGCCGGGCCTGCGCTTCGTGCCGGTGTTCGACTACGAGCAGATGCTGGTGGTGGGGCGCAATCATCCGCTGGCCGGGCGCGGGTTCGTGGAACCCTGCGACTTGTCGGACGAGATACTGATCACCTACCCGGTCGACCTCGAGCGGCTCGACATCTACAACCAGTTCTTCGTGCCGGCCGGCTGCGCGCCGCGCGAGCGCAAGACCATCGAGACCACCGACATCATGGTGCAGATGGTGGCGGGCGGGCGCGGCGTGGCGGCGCTGCCGGGCTGGCTGGTGCAGGAATACGCCGCGCGCATGCCGGTGACGCCGGTGCGCCTGGGGCGGCAGGGCATCGCCAAGCAGATTTTCCTCGGCACGCGCGAGGAAGACGTGGGGCTGGACTACCTGGAAGCCTTCGTGGCGCTGGCGCGCCAGACCTGAGCTTGTTATGGTTGGACTTGTGTTGAACATTCACTTCAAGGGGAACGTGTTGGAACAGTCATCCGAATTGGAATACGCAGGCTTCTGGCCCCGCGTCGGGGCGACGCTGATCGATACCATCCTGCTGTGCATTCTCACGGTGCCCTTGCTGCTGTGGGTATACGGCGTCGGCTACCTGGGCAGCGAGGCCTTCCTGGCCGGTCCCGCCGATTTCCTGATTTCCTACGTGCTCCCGGCGGTGATCGTGGTGCTGCTGTGGGCAAGGATGTCGACCACGCCGGGCAAGATGGCGATCGGCGCGACCATCGTCGATGCGCGCACGGGCGGCAAGCCCACGGCCGCGCAATGCGTGATCCGCTACCTCGGCTACTACGTCTCGATGCTGCCTTTGTTCCTGGGTTTCATCTGGGTCGGCTTCGATGCGCGCAAGCAGGGCTGGCATGACAAGATGGCAGGAACGGTCGTGGTCCGGCGCAAGGGCGGCGCGGCCGAGCCGGTGCGTTTCGAGCGCTCTGGCCACTGAGCCGCCAAACATTGTTACAAACTATGCGGGTGCGCCTGCCTTCTCAGTAGCGCGCCGGGCTTGTACCATGTCAGCCATTTAGTTCGACGAAAGATCTTCATGACGTACACCATGCTTTCCCGCGCGCTTTGCCTCGCCACTTTCGCCGCCGCCTGCGCCGTGCCGGCCCATGCCGACAGCTTCACTTCCTCCGCCTCCAGCGCGGGATCGGCGTCCTCGGCCAGCATCTCCGACTCGATCAGCGGCTCCAGCACCAGCTCGAGCGGCGAAGACCGCGTGGCCGCCGGCCAGTACCGCGTGATCAAGGTCGCCGCCGCGCCGGGCAAGGCGGACACCACCCGCATGACCCTGCGCGCGGTCGCCGGCGCGCGCGAGTTCCACCTTGACGTGCCGGACCGCGCCCTTGCGCAGCGCCGCGTGAACGCGGGTGAGCTGGTGGAAGTGAAGGAGCGCGTGTACGGCTTCGAATTCGCCTACGGCGACACCCTACGCCCGTTCTTCCTGGCGCTGCAGGACGAGTGGTACCGCGAACTGCAATCGCATAAAGTCACCGGCTGATGTCCGCCAGACTGGCTCTCGCTGCGCTCGGCCTGTGCGCGAGCGCGGGCGCCTGGGCCGGCCTGCCCACCTTTTGCGAACGCGCGAAGGACATCAGCGCCGAGGAGCAGGACCGCGTGCTGCGCTTCGCCGGCGTGGTGAAGCAGGAGCTGGAGCGCTCCGGTGCGCGCGCCGCGGTCATCGCGCGCGCGGGCACGGACCTGAGCCGCTTCGGCCTGCTGTACTCGCATGCCGGGATTGCCCTCAGAGACAATCCCGGCAGCCCCTGGGCCGTGCGCCAGCTGTATTACGCCTGCGACGAAGCGCGCCCGCGCCTGTTCGACCAGGGCGTGCCGGGTTTCGCGCTCGGCGCCGACGCGCCGCAGCGGGGACACATGTCGCTGCTGTTCCTGCCCGACGAACAAGAACGCCTCCTGGTGCAGGCGGCCCTGAACAAGCCCCTGGCGCTGGCGCTGCTGGCCGGGAAGTACAGCGCCAACGCCTATGCCTACGGCACGCGCTACCAGAACTGCAACCAGTGGGTGGCGGAGCTGATCGCCAGCGCCTGGGGCCATCTGGATGGATTGGAGGCGCCGCGCGAGCAGGCCCAGGCCTGGCTGCGTGCCCAGGGCTACGCCGCCGGCCCCGTGAAGATTCCCTCGCACGCCATGATGTTCGCCGGGCAGTTCGTGCCGCTGGTGCACCTGAACGATCATCCGGTGGACGACATCCACGCGCTGGCGCTGCACGTGAGCGTGCCGGCCTCGATCGAAGACTTCGTGCGCCGCCAGGCGCCGCAGGCGCGCCGGGTCGAGGTGTGCCATGACGCGCAGCGCATTGTCGTGCGCCGCGGCGGGGAAGCGCTGGACGCCGCCTGCACGCCCAAGCCAAGCGATGAAGTAGTCGACATCGGATCCTGACCGGCTTTACACTCATCCTGTCATGGCAACCATGTCAGGAAAACAATGATGATCAAGCGCTTGTTGATCGGCTTACTCGCGATGTCCGCGCTCCAGGCCTCGGCCCGCGAGACATCGGGTGTGCAGTTCGCCCAGGTGGGCGGCAACCGGCTGGCATGGGAATGCCGCGGCAGCGGCGACAAGACCGTCCTGCTGGTCGCCGGCATGGGACTCGATGCCCATGCCACCTACAAGAATACCTTCCGCAATCTCTCGGCCAGCGGTTACCGGGTCTGCCTGTACGACCGGGCCGGTTCGGGCGAGAGCACGCCGCTCACTGCCGCGCGGCCCCTGAAGGCGCTGGCGGACGAGCTGGATGGCCTGATCCGGGAGCGCCAGTGGCGCGACGTGGTGCTGGTGGCGCATTCGTTCGGGGGCCTGGTCGCGCGTGCCTATGCGCAGGGCAAGCCGGACGCGGTCAAGGGCATCGTGTTCGTGGATAGCGTGCACGAATCCTGGTATCCGGCATTGAAGGCTTCGCTGTCGCCGGATGGCTGGCGCATCATGGACATGATCATCCAGTGGGAAAAGAACAAGCACGCCCACGAGGACTTCGCCGAGGCCTCGTCCACCATGGCGGCCAATGCCGGCAAGCTCGAGATGCCGGTGACCGTGCTCAGCCGCGGTTTGCCGCATACCTCCATCCGGCAGGCCAAGATGAGCTATGCCGACGTCGACGCCTTCAACAGCACCTGGGACAAAGCGCAGTTCGAGCTGGTGAACATCTCGGGCAATGCGCGGCACGTGCCCATGCGCTATGCGGCGCACCTGTTCGACGAGCAGGATCCGTGGATCGTCATCGACGAGATCAAGCTCCTGCTGGAACGGGTCGAAGGAACGAAGAAGCCGTAGCCTCAGCCCTCAGCCCTGCCAGTGAGGGCTGGACTTCATCCAGCCGGCCGACCTCGTAGGTGGGCAGCGCCTGCGACGCATTGGCCAGCTTTCCCGGATTGAACCAGCAGCTGTCGATGCCGTAGCGGTTGGCCCCGAGGATGTCCGCATCGAGCCGGTCGCCGACGATGACCGTCTCGCCGTGGGAAAAGCGGCGCGCCATGCGGGTCGTGTACTCGAAGAAGCGGCTGTCGGGCTTGGCGTAGCCGCAGGCTTCCGAGGTCGCGATGAAGGAAATGTGGCTGCCCAGCCCGGCGCTGGCGATGCGGCGCCGCTGGATGTGGTCGACCCCGTTCGTGATGATGCCGACTTCGCCGCAGGCGGCCAGCGATGCGCACAGGCGCAGGGCGCCGTCGATCAGGACCACGGTTTCCGACAGCGATTCCAGGTACAGGCGGCTGGCCGCTTCCGCGTCCAGCTCCAGCCTGTGCGCGGCGAAGACCTGGCGGAAGCGCTCCACCTTGAGGAAGTCTTTCGTCACCGTGCCTTGCTCGAAGCGCTTCCAGAGATCCAGGTTGATGGCCTGGTAGTCCGGGAACAGCGCCTGGCCCGGTTCGTGCAGGCCGAGTTCGCGCATGGTGCGGGTGAAGGAGAGTTGTTCGGAAGCCCGGAAGTCGAGCAGGGTATCGTCCAGGTCGAACAGGAACAGCTTGTATTTCATGGCGCTTGCCAGGCGGGTAAGGGGCTTGCATGGTAGCACGCGGCGCCAGGCGGCATTCTTGTGCCGGCAGCTAGGCGTCGAACAGGTGGAAGTAGATCGCTCCGTAGCTCAGTGCCGCCGACAGGATGACCAGGGCCACGCCCAGCACAGGATACCAATTGATACTGCGCCCGGCCTCATGCTCCCGGTCCGGATGCCTGGACGCTTCGACTGCTTTCATTACCTTTACCGCGCTCATCATGCTGCTCGAATAAAAGGCGGATTATACGAGAAGCATGAGAAAAAGAAGCTATTGTTTCTAGAATGTAACTTCTATACATCGCTGCAGGAATCTGTGTCATGCGTCATCCGCCGTACACCTGCCGTGCTCGCTTGATCCAGGCTTGTCATTTATTTAATATGCTCATCGGCGTCCCGCTGCCGCCGCCACGACTGATGCCGGATTGCCAAAAGGATCGCGTCATGACCATGCCCGAGATCGACTTCAGGACCATGAAACTGATGGTCGCGCTCATCGCGCTCAGCCTCAGCGGGGCGACGCTGTTTTTCGCCGAAGGACCGCTGATTTCGATCAGCCACGCGTATTGCTCGGGCGGCACCTCGCGCGACATTTTCGTCGGCTTCCTGTTCGCGATCGCCGCCATCATGACGGCGCATAACGGCGCCAACAGGCGGGAGAAAATCGCCAGCAAGATCGCGGGTGTCTCCGCGGTCGGCATCGCCCTGGTGCCGACCGCCTGCGACACCGGCGCCGAATCGCCCTGGCACTTCGCCTTCGCCGCCCTCATGTTCGCCATCCTGGCGTGGTTCTGCTGGTCCTTCTACCAGCGCACCAGGATCAAGCCGCATCAGACCCAGGCGCAACGGCGGCGGGTCGTCTACGCGCTGTGCGGCATCGGCATCCTCGCCTCGATGGCGCTGATCGCCGTGAACGGCCTGTTCGATCTCTGGCCGGAGGCCAACCTGAGCTTTTACTGCGAGGCGGCCGGGCTGGCGCTGTTCGGCGTGTCCTGGCTGATCGCCAGCCATTTTCTTCCCTACTTCGAGCACCCGTCCGAGCGCATGAAGCTCACCGCGCCACCGGTCAAGCGCGCTTAGGACGCTCAGCTGCGCGGCAGCGGCTTGCCGCGCGCAATCACTTCGCGGCAATCGCCTTTCATCGTGGCGTCGTCGTAGTCGGTCCAGCCCCAGCTGTCCACGTAGCGCTTGTGCCGCTTGAACGCCGGATTCACGAAGCTGCGCTCCAGATGCTCGTCCGGATAGCGGATGTCGGCCATGTCGAGCACCGTGTGGAACATGTTCTCGGTCGACAGCCTGGCCTTGCGGTGGCGCCGCAGCTGCGCGATCTTGGACGGGAAGCGCTCCTCGTAGGATGCCGAATACCAGACGAAGGCCGGCACGTGGAATTCGTATTGCGTGTTATGCCCGTGGAAGGCGATGGTGCAGGACTTGTCGTACAAGGTCTGCCCATGGTCGGCCACGTAGAGCAGCGAAGACGGCAGGCCGGATTCCTTCAGCACCCCGATCACGTTGGACAGGAACCAGTCGGTATACAGGATCGCGCTGTCGTAGCTGTTGCTCATCTTCGGGCGCAGCGACTTGTCGGTGACGTCCGGCTTGTCGATGCCGGCCAGCGAAGGCTGCCAGCGGTCGAATTCCTTTGGATAGCGGTGCGCGTAGTTCCAGTGGCTGCCCAGGGTGTGCAGCACGACCAGGACCTTCTGCGCCGGATCGCGCACCGCGCGCCGCAGCGGGTCGAGCAGCACCGCGTCGTAGCTGGCGCTGTCGCCGAAGCCGCCCAGGTTCAGGAACTCGACCTGGTCCGCCTCCTTGGCGAACACCGACACGGGCGTGTCGAACTTGCCGAACGAGACCTGGTTCGACAGCCAGAAGGTCTTGAAGCCCGCTTCCTTGAAGGCCGAGAGGAAGGATTTTTCGTAGAAGCCGTCCTTCAGGCTCTGCATGGCGGGTTTGCGCGAAATGATCACCGGCACCGACAGGCGGGTGGCCGAGACCGGCGTGATCACGTCCGGCAGGGTCACCAGGTTCGACTCCTTCGACAGCAGCGGGTTGGTCTCGCGTGCGTAGCCGTTCAGGCTCCAGCGGTCGAAGCGCGAGGATTCGCCCAGCACCATGACCACGATTTGCGGCGCATGCGTGTCGCCCAGCTGGTGCGCACCGAAGCGGAAGGCGGCGCTGCGCCGGTTCAGCTCGGCCAGGTGGACGCGCTCGCGGTAGAAATCGACCCCGCGCGCGGCCAGGCCGAAGGGCCAGGACTGGGC
>CBIHLT010000068.1:0-21493 GCA_966210615.1 uncultured Massilia sp.
CTCGGCGATTTCCGACAGGATCTCGAGGTGTTGCTGGGTGACGTGGTCCGGAATCAGGAGGAAGAACAGCAGGCTGACCGGCTGGCCGTCCGGCGATTCGAAGGGAATCGGCTCCTTCAGGCGCACGAAGGCGGCCAGCGGCGCCTTCAGGCTCTTGCTGCCCTTGATGCGGCCATGCGGAACGGCGACGCCGTGGCCCAGGCCGGTCGAGCCGAGCCGCTCGCGCGCGAACAGGTTGTCCGACACGGTCGAGCGGGCGATGCCGCAGTTGTTCTCGAAGATCAGGCCGGCCTGCTCGAAAGCACGCTTTTTGCTCGACACTTCAAGGTCGAGCTGCACGTTCTCGAGCGAGAGGATTTTGCTAAGATTGGTCATGACAGTTGGTGCGATGCACAAGTGGTGTGCTTGCGAGCACGCATTATAGGCCTGTTTCACAGCCGTGACATTCGATTTCGCGTCCGTACCGGAAGCTCGCCGGACGCCCGTTTTTCACTCGACGAAACAGGGTGCTTGTCGTCTTGTTCCTCAGCTATTTTGAGACGCAATTTCCTTAATGAAATCCGACTGCAGGGCAGGCGAACGTACGCCCCTACCGCGTTCCACCGACTTTTGAACGCGTTTTGCTCAAAAATCGGGCAGTAACAAAAAGATCATTTCTAGCGTATCCGGATGATGACGGTTTGGCCACGGCTGTGGCCAAAATCGTACATTCTTTCCCTCTATCAAGCGTTTACTGACGGGCCGTACGCAAATTCGATGGCTTGCCGGTGCTGAAATTCGCACGCCAGGGGTTGATGTCGAGGCCGCCGCGGCGGGTGTAGCGCGCATAGACCGCCAGCTTGGTCGGCTTGCACTGACGCAACACGTCCATGAAGATGCGCTCGACGCACTGCTCGTGGAATTCGTTGTGCTCGCGGAAGCCGATCAGGTATTTCAGCAGGCCTTCCTGGTCGATCTGCGGGCCCACGTAATGGATCTGCACGGTGCCCCAGTCCGGCTGGCCGGTGACCAGGCAGTTCGACTTGAGCAGGTGCGACACCAGGGTCTCCTCGACCGGCGCTTCCTCGTGGTTGGCGCTGAGCAGTTGCGGCGAAGGCACATAGGCGTCGATCTCGACATCCAGGCGGTCGAGCAGGGTTCCCTCGAACTCGCCCATCCTGAGGCTGCCGAAGGCGTCCGGCGTGGTGAGCGCGACATGGACCGGCGCGCCGAAGGCGTTCGACAGGTCTTCGCGCAGCAGCGCCAGCAGGGCGTCGGTGTTGGCCAGGCGGGTCTGGTTGAAGGAATTCAAATAGAGCTTGAAGGACTTGGACTCGACGATATTGGGCGAGTCGGCCGGCGCGCTGAAGGTGGCGATCGCCACCTGCGGCTTGCCGCGCATGTTCAGCCAGGACAGCTCGTAGGCGTTCCAGATATCGACCCCGAAAAAGGGCAGGGTGCCCGCCAGGCCCAGTTCCTCGCGCTTTTGCTGGCGCGGGATCGGGAACAGCAGTTCGGGCGCGTACTGGCTCTGGTAGGCAGCGGTTTTGCCAAGTGGCGATTGGTCAGGAGTATTCACTGGAGTATTCATAGTCGTGCGAAAGGCGCTTGTGGCGCCCGCAGGATCGGCAGCCGTGGCGCCGACGCGTTCAACAATCATGTGCGGGCCGCGTTGGTAACGCAGCCCGCATCGGGTGTGCCTTGGCCGCTCAGGACCCCAGGAACAATTTATACACCGGATTGGCGCTCTCGTCCCAGTATCGGTAACCGAGCGTGGCGAGGAACTGCCGGAACTCCTCCATTTCGGCCTTCGGCACCTGCAGGCCGACCAGGATGCGGCCCACGTCGCCGCCCTGGTTCCGGTAGTGGAACAGCGAGATATTCCAGTTCGGCGCCATGCTTTCCAGGAAGCGCATCAGCGCGCCCGGACGTTCGGGGAATTCGAAGCGGTACAGCAACTCGTCCTGCGCCAGCATGCTTTTCCCGCCGACCAGGTGGCGGATGTGCAGCTTGGCCAGCTCGTCGTGGGTCAGGTCGAGGGTGCGGAAACCGTGCTCCTCGAAGGTACGCGCCAGCAGATGCGATTCGCTGCGGCTGCCGATCTGCGCGCCCACGAACACGTGGGCTTCGCGCGCGTCGCTGATGCGGTAGTTGAATTCGGTGACGTTGCGCGGCCCGACCAGCGAGCAGAAGCGGCGGAAGCTGCCGCGCTGCTCGGGGATGGTGACCGCGAACACCGCTTCGCGCGACTCGCCCAGCTCGGCGCGTTCGGCCACGAAGCGCAGGCGGTCGAAGTTCATGTTGGCGCCGCAAGCGACCGCCACCAGGGTCTCGTTCTTCACCGGCTCGCGGTTCATCTGCGAACGTTCGACATAGGCCTTGGCGCCGGCCACCGCCAGCGCGCCGGCCGGCTCCAGGATGCTGCGGGTGTCCTGGAACACGTCCTGGATCGCCGCGCAGATGGCGTCGGTGTCGACCAGGATGATCTCGTCGACCACTTCCTTGGCCACGCGGAAGGTTTCCTCGCCCACCAGGCGCACCGCGGTGCCGTCCGAGAACAGGCCGACGTCGGGCAGGGTCACGCGCTCGCCCGCCTTGAGGCTGCGCGCCATCGCGTCCGAATCCAGGGTCTGCACGCCGATCACCTTGATGTCCGGGCGTACCGCCTTGATGTAGGCGCCCACGCCGGCGACCAGGCCGCCGCCGCCGATGGCCACGAAGACCGCGTGGATGGGGCCCGAATGCTGGCGCAGGATCTCCATGCCGATCGTGCCCTGGCCGGCGATCACGTCCGGATCGTCGAAGGGGTGGACGAAGGTCAGGCGCTGCTCCTTTTCCAGCAGCAGGGCGTGGTTGTAGGCGTCGGTGTAGGAATCGCCATGCAGCACCACTTCCACGCTGGCGCCGCCGCGCGCCTTGACGGCGTCGATCTTCACCTGCGGGGTGGTGGTCGGCATCACGATCAGCGCGCGGCAGCCCAGGCGGCAGGCCGACAGGGCCACGCCCTGGGCATGGTTGCCGGCCGAGGCGCAGATCACGCCGCGCTTGAGCTGCTCGGCCGAGAGGTTCGCCATCTTGTTGTAGGCGCCGCGCAGCTTGAAGCTGAACACGCTCTGCATGTCCTCGCGCTTGAAGTAAATGCGGTTGCCCATGCGCTGGGACAGCGTGGGCGCCAGTTCCAGCGGCGTTTCCTCGGCCACGTCGTAGACGCGGGCGGTCAGGATTTTCTTGAGGTAGTCGGTAGTCATGGTCGGATAGCTGAAGTGAATGCCAAAGGATGCCGGCGGTCCGGGACGACGCGCACTGTTTGCCGGGAGGGTAGCCGTGGCATGCAGTACCGCACTACGACTTGAAGCACTGGGTGGCAGGCTGGTCGTATCGTGTCGTGACGATAAGTGAGGGTCATTATAATGGACGCTCAACACTATCGTCCCAGTCCACCCTCGATGATCGAAAACGCCGTCCTCTGGCTCCTGAATGTGCTCGCCGCGCCGACCGTGGGCCTGACGTCGGTATTTCTCATCAGCTTCGTCTCGGCCACCCTGTTGCCGCTGGGCTCGGAACCGGCGGTGTTCGCGGTGGTCAAGGCCAATCCGGCGATGTTCTGGCCGGCCATCTTCGTGGCCACCGTCGGCAATACGCTGGGCGGGGCGGTGGACTACTTCGTCGGCTACCGCGCCAAGGTGGCCTTCGCCAAGGAACGCCAGAGCAGGTGGTTCGGCTGGCTCAAGAAGTACGGGGCCAAGACCATGCTGCTGTCCTGGGTGCCGGGGGTGGGGGATCCGCTGTGCACCCTGGCGGGGTGGCTGCATTTGCCGTTCTGGCCGAGCGTGATGTACATGGCGATCGGCAAGTTCATGCGCTATGTGACGATGACGGCGGTGCTGCTGTATATCCCGAACGGGTTCTGGAAGACGGTGGGGGAGTTCTTCGAGCGCCTCATCGGCTGACAATACCCGTTAGCTCTTGAACGTCATCCCCGCGAAGGCGGGGCCCCAAGTTTGCTCGCACGGCCACGCACGCAAACTTGGCCCCCCGCCTTCGCGGGGGCGACGGATAATAATGCGACGTCTGCCTCAGAGTTCAGCCATGACACCTCGCATCCCCATCGACCTCGAAAAATCCTACCGCCTCCTCAACCACGGCCCCACGGTCCTGGTCTCCAGCCACCACGCCGGCAAGGACAACGTGATGGCCGCCTCCTGGTCCATGCCGCTCGACTTCAAGCCGCCCAAGGTCGCGGTCGTGATCGACAAGCGCACCCTGACCCGCCAGCTGGTCGAAGCCTCCGGCGAATTCGCGCTCAACATCCCCGCGCGCGCACTGGCGAAACTGACCGTGGACGTCGGATCGAGCTCCGGCCGCGACATCGACAAGTTCGCCGCCTACGGCGCCACCACCTTCAAAGGCGAGCAGGTCGCCGCGCCCCTGCTCGAAGGCTGCATCGCCTGGCTCGAATGCCGCCTGATTCCCGAGCCGCACATCCAGGAGACCTACGACCTGTTCCTGGGCGAAGTGGTCGCCGCCTGGGCCGACCCGGCTGCCTTCACGCATGGCCACTGGAATCCGGAGCAGGGTGGCCGCAGGAGCATCCATTACGTGGCCGGCGGGCACTTTTTCGAGACGGGCGCGGCCTTCGAAGTCAAGGACTAAGCAGGGCGCGCAGACGCTATGGGATATGCCATTTTGCTCACCTGCCGAAAGCTTCGATGCACAGGTCGCCATTTGTGCAAATAAAATTTGTATAGACAGCGATAGTTCGATATTTCATTGCGGTACGGTCACTGGCGAAAATAGCCATTCCCCTGCGTGGTGCAGCGCAATAAGCTAGAATGGGCATCCTTCGGGCCAGTCCGACGTCGATCCGTATCCCATGAACGCCCCCGCACATATCCATACCCTGCTCGCCGACAATGCTCCCGCGCGCCTGCGCGAGATCCCGTACAACTACACCTCGTTTTCCGACCGCGAAATCGTGATCCGGCTGCTGGGTGAGTCGTCGTGGCAGCTGCTCGACGAGCTGCGCGGCGCCCGCCAGACCGGCCGTTCTGCGCGCATGCTGTACGAAGTGCTGGGCGACATCTGGGTGGTGCGCCGCAATCCCTACCTGCAGGACGACATGCTGGACAACCCGAAGCGCCGGGCCAAGCTGATCGAAGCCCTGCACCACCGCCTGGCCGAAGTCGACAAGCGCCGCCTGAGCGTCGATGCCGAACAAGGCGGCGACAGCGCCGCGCGCAGCGCCGCCGTGGAACAGCTGCTGGCCGCCGCGCGCAAGGCGGTCGACGATTTCGGCCGCGAATTCAGCGACATGTACGACCTGCGCAAGCGTGCCACGCGCGTGCTCGGCGCCTACACCGACAAGCGCAACATCCGCTTCGACGGCATGCACCGCACCTCGCACGTCACCGACGCCACCGACTGGCGCGTCGAATATCCCTTCCTGGTCCTGCTGCCGGACAGCGAGGAAGAAATGGCCGGCCTGGTCAAGGGCTGCATCGAGCTGGGCCTGACCATCATCCCGCGCGGCGGCGGCACCGGCTACACCGGCGGCGCGATTCCGCTCACGCCGATGTCGGCCGTGATCAACACCGAAAAACTGCTGGCCATGGGCGAAGTCGAGATGACCCGCCTGCCGGGCGTGGACCGCGACTACGCGACCATCCACACCGGCGCCGGCGTGGTCACCCAGCGCGTCTCGCAGGCCGCCGAAAAGGCCGGCTTCGTGTTCGCGGTCGACCCGACCTCGGCCCACGCCTCCTGCATCGGCGGCAACATCGCCATGAACGCGGGCGGCAAGAAGGCCGTCCTGTGGGGCACGGCGCTCGACAACCTGGCGTCCTGGCGCATGGTCGACCCCAACGGCGACTGGCTCGAAGTCACCCGCATGGACCACAACCTGTCCAAGATCCACGACGCGCCGGTGGCCACCTTCAAGCTCGAATGGACCCACCCGTCCACCAAAGGGGCGGCGAAAGGCGAGCCCTTCCGCACCGAGACGCTCACCATCGAAGGCCGCCGCTTCCGCAAGGAAGGCCTGGGCAAGGACGTGACGGATAAATTCCTGGCCGGCCTGCCGGGCATCCAGAAGGAAGGCACCGACGGCCTGATCACGTCGAGCCGCTGGATCCTGCACAAGATGCCGAAGTTCACCCGCACCGTGGCGCTGGAATTCTTCGGCCAGGCGCGCGACGCGATCCCGTCGATCGTCGAGATCAAGGATTACCTGGACAGCCTGCCGAAGAACGGCGACCCGGCCTTCGCCACCCTGCGCCTGGCCGGCCTGGAACACCTGGACGAGCGCTACCTGCGCGCGGTGGGCTACGCCACCAAGTCCAAGCGCGGCACCCTGCCCAAGATGGCGCTGTTCGGCGACATCGTCGGCGACGACGAGAACGCTGTGGCGCTGGCTGCCTCGGAAGTGGTGCGCATCGCGAACACCCGCGTGGGCGAAGGCTTCGTGGCCGTCAGCGCGGAAGCGCGCAAGAAGTTCTGGCTCGACCGCGCCCGCACCGCGGCCATCGCGCGCCACACCAACGCCTTCAAGATCAACGAAGACGTGGTCATTCCGCTGAACCGCATGGGCGAGTACACCGACGGCATCGAGCGCATCAACGTCGAGCTGTCGATCAAGAACAAGCTGCAGCTGGTGGAGCAGCTGCACGCCTACCTGAGCAACGAACACCTGCCGATCGAGAAGAGCGACGACGCCACCGGCGACACCGTCGACCGCGCCGAGATCCTGGGCGACCGCCCGCAGCAGGCGCAAGCCCTGGTGCAGCTGGTCGGCAAGCGCTGGGCCTTCATCCTGGCCAATCTCGACGCGCCCCTGCGCAACGTGACCGGCGAGCTGGCCGAGCTGGGCCTGGGCCACCTGGCCGGCGCCCTCGACCTGCGCATCGGCAACCAGCCGGACGCCACCCTGTTCGACGTGGTCCAGGACCACGGCGTGCGGGTGTCCTGGAAGCAGGAGCTGCGCGCGCCGCTGCGCCAGATCTTCAACGGCGCCGCCTACAAGTGCATCCTCGACGAGTGCACCGCGATCCACAAGCGGGTGCTGCGCTCGCGCGTGTTCGTGGCCCTGCACATGCACGCGGGCGACGGCAACGTGCACACCAACCTGCCGGTGAACTCAGACGACTACGCGATGCTGCAAGACGCGCACAAGGCCGTCGAGCGCATCATGAAGCTGGCCCGTTCGCTGGACGGCGTGATCTCGGGCGAGCACGGCATCGGCATCACCAAGCTCGAATTCCTCACCGACGAAGAGATCGGCGATTTCCGCGACTACAAGCTGCGGATCGACCCGGAAGGCCGCTTCAACAAGGGCAAGCTGCTCAACCTGGAAGGCGCCCACGCCGACCTGCGCAACGCCTACACGCCGTCCTTCGGCCTGATGGGCCACGAATCGCTCATCATGCAGCAGAGCGACATCGGCGAGATCGCCAACAGCATCAAGGACTGCCTGCGCTGCGGCAAGTGCAAGCCGGTCTGCACCACCCATGTGCCGCAATCGAACCTGCTGTACTCGCCGCGCGACAAGATCCTCGCTACCTCGGCGCTGATCGAAGCTTTCCTGTACGAAGAGCAGACCCGCCGCGGCGTCTCGATCCGCCACTGGGAAGAATTCGAGGACGTCTCCGACCACTGCACCGTGTGCCACAAGTGCGTGACGCCGTGCCCGGTCGACATCGACTTCGGCGACGTCTCGATGAACATGCGTAACCTGCTGCGCAAGATGGACAAGCGCAGCTTCAAGCCGGCCAACCGCGCGGCCATGTTCTTCCTGAACGCGACCGACCCGACCACGATCAACGCGACCCGCAAGGCGATGGTGGATTGGGGCTACAAGGCCCAGCGCATGGGCGCAGGCTTGTTAAAAGGCCTGGCCAAGGAACAGACCAGGGCGCCGGCGCCGACCACCGGCAAGCCGCCGATCCGCGAGCAGGTGATCCACTTCGTCAACAAGAAGCTGCCGGGCAACCTGCCGAAGAAGACGGCGCGGGGCCTGCTCGACATCGAGGACGACAAGATCATCCCGATCATCCGCAACCCGCAGAAGACCACGGCCGACACCGAAGCCGTGTTCTACTTCCCGGGCTGCGGTTCCGAGCGCCTGTTCTCGCAGGTGGGCCTGGCGACCCAGGCGATGCTGTGGGAAGTGGGCGTGCAGACCGTGCTGCCGCCGGGCTACCTGTGCTGCGGCTATCCCCAGCGCGGCGCCGGCCAGTACGACAAGGCCGACAAGATGATGACGGACAACCGCGTGCTGTTCCACCGCATGGCCAACACGCTGAACTACCTCGACATCAAGACCGTGCTGGTCTCCTGCGGCACCTGCTACGACCAGCTGTCGACCTACGAGTTCGAGAAGATCTTCCCGGGCTGCCGCATCATGGACATCCACGAGTACCTGCTGGAGAAGGGCGTCAAGCTCGAAGGCGTGAACGGCACCCGCTACATGTACCACGACCCCTGCCACACGCCGATGAAGATGCAGGATTCGCTCAAGACCGTGAACGCGCTCGTGTCGACCGCCGACAACGTCAAGATCGAGAAGAACGACCGCTGCTGCGGCGAGTCGGGCACCTTCGCGGTGAGCCGTCCGGACATCGCGACCCAGGTGCGCTTCCGCAAGGAAGCCGAGATGGAGAAGGGCGCCGACAAGCTGCGCGCCGACGGCTTCAAGGGCGACGTCAAGATCCTGACTTCCTGTCCGTCCTGCCTGCAGGGCCTGTCGCGCTACAACGACGACGCCGGCACCACCGCCGACTACATCGTGGTGGAGATCGCCAAGCACCTGCTGGGCGAGAACTGGCTGCCGGAGTATGTGGCGCGCGCCAACAACGGCGGCATCGAAAGGGTGCTGGTATGACGTGTGAATTGTGCGAACTGTCCGTGCCTGTGGCCTGGCGCGGGCCGAAGTTCAGCGTGATCGTCGTCGACGACGCCAACTACCCGGGCTTCTGCCGCGTGATCTGGAACGGGCACGTGCGCGAGATGAGCGACCTGGCGAAGGACGACCGCCTGCTGCTGAACGAAGCCGTGTTCCAGCTGGAAGAAGCGGTGCGCGAAGTCATGCAGCCGCTGAAGGTCAATGTGGCGAGCCTGGGCAATGTGGTGCCGCACCTGCACTGGCACGTGATTCCGCGCTATGCGGACGACGCGCATTTCCCGGCCCCGGTGTGGGCCCAGGCTGTGCGCGAGACGCCTCCCGGGGTGCTGGCGGCGCGCCGCGCGCTGTTGCCGCAGCTGGAAGCTGCTATCCTGCGCCGGTTCACCTAATCCAGGAAATCGCCATGCCCAATCCGACTGAACTGACCGTCCACCAGAAATCTCGCCTGCTCGACATCGCCTTCGACGACGGCGCCGCGTTTTCGATTCCCTTCGAACTGCTGCGCGTGTATTCGCCCTCGGCCGAGGTCAAGGGCCACGGTCCGGGGCAGGAAGTGCTCCAGGTGGGCAAGCGCGAGGTCGGCATCACCGGCGTGGAACCGGTCGGGAACTACGCGATCAAGCCGCTGTTCTCGGACGGCCACGCGACCGGCATCTTCAGCTGGGACTACCTGTACAGGCTCGGGAGCGAGCAGCAGGTATTGTGGCAGCAATACCTGGACCGCCTGAAGGCGGCCGGCTTCGACGAAGCGAGCGGCCGCGCGCCGGGCGCCGAGCTGCCGGGCGCGCCGGTGATGTCGGGCTGCGGCCACAAGCACTGATTCCTAGGCGCTCAGGCGCAACAGCTTTCTTGCGCACTCGCGCACGGCCTCCCTCAGTGCAGGCGGCTGCCTGATCTCGAAATCGAAGGGCAGGCTTGCCAACTGCCGCGCCATCCATGCGATCTCGTCCGCCTGGCAATGCATCGCCACGCCGTCCTCCGTCTGTTCGAACACGGCGACCGTCCGTGAAAACTGGGCCTGCGCGCGTTCCAGGCTGGTCTTGAGCCGCACCTCGGCCGCGTGCGCGCGCGGCAGCGTGGCGACCGAGCGCAGCAGGTAAGCCAGGGCATCGAACTCCCCGGGCCGCTCGAAAGGCCGCTCCAGCGTTTCCACCGAAAGGATGCGGTCCAGCCGGAACGAGCGGAGCGCGCGCCGCAAGTGGCACCAGCCCACCGCATACCAGCAGCCGCCGTGGTAGGCCAGGCCGTAGGCGTCGAATTCGCGCTCGGACTGCTTCCCGGCGGCGTCGCCGTAGCGCAGGCGCACCCGCCGCCGTGCCTGGGCCGCGACCGACAGCGTCGCCAGCGCAGCGTGGCTGGCCGCGGCGGAGGCGCCGGTGACGTCGAGCTGCACGGTCTCGTCGAGCGCGCGCACGCGCTGGCGCAGGTTGGCGGCCATCACGCGCTCCAGCTTGGCCTGGGCGCTGGCCACCGCCGGCGCCGTCCGGTCCAGGCCGAAACTGCGCGCGGCCAGCAAGCCCACCGACAGCGCCACCGCCTCGTCTTCGCTGAACATCATCGGCGGCAGCTTGAAGCCCGCCACCAGCGCATAGCCGCCGGCCCGTCCCCGCTCGGCAGTGACCGGAATGCCCATCTCTTCCAGCACCGCGATGTAGCGCCTCAGGGTGCGGCCGTCCACCCCCAGGCGCGCCGCCATCTCTGCGCCGCTGATGCGGCCATGCGCCTGCAGCAGTTCCAGCACCGCCAGCACCCGTGTCGCCGGTTTCGCCATGTCGAACAATCCTTGTCTGAATTAGGGCTGATTATGTCCTGATTTTCCCTTACGCTGCACGCTCGCACCAGCCAGACAAGGAGAAATGATGGACGCGGCACAACTGGGATTGTTTTTCGTGGTCGTATTCGGCGTGATCGCGCTGCCGGGGCTGGACATGGCCTTCGTGCTGGCCAGCTCGGTGCGCGGCGGCAGCGGCGCGGGCTTCGCCGCCGTGGGCGGCATCGTCGCGGGCGGCGTCGCCCACACCCTGATGGGCGTGCTCGGCGTGGCCGCGATCCTGGCCGTGTGGCCGCCGCTGTTCAACGCCATGCTGCTGGCCGGAGCGGTGTATATCGGCTGGATCGGCTGGACGCTCCTGCGCGCGCGCTCGGCGCCCACGCTGGCGATCGCGCCCCAGGCCCGGCTGCCGCGCGGCAGGTCGATCTTCCTGCAGGGCATGTTGACTTGCCTGCTCAACCCCAAGGCCTATGTGTTCATGCTCGCGATCTTCCCGCAGTTCCTGCGGCCCGGGCAGGGCGGCTTGTGGTCGCAGGCCGCTTTGCTCGGCCTGATCATCGCCTTCACCCAGACCCTGGTGTATGGCGCGGTGACGGTGGGGGCGCTGGGCGCCCAGCGCCGCATCGACGCCAACCCGCGCGGCGGCCTGTTCGCCACGCGCATGGTCGGCGCCATGCTGATCGGGGCGGGCGTGCTGACCTTGCTCCAGGGCTGGCGCGGGGCTTAGCGGCGTGGGAATACCGTAAACGACAAAGAGCACGTCGATAACGTGCTCTCAGTCTTGGGCATGCCCGCGGTGCGGGCTGCGCGCTAGCTTATTGCGGCTGGATAGCTTATTGCGGCTGGATGTTCGCAGCCTGCTTGCCTTTTGGGCCGGCAGTGATGTCGAAGCTCACGCGCTGGTTTTCCTGCAGCGACTTGAAGCCGTTAACGTTGATGGCCGAGAAGTGTGCAAAAACGTCTTCGCCACCGCCATCAGGCGTAATGAAGCCGAAACCCTTCGCATCGTTGAACCACTTTACAGTGCCAGTCGCCATGTTATTCCCTCAAAAGAAAAGTATTGGTATTGTCGCCCTGTGCGCGCGTCGGAGGACTGGAACCAGCGGCGTGCTCAACATTGCAATTCTGATTATAGAAGCAAATTTTATTTTTTAGGCAAGTTTTTTTCAATCGTGTTCCCCCTTTCCGATTGGCGTTTTGTACGCACGCCCGTGCGGTATTTTGCGCCTCAGAACGTGAACGGCATGCGTACCGTCAGCGTGACGTCCGGGGTGTCGCGGGTGACGCCGGCGCCCACGGCAATGTTCAGGCTGCGCTTCTCGTTAAAGCGGTAGGAATAGCCTACCAACAGGGTGCCGAGCTGGGTCCGCACCGAGCCGGGCACCGGCATGCCGTTCTGCTTCATGCGGGCGATGGTGCTGTGGTCGTAGCCCAGGCTGAGCGAGGCCTTGTCGTTCAGCGCCAGGCCCATGCCGAAGTTAAAGCCGATTACGTCGCCCGGCGCCAGTTCGCCCAGCGGCTCGCGCACGCCGTCGCGCACCAGGCGCGAGACGTTGTCGCGCTTGAAGTTGTACACATAACTCAGGTTGCCGAAGAAGACGGCCGGATCGGACGGGTAGAGCCAGGTCAGGCTCCACTGCAGGGAGTGGAAGCCCGAGCCGGTCGGCAGGGTCAGGGGCAGGCCGGTGCCGGTGACGTTCTCGCCGATGCAGCGCCGTACGCAGTCGGTCACCACCTCGAAAGGATCGCGGCCGGTGCGGCTCTTGTAGCGCATGCCGCCGATGTAATAACCCTTGTCCGGTCCGCCGTCGTTGATCTGGTAGCGGCCGGCGATCTCGACGTCGCCCAGTCCCTTGCCGCTGGTGTCGAACACGCGCTCGACCGCGGTGCCGGTGAACAGCTCCCGGCTGACCGTGGCGTCCGAGCGGTAGACGTAGGGCAGCTTGACCTCGACTTCCATGCGGTTGCTCAGGCCGGTGCGTCCGGTGAGGGCGGCGGTGAAGGTGTTGCGCTTGAGCTCACGCACGTCGACCAGGCCGATCAGCAGCGCGGGGATCACGGTGTAGCCCACCAGCGCCACCCGGTTGCTCGACGAATAGCCGAACTGGGCCGACGGTTCCAGGATGTACTTGCCGCGCGGGGTCAGCACGCCCGGCTGCTCGAACAGGGGAGCGACTTCCGGCGGGCGGCTGGGGCGGTTGCGGTTGGCCTGCTGCGGCCCCTGCGCCTGGGCCTGCGTCTGGCCCGGGCTTGGCGCCAAGGGTGGCGGGGCCTGCGACGGTACCTGGGCCTGCACCTGCGCCGGCAGCACCGGCGGCTGGGCCACCGGCGCCTGTCCGCCCGGTTCGTCGCCGCTCATGGCGATGGCGCCGGCGCCGCGCTGCTCGGACAGCAGCACGCTGCCGGCCGCCGCGCTGCCCGGAGGGGCCGGTGTTGCCGCCAGGGCCGGCTGCTGGGCGTCCTGCACCTGCTTGATCTGCTGGCGCTGTGCCTGCAGCTCCTGCATCAGCCTGTTGACCAGGGCGCGCTGCTCGGCCAGCTCGGCTTTCAGCTCGGCGAGCTCATTACTTTGTTCCTGGTCGGTGGTGACGGGGACAGCGGGGGCGGCGGCAGAAGCGGAAGCAGCCTGCTGGGCGAGCGCGGCGGGCGCAAGGAGCGCCGCCGCAAGTCCGGCGGCACGCAGCCGCGCGACATGTGGGACCATCCGGGTTCTCCAGAGTGAATGATTAACAATATTACAAGTTTCCTGCAGAACGCACCAGCGCGTCACGAATCGTGGCCTGGAAATTCATGTCTTTCAGCAGGGACATGCTGTTCACGGAGGAGTTGATGATGGTGTCGGTGCGGATGGTCTGGCCGTTGAGGCTGTTCTGGAGCAGGGTCGCTCCGTTGCCCAGGCCGGTGTCCGCGCCGGCGAAGTTGTTGTTGCCGAGCTGGATCATCCGCGCGGCGCCCAGGGCTTCCTGCGCCTGGCGGGCCTGGTCGGCGGTGATGCTGGCGAGGTCGGGAATGGCGATGCTCGAGCGCGACAGCACTTCGCCGTTGACCGAGACCACGCGTTCGATCCCGAGCGACAGGGTGAGGCCGCCGGGCACGTCGAAGCCGCCGCGCGCTTCCTCGAGCGTCTCGGCGGCCACCGGGGTGCCGAAGCTGGACGCTTCGGGATCGGAGGCATGCACGGCAGGCGCCATGATGGCGCCGCCGATCGAGGCGGCCGCCAGGGCCGCCCGCAGGATGTTGCGAAACCAGCGCATACACAGTCCTTTCAAAAATCGCCGGGGCCGAATTTCGGCAGCGTGGCGCTGAGCTGGTCTTGACCGATGCCCTCGCCGAGGCGTGCGCGAGGCGCCGCGCGCCAGTCGTCGGGGTTGTTGAAGGCCACCTGGCCCTTGTAGCCGTGGATCACGAACAACAGCTTGTTGCGCCAGATTTCCTGGAAGCGCTCCTGGCTCACGATGCGCGTGCCGGTGGACGGGTCGCCCATCAGGATGCGGCCGTCCTCGGCCCCCTTGATGACGACGAAGTGGTTGAAGCCGCGGTCGGAGATCAGGACGATCGCCGGCAGCTTTTCCGCGATCAGCTTCTCGACCGGCAGCTGGAAGCCGTCGCCGCGGAAACCCCGCGTGGCCAGGAAGCGCTGCATGTCGAGCAGCGAAAAGCCCTGTTGCCGGATCTTGGCCTTGTCGCCGTTGGCCCACATCCATTCGAAGGCGGTCTTCTCGCTGGTCGCGGTGCCGTAGTGGTGCGTCAGCAGGGTCGCCAGCGCGGCGGAGCCGCAGCTGAAGTCGTACTGCTGGCGCAGGGTGCGCTGGAACTTGATGTCTTTCATGCTGGTGACGGGCACGTTCACGCGCTGCCCGATCGCCAGTTCGATAGCGGAAGCCGGCGCCGCCGGCGCCAGCAGGGTGCCGCCCAGGGCGGCAAGGAACACGCGTCGATTCATGCTATTGCATATGCAGGTTGATGACGGTGGCGTTCTGGATCAGCACGTTCGCCCCGCTGTTCTGGATCACCACCGGCAAGCCCGAGGAATTCGCGAACGAGCCGTTGTCGATGATGTTCATGCCGGTCGAGACATTGGTCGCGCTGTTGCCGGCGACCGTGCCGCCGAGCGTGGCATTGGCTTCGTTGCGGATCTGGTCGGAAGCGCCGCGCGATTCGGCATCGCCCAGCGAGGCGAGGTCGGCTTTCTTGCCCCAGCCGGCCGGCGCGGTGTCCTCTTGCACCCGCACCTCCGACAGGAAGCTCACCTTCACGGGCAGTTTCTCCGGATCGGCGGCCTGGGCCGTTGCCGACAGCGCCGCCATGGAGACGGTGAACGCGGCCAGCAGGAAGGATGTAGTCCGTTTCATGGTGTTCTCTCGAAAAAGCCGCCTCATGGCCGCTTGCGCGGCCATGAGGCGGCAAGCGCCTTACTGTCCGCCCACGTTCAGGTTCGACTGCACGTTGACGCTTTGCTGGATCAGCGACGAGAAGCCGTTGTTCTGGCTGATCACCGAGACGCCGGCAGCCGATTGAGCGATGTTGCTCATCGAGTTCGACATGTCGAACGCGCCGGTGGTCACGGAGTTGGAGCCGCCCGCGCCGCCGGTGCCTGCGCCGCCTGCGCCGCCGGTGGCTGCGCCAGCCACTTGCGAGCCGCCGTCGCCGCCTGCGCCGCCGGTGTTGGTGCCGCCCGAGCCGCCTGCGCCGCCGGTGCCTGCGGTGGCTGCGCCGCTCGACGCGTCGCCGTTGGTGGCAGTGCCGCCGGTGGCTGCGCCGCCTGCGCCGCCGGTGCCGGCAGTCGCGGTGCCCGAGGCGCCCGCGCCGCCCGCGCCGCCTGCGCCGGCCGTGCCGGCTGCACCCGAGCCGCCTGCGCCGCCGGTGGCTGCGCCGCCTTCGCCGCCGGTGCCGGTCAGTGCGGCGCCTGCGCCGCCTGCGCCGCCGGTGGCCGCGCCGCCTGCCGCGCCGCTACCGCCGGTGTTGCTGGCGCTCGCGCCGGCGCCGCCAGCCGCACCCGAACCTGCCGCGCCGCCTGCGCCTGCCATCGAGTCGCCCGCGGTGGCGGTGTTGGTGCCGCCGGTGCCGGTGCCGCCGGTCTGGGTGTTGGTGCCTGCGGTGGCGCTGCCGCTGGTGCCGCCGGTGCCGCCGCCATCCATGCCCGGCATCACCGAGCCCGAGGTGGCGTTGGAGTTGCCATTGGAGTTGCCGCCGGCAGTGGTGCTGCCCGAGGCGGTCAAGCCCGAACCCGCCGAAGCGCCGCCTGCGCCGCCTGCGCCGCCCATGCCGCCTTCGCCGCCCATGCCGCCGGTGGAAGCGCCGGTGCGGCCGCCTGCACCGCCTGCGCCCGCGGTGATGGCGCCGTGGTTACCGCCGTTGCCGCCATTCAGCGGGCCGGCAGTGCCGCCCATGCCTGCGGTGGCGCCGCCGCCGGCTGCGCCCGAGCCGCCGTTGGCTTCGCCGCCTGCGCCGCCAGCCGCGCCGCGGCCGCCGGTGGCCATCGCGTCGCCGCTCGCGCCGCCGGCTGCGCCGCGGCCGCCGGTAGCCATGGCGTCGCCGCTGTCGCCGCCGTTACCCGCCGCGACACGGCCGGCCGATGCGTTGCCGATCGATGCGGCGCCGCTGCTGGCGTCGCCGCTCATGCCGCCTGCGCCGCCTGCACCGCCGCGTGCGTTGCCGCCTGCGGCGCCCGCGCCGCTGGCCGCGCCGCCGGTGGCGTCGCCGCCCATGGCGCCGCTGCCCGAGGCGCCGTTGGCGTTACCGGTGTTCGTGGCAATGTTGCCGATGTTGCTGATGTTATTGCCGTTGACGGTGCCGGTCAGGTTGCTGGTGGCGGTGGCGCTCGAGGTGTTGAAGGAGCTGGTCATGGTGGAAGTCGCGGTGCCGCCGTTGTTGGCGGCAGCGGCGCCGTCAGCGGCGGCGCGGGCTGCGCCGGAGCTGTTGTTCTGGCCGGAGTTGTCGCGCGTATCCGTCGTCGTGCTGTTGTCGTCCGTGGTGTTGGTCACGGTCGAGGTCATCGTGTTGCCGCCGCGGACGTTGTTACCTACTTCCATATTGCCTTGTTGGGCGTGGGCCATGCCGAATGCCAGAGCAATTGCCGTTGCCAGGATAGTGCGCTTCATTTGACTCCCCTTGTGTCACTGAGTTGAGATAACCCGGTGCAAATCGTCACCGGTCCACTCCTCCTATTAGCACTTGCCGTGCCAGCTGAAGACGCTTTTGCAAGTCCCTGATTTGTAGGACCATTTTGATGAGGTTCCGTAGGACTGCAGCGAAGTGATGTGTGGGTTCAATGCCTACGTAAAAAACTGTCTCAGCGGTGTGACAGTGGTGCTGCCAAATTTGCAAAGTTGTCTCAACTGTACATACGCGCGCATGCGCGCGGGAGCACGCGCGCGCAGGAAGCAAGGAGGGGAAGCGTGGAACGGGGAGGGGTGAAGCAGGCTACGACGAGATCGAATGCTTGGCCATCAAACGATACAGGGTCATGCGCGACACGCCGAGGTCGCGTGCCGCCTGGCTGATGTTGTTGCCGCTGCGCGCCAGGCTGTTCGAGATGGCGATGCGCTCGGCCGACAGGCGCGAGGTGCCGAGGCCGTCGTTGATGGGGCCGATGGGGCCGGCGCCCGGCAGCTCGAGGTCTTCGGGCATGATGAGGCGGTGTTCGGCCAGCACCATGGCGCGCCGCACCCGGTTGATCAGTTCGCGCACATTGCCCGGCCAGTCGTACTGGGCCATCGCGTGCAGGGCTTCCCTGCTCACGCCCTTGAGCTGCGGGCTGCGTTCTTCCGCGTACTTGTGGAAGATCAGGTCGGTCAGCATCGCCAGGTCTTCCTTGCGCTCGCGCAAGGGCGGTACCCGGATCGGAAACACCGAGAGTCGGTAATAGAGATCCTCGCGGAAGCGTCCATCGGCCACGGCCTCGGGCAGGTTGACGTGGGAGGCGGCGATTACGCGCGCATCGACCGAGATCGTGCGCGTGCCGCCGACGCGGTAGATCACGCGTTCCTGGAGGAAGCGCAGCAGGCTGGCCTGCAAGTCCAGCGGCAGGTCGCCGATTTCGTCGAGGAAAATACTGCCGCCGGAGGCGGCTTCGAGCAGGCCGTGCTTGTCCTTCGTGGCGCCGGTGAAGGCGCCGCGTTCGTGGCCGAACAATTCGGAATGGATCAGGGCCGGCGCCACCGCCGCGCAATTGATTGCAACAAAGGGACCGGAGGCGCGCGGCGAGCGTGCGTGCACTTCCTGGGCCGCCAGCTCCTTGCCGCTGCCGCTTTCGCCGGAGATCAGCACCGGCGCGTCGACCGCGGCGATCTTGGCGATGTGGGCGCGCAGGCGCGTGATGGCGGTGGAGTTGCCGTCGATGCGGCCGGGGTTGTTGCCACCGAGGTGGTTGCGCCGGTGCTGGGCCGCGCTCTTGCCGAGGATGGCCATGCCATGCGCATGCCCGAGCGAATGCTGGAGGCGCAGCATGTCCACCGGGCGCGTATGGAAATCGAAGAGGTGGGTGGAGATCAGGTGGCGCAGGGCCGGCTGTTCCAGCCGGTGCGCGTCGAACACGCCGATCCAGCGCATGCTGTGGTGGCGGCGCAGGAAGCGCTCGGTGTCTTCGTCTTGCAGGCCGTCGCTGCGGTCGAGCAGCAAGCCCACTGCGTAATGCTGCTGCAGCAGGACCTTGCGCGCTTCGGCCAGGCTGCCCACCATGCACACATCCCATCCGCGCAGTTCGCCGTAGCAGCTGCGGGCGCCCGCGCCATCATCGTTGGTAACGCATAACAGACGTTTTACAGACACCGTTGACCTCGTTTATCCCCCGGCGACGGCCGGTTCGATGTGGTGTGAGCCCCGGTGCGCAAAGGCCCGCCCCACCTTGGGTAGCGGGCGCGCGGCGGCGCCGACGATACGAAAAGCGTTTCGTTTATTAGAACGTATTTGCCGTTTTCGCGGCGCACGACCATTAACATTGTTTTAAGAACTGCAGTCGTTTTGTCGTCGCCGCGGCCGGCATCAGGCAATGCTGTCGGCTTTTCCCTGGGCGGCGGCGAGCAGGCTCACCAGGCGTTCGATCGGATAGGGCTTGGCGAGCACCTGCACGCCCGGAATGCCGGCCTGCTGCTCGGTGTAGCCCGTCGCCAGCACGACAGGAATATGGGGGTAGCGGCGGCGCACGATGCCGGCCAGGTCGATGCCACTGATCTTACCGGGCATGACGATGTCGGAGAAGACCACTTGCGGAACTTCTCCTTTGTCGAGCAACTGGACAGCGTCTTCTCCGTTGTGGGCGACCAACACGTCGAAGCCGGATTCTTCCAGGGCATGCAGGACCGCTTCGCGCACCAGCGCGTCGTCTTCGACGAACAGGACCCTGGCGCGCGCGCGCCGCAGCGGCGCGGCCGGCGCCCGGGTGGGCGCTTGCCCCTGGTGTTGCACCGGACCCGCCTGCGCGGGCGCGGCGGCGCGCGGCAGCCAGATCTCGACCCGCGTGCCTTCGCCTTCCTTGCTGTCGATCACCAGGGTACCCTGCGACTGCGTCGCGAAGGCATAGGCCTGCGCCAGCCCGAGGCCCGTGCCCTGGCCCTGGGCGCGGGTGGTGAAGAAAGGATCGAGTGCGCGCGCCAGCACCTCGGGCGCCATGCCGGTGCCGTTGTCGCTCACGCTTACGCACACGTAGTCGCCGCGCGGCAGGCCGCCGGGCGGCTGGGCCTGCGCCAGCTTGCGCAAGCCGATGCGCAGGCGGCCGCCGGCGGGCATGGCGTCGCGCGCATTGATGGCCAGGTTCAGCAAGGCCAGGTCGAACTGCAGCGGTTCGATCGTCACCGGCCAGGGCGCCGCATCCTCCCCCGGGTCCTGCTCGACCTCGAGCGCGATGTCCTCGCGCAGCGCGCCCTTCATCAGCTGCAAGGCGCTGCGCAACTGCTCGCCGGAGTCGACGGTTTCCTGGCGGGCTTCCTGGATGCGTCCGAAGGAACCGAGCTGGCCGGTGAGGGCGGTGGCGCGCTGCACGGTCTTCTTGCAGGTCTGGACCAGGCTCTGGATCTTGGGCTGGGTCGCCGTCATCTCGGCCAGCTGCAGCGCCGTGGTCAGGGTTTGCAGCAGGTTGTTGAATTCGTGCGCGATGCCGCCCGTCAGGCGTCCGAGCGCTTCCAGCTTCTGCGCCTTGAGCAAGGCGCCTTGCACCCTTTCGGTGGCGGCCACGGCCTCGGTCACGCGCTCTTCCAGCTCGTCGCGCGAGCGGCCGATTTCGCGGCCGGCTTCGTGCATGCGCCCGGCCACCGCGTCGATTTCCTCGATGCCGTGCGCGCGGTAGGCCGGGGCCTTGCCCTGGCCCAGTTCCTCGGCGCTGCGGCCCAGCTGTTCGATCGGCTGGATGACGCGCCTGGCCAGCCAGCCCGCCGCCAGCAGCCCGCCCGCCAGCATCAGCACCATCAGCCCGGCCAGCAGCGCCGAAGCCTGCAGCGCGGAGCGGCGCAGCTCGCTGTCCGGGATGCTGATCAGGATTTTCCAGTCGGAGAGCGGGACCGTGCTGAAGAAAGCGCGCACCCTGACGCCGGCCAGGTTGCGGCCGGCGAACATGCCTTCGCGCGCGCCCGCCAGGCGCATCTGGCTGGCCGAGCGGACCGGCCGGCCCAGGAAGCCGTCGTGCTCGCGCGAACGGGCCAGGATGATGCCCTTGCGGTCGACGACCGAGGCGATCCAGGTGCTGGAGAAGCGCTGCTGGCGCATCAGGCGCTGCAGCGTGGCCGCGTTGACGCCCATCACCAGGAAGTAGCGCAGGCTGCCGCCGATCCTGACCGGCACCTGGATCGTGAAATCGTGGTGGCCGCCGACCTGGGACGTGTACAGGTCGGACACCAGGATCCGGTCCTGGCCGTAGCGCCGCATGAGTTCCGGCAGGTTGGAGATGCGCCGCAGCGGCAGCTCGGCGCCGAAGGGACGGCGGGTGTTGAGCAGCTGGCGGCCGTCGGGGGCGAGCAGGATCACGGTGCTGGCCGGGGTCGGCGCGGTGCCGCGCGCGTGCTCGTAGAATTCGCGCAGGTCGCCGCGCGCCAGCGAGGGCGCCGCCGCCAGGGTGCGCAGCATGCCGGCGTGGGTCCGGATCTCGTTGTCCACCAGCAGGGCGAAGGCGCGCGCGGTCTCGCTCACGCTGCGGTTCTGGGCTTCCTGCTCTTCGTGGTAGACATAGGCGATCGCCAGCGCCGCCGCCGCGAAGGCGGGGACCAGGACGGCGAGCACGAGCAGCAAAAGGCGGTTGCGGATACGCATACAAATCGGCGGAGGCGGGAAGGTTGGGGGATGCCGTTGCAGAGGCGGATTATACGGGGGACAATGTTTCGGCGTCGCAGCCGAGCGGGCGGCGCGGTCCAACTTGAATTGCTGCTTGTATAATGTGGAAAGACCAACCCGCATGCAGCTATGACCAATACCACCCATTTCGGCTACAAGACCGTCGCCGAGGACCAGAAGGTCCAGGAAGTCGCCAAGGTCTTCCATTCGGTCGCCTCCAAGTACGACGTCATGAACGACCTGATGTCGGGCGGCCTGCACCGCATCTGGAAGGCCTTCACCATCGCCCAGGCCGGCGTGCGCCCGGGCTTCAAGGTGCTCGACATCGCGGGCGGCACGGGCGACCTGGCCAAGGCCTTTGCGAAACAGGCCGGCCATACCGGCGAGGTCTGGCTCACCGACATCAACGAATCGATGCTGCGCGTCGGCCGCGACCGTCTATTGAATAAAGGACTCGTCACCCCCACCTTGCTGTGTGACGCAGAGAAACTGCCTTTCCCGGACAATTACTTCGACCGGGTGAGCGTGGCCTTCGGCCTGCGCAACATGACGCACAAGGACCAGGCGCTGGCGGAAATGCGCCGCGT
>CBIHLT010000069.1:0-21434 GCA_966210615.1 uncultured Massilia sp.
CCACCGTCAAGGGCGGCACCTACTACCCGATGACGGTCAAGAAGCACCTGCGCGCCCAGGAAATCGCCGAGCAGAACAACCTGCCCTGCATCTACCTGGTCGACTCGGGCGGCGCCAACCTGCCGAACCAGGACGACGTGTTCCCAGACCGCGACCATTTCGGCCGCATCTTCTACAACCAGGCCAATATGTCGGCCAAGGGCATTCCGCAGATCGCGGTGGTGATGGGTTCCTGCACCGCCGGCGGCGCCTACGTGCCGGCCATGAGCGACGAGTCGATCATCGTCAAGGAACAGGGCACCATCTTCCTGGGCGGTCCTCCCCTGGTGAAGGCGGCGACCGGCGAAGTCGTGACCGCCGAAGACCTGGGCGGCGGCGACGTCCATACCCGCCTGTCGGGCGTGGCCGACCACCTGGCGCAGAACGACCTGCATGCGCTCTCGCTGGCCCGCAACATCGTCTCGAACCTGAACCGCAGCAAGCCCGTCCAGGGCGTGGTCGCCGAGAGCGTCGAGCCAAAATACGCACCGGAAGAACTGTACGGCGTGATTCCGGTCGATACCCGCAAGCCCTTCGACGTGCGCGAAGTGATCGCGCGCGTGGTCGATGGCAGCGAGTTCGACGAATTCAAGGCGAGATATGGCACGACTTTGGTCTGCGGTTTCGCCCACATCTACGGCATGAAGGTCGGCATCATCGCCAACAACGGCATCCTGTTCTCGGAGTCGGCGCTCAAGGGCACCCACTTCATCGAACTGTGCTGCCAGCGCAAGATCCCGCTGGTCTTCCTGCAGAACATCACCGGCTTCATGGTCGGCCGCAAGTACGAAAACGAAGGCATCGCCCGCAACGGCGCCAAGATGGTGACCGCGGTCGCCACCGCCTCGGTGCCGAAGTTCACCGTGATTATTGGGGGCTCGTTCGGCGCAGGTAACTACGGCATGTGCGGCCGCGCCTTCTCGCCGCGCTTCCTGTGGATGTGGCCGAACGCGCGCATCTCGGTGATGGGCGGCGACCAGGCGGCATCGGTGCTGGCGACCGTCAAGCGCGACGGCATCGAAGGCAAGGGCGGCCAGTGGTCGGCGGACGAGGAAAACGCCTTCAAGCAGCCGATCAAGGACCAGTACGAACACCAGGGCCACCCCTACTATGCGTCGGCGCGCCTGTGGGACGACGGCGTGATCGATCCGGCCGACACCCGCATGGTGCTGGGCCTGGGCCTGTCGGCGGCGCTCAACAAGCCGATCGAAGACACGAAGTTCGGCGTGTTCCGCATGTAAGGAGAGAGACATGGACTATCAGACCCTGACCGTCTCCATCGCCGACAAGGTGGCCACCGTCACCCTGAACCGCCCGGACCTGCGCAACGCCTTCAACGAGCATTCGATCGCCGAGCTGGCGCTGGTGTTCGATGAACTGGGCCGCAACGAACTGGTGCGCGCCATCGTCCTGGCCGCCAACGGCCCGGCCTTCTGCGCCGGCGCCGACCTGAACTGGATGAAGAAGATGGCCGGCTATTCGCACAGCGAGAACCAGGAAGACGCCATGCGCCTGGCCGACATGCTGCGCACCATCTACCTGTGCCCCAAGCCCACCGTGGCCAAGGTCCAGGGCGATTGCTACGCCGGCGGCATGGGCCTGGTCGCGGCCTGCGACATCGTCGTGTCCGTCGATACCGCCTGCTACTGCCTGTCCGAAGTGAAGCTGGGCCTGATCCCGGCCACCATTTCGCCCTATGTCATCAAGGCCATGGGCGAACAGGCCGCGCGCCGCTACTTCCTGACCGCCGAGCGCTTCGACGCGAAGGAAGCGCAGCGCATCGGATTCGCCCATGAAGTCGTCACCGCCGACGAGCTGGACACGACCGTGGCCGGCATCGCCAAGGGCCTGGTCAACAACAGCCCGAACGCCGTCATGGAAGCCAAGAAGCTGGTGCGCGAAGTGGTCGGCGCGCCGGTCACCGATGCGCTGCTGGCCGACACGGCAAACCGCATCGCCGCCATCCGCGCCTCCATGGAAGGGCGCGAGGGCGTGGCTTCCTTCCTCGAGAAACGCAAGCCCTCCTGGCTGAACTGAAGTATTGGAAGAATCATCGTGAAGCAGCACACCTCCTCCGACTGGATCGCACGCAGCCTGCGCAGCGTCTGGCATCCCTGCACGCAAATGCAGCACCACGAGGAGGTGCCGCTGATCGCGGTCAGCCATGGCAAGGGTCCGTGGCTGTACGACCATGAAGGCCGCCGCTACCTGGACGCCATCAGCTCCTGGTGGGTCAACCTGTTCGGCCACGCCAACCCGCGCATCAACGCGGCGCTGAAGGACCAGCTCGACCGCCTGGAACACGCCATGCTGGCCGGCTTCACCCACGAGCCGGTGATCGAGCTGTCGGAGCGCCTGGCCGAGCTGACCAACTACGCGCTGGGCCATGCCTTCTACGCCTCGGACGGCGCATCGGCGGTCGAGATCGCGATGAAGATGAGCTTCCACGCCTGGCGCAATGCGGGCTACCCGGCCAAGCAGGAATTCGTCTGCCTGCAGGGCAGCTACCACGGCGAGACCATCGGCGCGCTCGCCGTCACCGACGTCCCGCTGTTCAAGGACGCCTACGGCCCGCTGCTGCGCGCTTCCCACGTGGTGCCGGCGCCGGACGCGCGCAATGCGCTCGAGGGCGAATCGAGCCAGGACGTGGCGCGGCGCGCCGTCGAGGCAGTCCGGAAGCTGTTCGAGGAACGCGGCGACAAGATCGCCGCCATCATCGTCGAGCCGCTGGTGCAGTGCGCCACCGGGATGGCGATGTACGACCCGCTCTACCTGGAACTGCTGCGCGAGCTGTGCGACCAGCACCACGTGCACCTGATCGCCGACGAGATCGCGGTCGGCTGCGGGCGCACCGGCACCTTCTTCGCCTGCGAGCAGGCGGCGATCTGGCCGGACTTCCTGTGCCTGTCGAAAGGCATCAGCGGCGGCTACCTGCCGCTCTCGCTGGTGCTGACGAAAGACGAGATCTACCAGGCCTTCTACAGCGAAGACATCACGCGCGGCTTCCTGCACTCGCATTCCTACACCGGCAATCCGCTGGCCTGCCGCGCGGCCCTGGCCACGCTCGACATCTTCCGCGACGACGATGTCCTGGCGCGCAACCGCGAACTGGCGACCAGGCTCACCATCGCGCTGGCCCCGCTGGCAGAACACGAACGCGCACGCCACTTCCGCCAGCGCGGCATGATCTTCGCGTTCGACGCGGTGGAGCCGGACACCCAGCGCGCCTCGACCTTCTCGCGCCGCTTCTTCTCCACCGCGGTGGAAAACGAACTGCTGCTGCGCCCCATCGGCCGCACCGTCTACCTGATGCCGCCCTATGTGCTGGACGACGAGGAAGTCGCCGGCCTGGCCGCGCGCACGCAGAAGGTGTTCGAATCCGTGATCGCGCCATGAACCTGATTACGGATATCGACCGCAAACTCGGCCAGCTGGCCGAGCAAAGCCTGGTGCGCCGCCTGCGCGTGGCCGACAGCGCCTGCGCGCCCAACCAGGTCGTGGACGGCCGCGCCATGCTGGCCTTCTGCAGCAACGACTACCTGGGCCTGGCTGCGCACCCGCGGGTGATCGAAGCGCTGCGCGAAGGCGCCGAGTTGTACGGCGCCGGCAGCGGCGCCTCGCACCTGGTCAGCGGCCATGGCCGCGCGCACGCGCTGCTGGAAGAGCGCCTGGCCGGCTGGATGACGCCCTGGCTGGTGCAGCCGCGCGCGCTCTACCTGTGCACCGGCTACATGGCCAACCTGGCGATCCTGACGGCGCTGGGCGCGGATGCCGATGCCATGATCTTCTCGGAAGCGCTCAACCACGCCTCCCTGATCGACGGCGCGCGCCTGGCCAAGGCCGGCGTGAGCGTCTATCCGCATGGCGACATGGAAGCGCTGGAGCGCCAGCTCGTCGCCAGCGATGCGGGCACGAAGATCGTCGTCACCGACAGCGTATTCAGCATGGATGGCAACCTGGCCCCGCTGCCGCAGCTGCTCGCCCTGTGCGAGCGCCACGGCGCCTGGCTGGTGGTCGACGACGCCCACGGTTTCGGCGTGCTGGGCGAACAAGGCCGCGGCGCGCTCGAGCACTTCGGGCTGCGCTCGCCCAACCTGGTCTACATGGGGACGCTTGGCAAGGCGGCCGGCGTCGGCGGCGCCTTCATCGCCGCGCACAGCAGCGTGATCGAATTCATGGTCCAGCGCGCGCGTCCCTACATCTACACGACCGCCGCGCCGCCGGCGCTGGCCCATGCCCTGCTCGCCAGCCTTGATATCATAGGCGGACCCGAGGGCCTCGAGCGCCGCGCTCACCTGGCTGCCCTGGTGGCGCACCTGCGCGACGCGCTGCGTTTCAAGCACTGGCAACTGGCGCCATCGAACACGGCGATCCAGCCGGTCATCATCGGCAGCAACGACGACGCGCTGCGTGCTTCCGCGGCCCTGTACGAACAGGGCCTGTGGGTGCCGGCAATCCGTCCGCCGACCGTGGCCCCGGGCACCGCGCGTCTGCGCGTGACCCTGAGCGCGGCCCACAGCCACGACGAGGTCGCGCGGCTGGCGCGCGCGCTCAACGAACTGGAAAGAGCCGCGACATGAAGAACCTGAACGAACCCGAACTGCCGGTGGCCCCGCCGCCTGTGGTCAAAGTCCCGCGTCCCACCCAGACGCCGGCCGCCGAACCCATGCCCGAGCCGCGCGCCGCCGACGGCATGCCGCCGCGCTTCTGCTGCTTCGTCACCGGCACCGACACCGAGATCGGCAAGACCTTGGTATCGAGCGCCATCCTGCACAAGCTGGTGCGGAGCGGCCGCCGCGCCTGCGGCATGAAACCGATCGCGGCGGGCGCCGAGATGATCGACGGCGAGCTGCACAACGAGGACGCCGACATGCTGGCGGCCGCCGGCAACGTGCACCTGCCCTCGTCGATCACCACGCCCTTCATGCTGCGCGAACCGGCTGCACCGCACATCGCCGCGGCGCTGGAAGGCGTGACCATCGACCCGGTGCCGATCATCGCCGCCTATGCCGAGATCCAGGCCGCGTCCGATGCGGTGGTGGTCGAGGGCGTGGGCGGTTTCCGCGTGCCGTTCACCGACGATTTCGACAGCGCCGACCTGGCCGCCCAGCTCAACCTGCCGGTGATCCTGGTGGTGGGCCTGCGGCTGGGCTGCATCAGCCACGCGCTCTTGAGCGTCGAGGCCATCGTGGCGCGCGGCCTGGTGCTGGCCGGCTGGGTCGCCAACACGGCGGACCCTGAGATGCGCTTCATGCAAGAGAACATAGCCGCGCTGGCACAGCGCATCCCGGCGCCGCTGCTGGGCCATGTGCCGCGCCTTGAACACCCCACGGCCGCCGCCGCGGCCGACTACATTGACCTCGCGGGGCTGCCGGGCTGGCCGTCCTCGCGGGTCCAGATCTAAAAGGAATTCCCATGTCCCAAACTAACACCGTCGCCCTGCACCGCCCGACCGCCGCGATCAAGGAACGTCCTGACGCCACCTGGCCGCTGGCCGATGTGCTGGCGCTGTTCGAGCTGCCTTTCCCTGAGCTGATGCACCGCGCCCAGACCGTGCACCGCGCCAACTTCCCGGACGGCGACGTCGAGCTGGCCACCCTGCTGTCGATCAAGACCGGCGGCTGCGAGGAAGACTGCGGCTACTGCCCGCAGGCCGCGCGCTACGACACCGGCGTGGAAGCCAAGAAGATCCTCGACATCGACACCGTGCTGGACGCGGCGCGCCAGGCCAAGGCCAGCGGCGCCACCCGCTTCTGCATGGGCGCGGCATGGCGCAGCCCGAAGGAACGCGACATGGAAAAGGTCGAGAACATGGTGCGCGAAGTGAAGGCCCTGGGCCTGGAGACCTGCGCCACCCTGGGCATGCTGGAAGAAGGCCAGGCGGAACAGCTGAAGAACGCCGGCCTGGACTACTACAACCACAACATCGACACCGCGCCGGACTTCTACAACAACGTCATCTCGACCCGCGAATACCAGGACCGCCTGGACACGCTGGGCCGCGTGCGCAACGCCGGCCTGAAGGTCTGCTGCGGCGGCATCGTGGGCATGGGCGAGACGCGCGAGCAGCGCGCCGGCCTGATCGCCCAGCTGGCCAACCTGAACCCGTACCCGGAATCGGTGCCGGTCAACCACCTGGTGCAGGTCGAAGGCACGCCGCTGCACGGCGTCGAGAAGCTCGACCCGATCGAATTCGTGCGCACCATCGCGGTGGCGCGCATCACCATGCCGCAGGCGCGCGTGCGCCTGTCGGCCGGCCGCCGCGAGCTGGGCGAAGCCGTGCAGGCGATGTGCTTCATGGCCGGCGCCAACTCGATCTTCTACGGCGACAAGCTGCTCACCACCGGTAACCCGGAAGCGGACGACGATCGACTGCTGCTGGAAAAGCTCGGCCTCAAGACCCGCGCCGCCACCCTTGACTCGGTGCAGAAGGAAGCCTGCGGCTGCTGATGCTCCACCGCGCGGCCGGGGAGACACGGGCCGCGCACCACTTCCCGAACAACCATAAGCGAAAGACCTAGACGCATGTTCACCAAGATCCTCATCGCCAACCGTGGCGAAATCGCCTGCCGTGTCGCCGCCACGGCGCGCCGCATGGGCATCCGCACCGTTGCCGTGTATTCGGAAGCCGACGCAGGTGCCAAGCACGTGGCGGTCTGCGATGAGGCGGTCCTGATCGGCCCTGCCGCGGCCAAGGACAGCTACCTGCGCGGCCAGAAGATCATCGAAGTGGCCAAGGCCACCGGCGCGCAGGCGATCCACCCGGGCTACGGCTTCCTGTCCGAGAACGCCGAGTTCGCGGAAGCCGTGCAGGCGGCAGGACTGGTGTTCATCGGCCCGCCGGGATCCTCGATGCGCGCGATGGGTTCCAAGTCGGCCGCCAAGCAGCTGATGGAAGGCGCCAACGTGCCGCTGGTGCCGGGCTACCACGGCGACAACCAGGACCCAAGCTTCCTGCGCCAGCAGGCCGACCGCATCGGCTACCCGGTGCTGCTCAAGGCCAGCGCCGGCGGCGGCGGCAAGGGCATGCGCGTGGTCGAGCGTTCGGAAGACTTCGAAGCCGCGCTGGCCTCGTGCAAGCGCGAAGCGATCAGCTCCTTCGGCGACGACAAGGTGCTGGTCGAGAAATACCTGATCCGTCCGCGCCACATCGAAATCCAGGTGTTCGCCGACACCCTCGGCAACTGCGTCTACCTGCACGAGCGCGACTGCTCGGTGCAGCGCCGCCACCAGAAGGTGCTGGAAGAAGCGCCGGCGCCTGGCATGAGCCAGGACCGCCGCGCCGCCATGGGCGAAGCGGCCGTCAACGCCGCGCGCGCCGTGGGTTACGTGGGCGCCGGCACGGTGGAGTTCATCGCCAACCAGGACGGCTCCTTCTACTTCATGGAGATGAACACCCGCCTGCAGGTGGAGCACCCGGTGACCGAAATGATCACCGGCACCGACCTGGTCGAGTGGCAGCTGCGCGTGGCCGCGGGCCAGCCGCTGCCGAAGAAGCAGAGCGAACTGTTCATCCACGGCCATGCGATCGAGGCGCGCGTCTACGCCGAGAATCCGGAAAAAGGCTTCCTGCCCTCGATCGGCACCCTGCGCCACATGGACACCCCGCGCGCCGTCGAGTTCGAGCTGGGCGCCGACGGCGCCAATCCTGCCGCGGTGCGCGTCGACTCCGGCGTGCGCGAAGGCGATGCGATCTCGCCCTTCTACGACCCGATGATCGCCAAGCTGATCGTCTGGGGCGCCGACCGCACCCAGGCCCTGGCGCGCCTGTCGCAGGCCCTGGCCGAGTTCCGCATCGTCGGCCTGGCCACCAACATCGCCTTCCTCAAGCGCCTGGTCGAAGGCGAAGCCTTTTCCACCGCCGACCTGGACACCGGCCTGATCGACCGTCACGGCGCCAGCCTGTTCCCGACCCCAAGCGCCGCCCCGCTGGGCGCGCTGGCCCTGGCGGCGCTGTCGCTGTCGCTCGGCGAGACCGTCCGCAGTCAGGATCCGCGCGCCAACCCGGCCGAACCATGGGCCCAGGCACGCGGCTGGCGCATGAACGGCGACTACCGCCGCGTCCTGTCGCTGAGCGACGAAGGCGGCGCCTACCAGGTGGGCCTGACCTACCGCCACGACGGCTGGGAGATCGACCTCGACGGCCAGCGCCAGCGTGTGGAACTGGTCGCCCAGGACGGCGCCGAGCTGTCGCTGCGCGTGGGCGAGACCTCGCTGCACGGCTGCGTACGCCGCGACGGCGAGCTGTTCCACGTATTTACCGGTGGCCGCCACTTCACCCTGTCGTACAATGACCCGATGGCGCACGCCGGCGAGCAGGAAGCCGCGGGCGGACGCCTGACCGCCCCGATGCCGGGCAAGGTGGTCGCGGTGATGGCTTCGTCCGGCCAGGAAGTGAAGAAGGGCGAGCCGCTCGTGATCATGGAAGCGATGAAGATGGAGCACACGATTTCCGCGCCGAGCGACGGCCTGGTGGAAGAAGTGCTGTACCAGGTCGGCGACCAGGTGGCGGATGGCGCGCCGCTGTTGGCATTCAAGGCGGCGTAAACCAACTCAAAATAAAAACGAGGGGGAGACATGCGCATACTGCTGTACCGGGGCGACGGTGTCATCGAGCCGTGGGTGCGCGAATTCGCAAGCATCATGCCGCAGGCCGAGACGGTGGCCTGGAAGGAGGGCGAAGTCCTCGCCCCCTGCGACTATGCAGTCCTGTGGAATCCTGCCCCGGCCCTGCTGGAGCAGCTTTCGCCGCAGTCCCAGCTTAAGGCGGTCTTCCTGATGGGCGCCGGCGTCGACGCCCTGCTCAAGTTCGGCGAAACCCTGCCCAAGGTGCCGCTGGTGCGCCTGGGCGACGCCGGCATGGGCGTGCAGATGGCCGAATACGTGGCGCACGCGGTGCTGCGCTACTTCCGCCGTTTCGACGAGTACGAGCAGCAGGCCAGGCACGGCGCCTGGCATCCGCTGCCGCACATCGCCAAGGAAGATTTTTCGATCGGCGTCATGGGCCTGGGCCGGCTCGGCATGCCGGTGGTCGAGGCCATGCGCCATTTCGGCTTCCCGGTGCTGGGCTGGAGCCGCACGCCCAAGAGCATCCCCGGCGTCGAGACCTATGCCGGCATGGAGCAGCTCGAACCCTTCCTGCGCGGCACCCGCGTGCTGGTCTGCCTGCTGCCGCTCACGGCGGAGACGGCCAACCTGCTCGACCGCCACAACCTGGGCAAGCTGCTGCCGGGCGCCTACCTGATCAACGTGTCGCGCGGCGCCATCATCGCCGAGCCGGACCTGATGACCCTGATCCGTTCCGGACACATCGCCGGCGCCACGCTGGACGTGTTCCGGCACGAGCCGCTGCCGGCGCCGCACCCGTTCTGGAACGAGCCGCGCATCAGCATCACCCCGCATATTTCGGCGCTCACCATGCGCCCTGACGCCGTGCGCCAGATCGCCGAGAAGATCGCGGCGCTGGAGAACGGCCAACCGGTCGGCGACGTGGTCGACCGCAATTTAGGATACTGAAATGATTCAACAGCCCGGCCTGCCGAAGAAGGTCAAGATCGTGGAAGTGGGGCCGCGCGACGGCCTGCAGAATGAGAAAGAGGCGCTGTCCGCCGACATCAAGGTGGAACTGGTGGAGCGCCTGGCGCGCGCCGGCTTCGCCAACGTGGAGGCGGCCGCCTTCGTGTCCCCCAAGTGGGTGCCGCAGATGGCCACCAGCGCCGACGTCATGGCGCGCATCGAGCGCCTGCCGGGCGTGATCTATTCGGCCCTGGTGCCGAACATGCAGGGTTTCGAGCTGGCCCTGGCCGGCAAGGCGGACGAAGTGGTGGTGTTCGGCGCGGCTTCGGAAGCCTTCTCGCAGAAAAACATCAACTGCTCGATCGCCGAGTCGATCAAGCGCTTCGAGCCGGTGGCCAGGGCCGCCAAGGACCACGGCCTGCGCCTGCGCGGGTCGATCAGCACCGCGTTCGGCTGCCCGTACCAGGGCGAAGTGCCGCTGGATGCGGTGGGCGACGTGGTGGCGCGCATGCGCGACCTGGGCTGCGACGAGATCGATATCGCGGACACCATCGGCGTATCGACCGCGCGCAAGACCCAGGCTGTGATGCTGCGGGCGGCGCAGGAGTTCCCGATCGAGAAGCTGTCGGGGCATTTCCATGATACGTATGGGCAGGCGCTGGCCAACATCTACGCGGCCATGGAAGTGGGTGTGGCGATCTTCCACTCGTCGGTGGCGGGGCTGGGGGGGTGTCCATATGCCAAGGGCGCGACGGGAAATGTGGCGACCGAGGATGTGCTGTACCTGATGCACGGGCTCGGGATCGAAACCGGCGTGGACCTGGATCAGATCGTGGATGCGGGGCTGTTCATTTCCGAGAAGCTCGGGCGCAAGAGTGTGAGCCGGGCGGGGAATGCGTTGGCGGCGAAACGCGCTGGTTGAGTCCGGGCCTGCATGCAAACTTGGGTCCCGGCGAAGGTCGGGCCCCAAGTTTGCTCGCACACCACGAAAAAGAAAAAGGCCGACAGCTTTCACTGTCGGCCTTTTCTTTGAATCTTGGTCGGAGTACAAGGATTCGAACCTTGGACCCTCTGGTCCCAAACCAGATGCGCTACCGGGCTGCGCTACACTCCGAGAAGACAGATCATAGCCTTTCGGCGTGACCCGGTCAAGGTTTCGCGGCAAAATACGGCAACTTGTCGCATTCTTCGACACAGATGAGGTGACCGTATGATGACTTTGACAGCATCCTACGCCGACCGCCCGGCAAACGGGCGGCTGCTCCTCGGCATCGCCGTGTCGCTCGCCGTGCACCTGCTGCTGGTGCTCGGCTACCGCGGCCGGGGACCGGCGCCCGTGTTCACGCCCGATGCACCGACGCCGATCGCCGTCACGATCCGCCCTCCCCCGCCACCGGAACCGCCGCAACGCCTGGCGCCGCCGCAAACGGCCGCCGCTTCCAGGCCCGCGCGCGCCGCGCCACGGAAGAAACTCATCGCCGTACCGAAAACGCCGGAAAAAGCAGCGGACACGTTCGTTGTCGAACAGCCGGAAACACCGCCGGAAGAAACTCCCAGGTTCGATATGGAAGCTGCGCGGAGGATTGCACGCGCGAACGCGCACCTGCGCGATCCCGGCAAGGAAGGGACCGCCCTGGCGCAATTTCCGGAGGAACCGCTACAGACCGAATCGAAGCTGGCCCGCGCCATCAGCAAGGCCAAGCGGCCGAATTGCAAGGATGGCATCCCGGGCGGCCTGCTGGCGCCGCTGTATCTGATGATGGACAAGAAAAACAGCGGCTGTAAGTGGTAAACCCTTACTCGCCCTTGATCTGCAAGGCGCGCTCATACAAGGCGTTCTTCTTGCGCCCCGTGATCTGCGCCGCCAGGTTCGCCGCCTGCTTGACGCTGCACTCGGTCAGCAGGATCTGCAGGACGCGCTCCGCCTCCGCATCCTGCTCGTCGGTCTCGGCCACCGCACCTTCCACCAGCACCACGAACTCGCCGCGCTCGCGGTGCTGGTCCGCCTTGACCCAGGCCAGCGCCTCGCCCAGCGCGCAGCGGTGCACTTCCTCGAACAGCTTGGACAGCTCGCGCGCGAACACCACCTGGCGGGTCGGCTCGAAGGCCGCCATCAAGGCCTCGACGCAATCGACGATCCGGTGCGGCGCCTCGTAGAACACCAGGGTCGAGGCCTCGCGCGCCAAGGGCGCCAGCGCCGCCTCGCGCTGCTTGGACTTGGCCGGCAGGAAACCGACGAAGTGGAAGCGGTCGTTCACCAGGCCGCTCGCGGACAGCGCGGTAACCGCCGCCGACGGACCCGGCAGCGGCACCACGTTCAGCCCGGCCTTGCGCACCGCATCGACGATGCGCGCGCCGGGATCGGACACCGCCGGCGTGCCCGCATCGGAAACCAGGGCCACGCGCTGGCCCGCATGCAGGCGCTCGACGATCTTGTCCGCCACCTCGCGCTCGTTGTGCTGGTGCGCGGCAATGGTCTGCTTGTTCAGCCCGAAGCGCTGCAGCAAGGCCCCCGTCTTGCGCGTGTCTTCGCAAGCCACGACATCGGCCAGCGCCAGCAGGTGCAGGGCGCGCAGCGTGATGTCGGTGACGTTGCCGATCGGTGTAGCCACGACATACAGCGTTGCGGTAGGATAGGACTGCTGGGCCGCCTCGCCCATGACGGGAAGCCGGGCGATGTCGATGGTCTGCTGTTCTGTCATAAAAGGGATTCCGATGCTGAAGAAGAAAAATCTCAAGGGCCTGTTTGCCGTTGCTGCCGTGAGCCTGCTGGCCGCCTGCGGCAGCACGCCCTTGCCACCCGATACCGGCTGCGGCGTACCGGGCGGATTGTGCGCGCCCACGGCGCCGGTGACAAGTGCGCCGCCTGTCGAACCGAGTTATACCCCGCCACCTCCTCGTGACTCGGGCGTCCGTACCAGCCCGGTCGAACTGCCGCCGCGCGCCGACGGCACGTCGGCGGCGCCGCTGGGCGCCGGCCCGGGCGCGCGCATTGCCTTGCTGCTGCCCCTCGAATCGCAAGCCCTGGCGCAGCCGGCCGAAGCGCTGCGCGCCGGCTTCATGGCCGCCTGGGAGCGCGACCGCGCGGGCGTCACGGTCAACGTGGTGCCCACCGGCGACTCCACCCAGGCCACGCTCGACGCCTATGCGCGCGCGGCCGAACAGAACGACATCGTGGTCGGCCCGCTGGCCCGCTCCGCCGTGGCCGCGCTGGCGTCCAGCGGCAGTGTCCGCAAACCGACCATCGCCCTGAACCATCCGCAAACCGGCGGCCCGCTGCCGCGCCAGATGCTGGTCATCGGCCTGTCGCTCGAGGACGAAGCGCGCCAGGTCGCCGACTGGGCCGCCGCCGAACAACCGGGCGGCCGCGCCCTGATCGTCACCGGGCCGGCCGCCTGGCAGCAGCGCCTGTCCGGCGCCTTCGCCGCGCGCTGGTCGCAGCTGGGCAACACGCATGCGCTGGCCGAACTGCCGATCGCCGACGGCTATGTCGATGGCAATGCGCTGGCCGACCTGCGCGCGCGCCTGCAGACCGATCCGCCGCAGCTGGTGTATGCGGCGCTCGACGCCGTGCAGCTGCGCCAGGTGCGCAGCGCGCTCGGCACCTCGCTGCCGACCTATGGCACCGCCTCGGTCAACCCGGGCCGCGATCCCGGCGTGTCCGCACCGGAACTGGCCGGCGTGCGCATCCTCGACCTGCCCTGGGCCGTGCAGCCCGACCATCCCTCGGTCAGCGTCTATCCGCGCTGGACCGGCAACGAAGGCGTCGACACGCAGCGTCTGTACGCGCTCGGCATCGACGCTTTCCGTATCGCGCGCGAGCTGGCCCTGCGCCCGGGCAGCGTGTTCGAGGTCGACGGCGTGACCGGCCGCCTGAAGATCGACATGGGAGGATCTGCGCCGGTGTTCCGCCGCATTGAATCCGGCGTCGTGTACCGCGACGGCGGCGTGTTCGAACAAGCGGCGTTCGGGCGCTGACATGTGGCTCGGGCGCCTGTCATTACGGCAGGCCCAGGGCCAGGGCTGGGAACAGGCCGCCCTCGCCTACCTCAAGCGCCACCACCTGACGCCGGTCGAGCAGAACTTCCGCTGCAAGGCCGGCGAAATCGACCTGATCATGCGCGACGGCGCTTCCCTCGTGTTCGTCGAGGTGCGCCAGCGCAGCGGCGCCGAACATGGCGGAGCCGCCGCCAGCATCACCCCCGCCAAGATCCGCCGCCTGACCCGCGCGGCCCAGGTCTACCTGTTGCGTTTTCCCGTCACCCCACCCTGCCGTTTCGACGTGATCGCCATCGACGGCGAGCAGATCGAGTGGTTGCGCGACGTGATTAACTAAGGTCATTGAAATGTAAGCAATTTTTACCATCATTGCCCGCCTGCGCTTGCCACTGCACTATAATCGTCGGCTATGAACACTCAACGCATCCTCGCTCACTTCCAGGAGAGCGCCGACCTGAAAATGAAGTCGGCCGCGGCTCTGTCCCCATCCATTTCGCAGGCGGTCGAACTGATGTTCTCCGCCCTGTCCAACGGCAACAAGATCCTGGCATGCGGCAACGGCGGTTCCGCCGCCGACTGCCAGCACTTTGCTGCCGAACTCGTCGGGCGCTTCGAGCGCGAGCGCTTCCCGCTGCCGGCGATCGCACTGACCACCGATACCTCGATCATGACGGCGGTGGGCAACGACTACAGCTTCAAGGAGATCTTCTCGAAGCAGGTGCAGGCCTTCGGCCAGGCGGGCGACGTGCTGCTGGCGATTTCGACCTCGGGCAACTCGGCCAACGTGCTGGCGGCGGTCGAGGCGGCGCTGGAGCGCGAAATGCGCATCGTGGCCTTTACCGGCAAGGACGGCGGCGCGCTCGGCAAACTGCTGACCGACGCCGACGTGCACATCAATGTCCCGCATGCCCGCACCGCGCGCATCCAGGAAGTGCACCTGCTTGCCATTCACTGTATTTGCGACGGTATCGACGTCGCGCTGTTCGGAGGAGATGAGAATGCGTAATGCGCGCCGGCCCATGGCCGTGCTGTTGACGAAAGTTGTCCTGGGCTCGGCCCTGCTGGCTTCCCTGCAGGGTTGCGTCGCCCTGGTCGCGGGCGGCGCCGCCACCGGCGTGATGGCCTCGCTGGACCGCCGCACCCTGGGCATGCAGACCGAGGACAAGTCGATCACGGTCAAGGCCGAGCTGAAGATGCAGCAGATCACCGGCGAGAACGGCCACGTCAACGTCACCAGCTACAACCGCCGCGTCCTGCTGACCGGCGAAGTGCGCGACGAAGCGATGAAGCAGGCGGTCGAGCGCGAAGTGCGCGCCATCGCCAACGTGGTGTCGGTGACCAACGAACTGGAAATCGCCGGCCCGTCGAGCTACACCTCGCGTTCGAACGACGCCCTGATCACCACCAAGGTCAAGGCCAGCCTGGTCGACATGAAGACCGTGTCGGCCAATTCGTTCAAGGTCACGACCGAGCGCGGCGTGGTCTACCTGCAGGGCCTCGTCACCCCGCGCGAAGGCAACATCGCCGCCGACGTCGCCAAGGGCGTGTCGGGCGTGAACCGTGTGGTGAAGGTCTTCGAATACATCAGCGAAGAAGACGTCAAGCTCCTGGACAAGAACGCCCAGCCGACCCTGTAAGCTGCAATGAACGAAACCTGAAACGGCGGCGGGACTATAATGGTCCTGCCGTTTTTTTATCCGCATCGACCATGACCGCTCCTACCTCTTCCCGTTCCTGGGTCAAGCCTGCCGCCATCGCCGCGGTAGTGCTCGCGCTGGCCGGCGTCGGCTATGCCTCCTACAGCAGCAGCACGCCGGCGCCCGACGTCACCTTCATCGGCATCGACGGCGAGAAGATCTCGACCGCTTCGCTGCGCGGCAAGGTGGTGATGGTGAATTTCTGGGCCACGTCCTGCGTCACCTGCGTCAAGGAGATGCCGGCGATGGTCGAGACCTACAACAAGTTCAAGGGCCAGGGACTGGAGTTCGTCGCCGTGGCGATGCAGTACGACCCGCCCAACTACGTGCTGAACTTCACCGAGACGCGCAAGCTGCCGTTCAAGGTGGCGATCGACTCCGCCGGCGACATCGCCAAACAGTTCGGCGACGTCAGCCTGACACCGACCACCTTCGTGATCGACAAGCAGGGGCGGATCATCAAGCGTTATGTCGGCGAGCCGGAGTTCCCGCAGCTGCATGCGCTGCTGCAGAAAGAACTCGCCGCCGGCTGATTTCAGGCTTTGGGGTAGAGCAGCATCTGGGTGCAGCGGAACAGGGCGATCGTCTTGCCGCTAGCCTGGTCGATGACCGTCGCATCCCATACATGGGTCGTACGGCCGAGGTGAACGGCCGTGGCGACGCAGCTAATCACGCCTTCGCGCGCGGTGCCCAGGTGGTTCGATTTCAGTTCGATGGTGGTGAAGCTCTGGGCGCCTTCCGGCAGGTTGCTGATGCAGCCGTAGCCGGCGCAGGTGTCGGCCAGGGTCACGACGCTGCCGGCGTGCAGGTAGCCGTTGGGGGCCAGGTGGAAGGGTTCGACCTTCATCTCGGCCGCGACCTTGCCGGGGCTGACTTCGGTGATGCGGATGCCCAGGTGGCCGGGGAGGAAGGTGGAGCCGAACTGGTTGAAGGAATCGGGGGTGTGCTTGGTGGTCACGATGTTGTCGCTTCGTTAGTGCAAAAGCGGGATCGTACACGGTGTGGGGTGTTTACGCTGGAGGGTGTACTCGAATCTGTGGGCTGCCCATCTAAACTTGGGTCCCCGCCTTCGCGGGGATGACGTTTTGAAGGAGCGGGCCGAAAGAGGCTTGGCAGTCATCTGCACTTGCACGTCATCCCCGCGAAGGCGGGGACCCAAGTTTGCCCGAGCAGCCCGGAACGCTTAACGCCGCCGGCGCCCGCTCTTCTCGCCACGCCGCTGCCTCGCCGCCGCATTCTGCTGCTGCAGCAGCGAATCCACCCGCTCCGAGGCTTCGCGCGCCAGTTCCTGCGCCTGTTCGATACTCGGAAAAAATTCCTGCTCCCGATACCCCAGCCACGCATACGCCGAGTACATGCGGCAGGTATCCTCGACCTCCTGCAAATTCATGTAGAACAGCTGCTGCGGATTCGGCGTCAGCTTGCACACCTTCTTCTTGGCCAGCGACAGCGCCCAGTGTTCCCAGGCGCCCTGCAGCATCGGCACCTTGCTCGAGATCGGCACCAGGGACAGCATGAACTTCTCCGCCACCGACAGTGGCAAGGTATCCAGCCATTCCGCGCGCTCGTTCTGCTCCTCGGTGATGCGCGGGTAGAAGAAACCGTCCGGCACGTCGATGTTGTGCACAAAACGCTTGAGCAGCTTCACCAGCGAGGTCTCGCCCGTCACCGACGAAATCCGGTGCAGCTGCTCCAGCGAAGGCGCCACCGCGAAGCCGGTGGCCGGCACCGGCGGGATCTTTTCCTTCATCAGCGAGCGCATCACCGAATGGGTCTCGTCGTCGTAGCCCGCGACAAAACCTTCCTCGTGCACGCCATAGCGCCCTGCCCGGCCGGCGATCTGCTTGGCCAGCGCGGCCGAAATCTCTTCTTCCTCGACACCGTTGTACTTGACGGCGGTGGTCATCACGATGCGCGCGATCGGCATGTTCAGGCCCATCGCCAGCGCATCGGTGCCGACCACGATATCGGCCTGCCCTTCGCGGAAGCGCTCGGCTTGCGCGCGCCGCACTTCCGGCGACAGGTTGCCGTAGACGGTCGCCACCGACAGGCCCTTCTCGGTGATCATGTCGCGCCACATCAGCACGTCGCGCCGCGAGAAGGCGATCACCGCGTCGCCGCGGCGCAGGTTGGACAGCTTGCGCACGGGCGCAGGCTCCATCGCCAGCGGCGCCATGCGCTTGAGCACGTGCACTTCGAGCGGCACTTCCAGGCGCTCGGCCAGCGCCTCGATCGCGCGCCGCGCTTCCGGCGCGCCGACCAGGTACACCGTCGCCGCCGGCGCACCGCACACGGCCGTGGTCCAGGCGGCGCCGCGGTCGCGGTCGGCCAGCATCTGGATCTCGTCGATCACGGCCACTTCGACCTGGCGCTTGGTGTCCAGCATCTCGACCGTGCTGGCCACGTGGGTCGCGCCTTCGGCCAGGCGGCGTTCCTCGCCCGTGATCAGGCTGACCTTGATTTCCTTGCCGTGCGGGCGCGCGGCCTGCAGGCGCTCGTAGTTTTCCAGCGCCAGCAGGCGCAGCGGGGCCAGGTAGACGCCGCTGGAGGCCTTGGCCAGCTCCTCCATTGCGCGGTGGGTCTTGCCGGAATTGGTGGGGCCGAGCAGCGCGATGAACTTGCGCGGCATGCGGCTGGCCACTTCGAAGGACTGCGGGTACTCGGCCAGGTTGATACTTTCCTTGGTGCGCGCGGCGTGGCGCTCTTCCTGCTCGCGCTCGACCGCATGGGTCAGGCGCTGCGAGATGCGCTGGAACACGAATTCGGCGGGCTCCGACGTTTCGAGTTCATCCAGCACGTCGAGGAAGAGCATGGGGTTCCAGCCGAATTCGTCGGCGTCCCCGGCGATGTCCTGGACGAACTCCTCGGTATCGGCATGCAGGCGCGCGATGGCGTCTTCGGTGGTGCGTTCCTCGATCAGCGCGCGGCGCGCCGGCAGGTCCATCTTGCGCCACTTGCTCGGCTTGGCCAGCACGCCGCGCGCCGGCACCAGGCGGTAGGGCACGCGCAGGCCTTCGTAGCGGACCTCACCGGAGAAGCGCAGGAAGACGCGGCCTTCCATCTTGACCAGCTCGATGCCGCGGCGGTCCAGCTGGAGTTCGCGCTCCAGCCAGGCGTCGTCGTCTTCGGTGTTGTCGGAAGGAGGGTGGTCTCGGTGCTCACTCATGGTCGTTTGAACGATGTCTTCTTGTTATCACTATAGCGTGGATGCGGCAGATACCTCGTTCCAATGCAGAACGGAAAAAGGGACGGCAGCGCCGTCCCTTTCGATGCCCGGATAACACCTGGATTATGCGGCGACGCCCGCGTCGTGCGCCTGCTGGTCGGCGTGGTACGACGAACGCACCATCGCGCCCACCGCGGCGTGCACGAAGCCCATTTCGTAGGCCTTCTCTTCGAACATCTTGAAGGTGTCCGGGTGCACGTAGCGGCGCACCGGCAGGTGCGAGTTCGACGGCGCCAGGTACTGGCCGATGGTCAGCATGTCGATGTCGTGCTCGCGCATGTCGCGCATCACTTCCAGGATCTCTTCGTCGGTCTCGCCCAGGCCCACCATCAGGCCCGACTTGGTGACCGCGCTCGGGTACATCTTCTTGAAGTCGCGCAGCAGCACCAGCGAGTGCTTGTAGTCGGCGCCCGGGCGCGCTTCCTTGTACAGGCGCGGCACGGTTTCCAGGTTGTGGTTCATCACGTCCGGCAGGCCGTCGGCGAAGATGTTCAGGGCCTTTTCCAGGCGGCCGCGGAAGTCCGGCACCAGCACTTCGATCTTGGTGTTCGGCGACAGCGCACGGGTCTTGGTGATGCACTCGACGAAGTGGCCGGCGCCGCCGTCACGCAGGTCGTCGCGGTCGACCGACGTGATCACGACGTAGGACAGGCGCAGGTCGGCGATGGTCTTGGCCAGGTTGCCCGGCTCGTTCACATCCAGCGGGTCCGGACGGCCGTGGCCGACGTCGCAGAACGGGCAGCGGCGGGTGCACTTGTCGCCCATGATCATGAAGGTCGCGGTGCCCTTGCCGAAGCATTCGCCGATGTTCGGGCAGCTGGCTTCCTCGCACACCGTCACCAGGTTGTTGGCGCGCAGGATGTCCTTGATCTCGTAGAAGCGCGAGGAAGCGGTCGCCGCCTTCACGCGGATCCAGTCCGGCTTCTTCAGGCGCTCGGTCTCGGCGATCGGAATGATCTTGATCGGGATGCGCGACGTCTTGCTGGCGCCCTTCTGCTTTTCGCTGGCGTTGTAGGCGGAGGCGGCGGCGTTGCCGTTGTCGATTTCGGAAGTCATTTGGCGTAGGCCCCGGAGGGCGTTCAGTTGGTTTGTTCGGGAACGAGCTCGCCGCTGGTGGCCACTTCGCTGGCCAACTCGCTGGCGATATCGCTGGTGGCCAGCTGGCGCACCAGTTCGCGCGCCAGGGCCTGCTGGACGTCGGCCAGCGGCGCTTCGACGCCCATGGTGCGCATGTCGACCGTGGCCAGGCCGGAATAACCGCAGGGGTTGATCCACGTGAACGGCGCCAGGTCCATGGCCACGTTCAGCGACACGCCATGGTAGGTGCAGCCGTTGCCGCGCACCTTCAGGCCGAGCGCGGCGATCTTCGCGCCCTTGCGCGGACCGTCCGCCATGTAGATGCCGGGCGCGCCGGCAACGCGTTCACCCGCAAGATTATACGCCGCCAGCACATCAATCACCGCTTGTTCGATTTTCGCAACAAATTGGCGGGCATACAGCTTGCCGCCCGGCTTGTTGCGGCGCAGATCCATGAGCAAATAGATAACGACCTGTCCGGGACCGTGGTAAGTCACCTCGCCGCCACGGTCGGTCTGCACCACCGGGACGTCGTGCGGCGCCAGCACGTGGGCGCGGTCGGCGCCCAGGCCCAGGGTGAAGACGGGCGGGTGCTCGACGATCCACAGCTCGTCCTGGGTGTCCGGCGTGCGCGCGTCGGTGAAGGCGCGCATGGCGGCGAAGGTGGGTTCGTAGTCGGCGCGGCCGAGTTCGCGGATGACCGGCGCGGCGGGACGGGTCGATGACATGAAGGTATCAATCGGGAATATGGGCGGCCCCGTCATTATAAGCCAGCGCGATTCCTTGCGCCGACGGGGCCGCTTTCCCGGCACGATCCTTCAGAGAACCATCTTCACCATGTGGTGCGAGGACAGGGCGCGGTAGACGTCGTCCAGCATCTCGCGGCTGGTGGCGCGCACGGTGCAGGTCAAGCCGGTGTAGTTGCCCTTCGCCGAAGGACGGCTCTGCAGCTTGCCTTCGTCGAAGGTCGGGTCGTACACCTTCACGACCTCGATGATCGCCGCGGCGAAATCCGCATGCGTGGCGCCCATCACCTTGATCGGGAAGTCGCTCGGGTATTCGATGAGGGATTCTTTCGGGTCCATGGTCCTAGTCCTGTCTTCTAAAGGGTGGCATTGTAGCCAAACCCGTAGATGGTGCCGGATCGGCGAAAAAAAAGGCCGGCGCATTGCCGGCCTGAACTACTCCCATCTCTTGGGGACATAGCGGGACATACACGTCGCTGACGCAGGGGCCCTGTACGCTTGTGCGTCATCAAGCCGCCCTGTGCGCGCAATCCTAGAGTGGAAGCTTTCCGAAGGAGCGAGCCATGATGCGCGCATTGATCCTGAAGGGCGATCCCACCTCGCACGGCGGCGAAGTCCTCGAAGGAAACGAATTTATCCGGGTCAACGGCCGGCCGGTCGCCCAGCGCGGCCACATGACCTCCTGTCCCCAGTGCGGCGGCGAATTCCCCATCGTCGAGGGAGTGCGCACGCACGGCATCGGCGGCATCGGCGCCGCGCTGGAAGGCATGAAGACAGGTTGCGGCGCGGAGCTGATCGCGACCACGACTGCCGGCTGCATGCTGCTGGACGACGGCGCGGGCAGGGAAGGAGGCTAGCCTGCGTACGGGCTTCGCCTCCGTCCCGGCCTGAGCCGCCTGTTGCGCGTCAGCGCTCCTGCGGGCGCACGCCGCGCTCGCCAGGCTGCACGCGCTGCTCGGCGCGGGCGCGGACCGTTGCCGGCGCCGGAGAAGGCTCGGCCTGCACCGGCATGGCGCGTGGCGGCGGAGCGACGGCCTGGGGCGGCGGCATGCTCGGGCGCGGCGGCGGGGCGGGAGGCGCCATCTGCGGAGGCGGAGGCGAAGCAGGCTGCGCCACCGGCGCCGCGTGCACCAC
>CBIHLT010000070.1:0-21282 GCA_966210615.1 uncultured Massilia sp.
GAAGCGGACCTTGTCGCCAGCCTTGACCTGGTCCAGCATCGCCGCGTCCTTCACGCGGAACACCATCGTCATCGGCGCCATGCTGAGGTTCTTCAGCTCGCCGTGGCGCAGGGTGATCTTGCCGGCTTCCTTGTCGATCTTCCTGACCTCGCCCTCGCTCGGCTCGGCCGCCGCGGCCGGATGGGCGTGGCCGTGGTCGCCATGGCCGTCATGGCCGCCATGCTGGGCGAAGACGGCCGCGGAAGCGGCGCTCAGGACGATCGCCGCCGCGAACTGGGTGATTGCTTTCATGGTGAATCCTTTCGTTTGTCTCGGTTGTTGTTGGTGCTATCGGTTCAATGCTTGCCGTGGTGGTCGACCGGCTTGCGCACGGTCATCTCGACCTCCCTGGCATGTTTCGCCGGCATGGCCTGGCCGCCGTGATCGTGGCTGCGCACGGCCGCCGGCGCTTCGCCCTTCCATTCGTAGGCGACGGTGCCGGCCGGGTGCTTGTACCAGCCCGGATCGCCGTAGTCGCCGCGCTTCTGGTCCCTGCGCACCTTGAGCACGGTGAACATGCCGCCCATCTCGATGCCGCCGAAGGGGCCCTGGCCGGTCATCATGGGCAGGGTGTTTTCCGGCAGCGGCATCTCCATGTCGCCCATCGAGCCGCCCTTGTCGCCCATGACCATGTAGTCCGGGACCAGCTTCGAGATCTTTTCCGCCACGCCGCGGTGGTCGACCCCGATCAGGTTCGGTACGTCGTGGCCCATGGCGTTCATGGTGTGGTGCGACTTGTGGCAGTGGAAGGGCCAGTCGCCCGGCGCGTCGGCAATGAACTCGATGGCGCGCATCTGGCCCACCGCGATGTCGGTCGTGACCTCCGGCCAGCGCGATTCGGGGCGGGTCCAGCCGCCGTCCGTGCCGGTCACCTCGAACTCGTGGCCGTGCAGGTGGATCGGGTGGTTGGTCATGGTCAGGTTGCCGGCCCGGATGCGCACCCGGTCGCCCTGGCGCACATTCATCGTGTCGATGCCTGGGAAGACGCGGCTGTTGAAGGTCCAGAGGTTAAAGTCCAGCATCTCGTTGACGCGCGGCGTGTAGCTGCCCGGGTCGATGTCGTAGGAGCCCAGCAGGAACACGAAATCGCGGTCCACCGCATGGTGGGCCGGGTTCCTGGGGTGGGTGACCCAGAAGCCCATCATGCCCATTGCCATCTGCACCATTTCGTCCGCGTGCGGGTGGTACATGAAGGTGCCGGCGCGGCGCGCCTCGAATTCGTAGACGAAGGTCTTGCCGGGCGCGATCGGCGGCTGGGTCAGGCCGCTGATGCCGTCCATCCCGTTCGGCAGGCGCTGCCCGTGCCAATGGACGCTGGTGTTTTCCGGCAGCCGGTTGGTGACGAAGATGCGCACGCGGTCGCCCTCGACCACCTCGATGGTCGGGCCCGGGCTCTGGCCGTTATAGCCCCACAGGTTGGCCTTCATGCCGGGTGCGATCTCGCGCACCACGGGTTCGGCGATCAGGTGGAACTCCTTGACGCCCTTGTTCATGCGCCAGGGCAGGGACCAGCCATTCAGGGTGACCACCGGGTTGTAGGGGCGGCCGTTGGGCGGCGGCGGCGGCGGCTGGGTGGCCGCGCTGTTCATGATCGGCGCCTCAGGCAGGGTGGCGGCGCCGGCGCGGCTCACCAGGCCCGCACCCACCAGGGCGGCGGCGCCGGTAAAGAAGTTGCGACGGGAAGTCATGCTGTGTCCTCGTTCAATGTGCGGGGGCGGCTTGGGCCGGGGCGGCGCTGCCGGGCGATACGGTGGCTCCGCCGGTGCCGGGTCCGGCTCCATTCATGGCGGCCTGCAGGTCGGTTTCCGCGATCCAGAAGTCGCGCTGGGCCTCGATGGCCGCGTTGACGCCGGCGATCTGGGCGCGCGCGTCGGCCAGCAGCTCGAACACGCTGACCAGCATGCCGTTGTAGCGCAGCAGGACCTCTTCCGAGATCTTCTTGCGCAGCGGGACCAGTTCGTCGCGGTGCTGCTTCGCGATGTCGAAGCCGGTACGGTAGGCGGAATAGGCCTCGCGCACCTGCGAACGGGCGTTGACCGCGATGCCGGCGGTGCGGTGCACCGATTGCATATAGATCGCCTCGGCCTTGGCCACGCGCGCGCCGCCCCAGTCGAACAGCGGCAGCGCCAGTTCGATCTCGTAGCCGTTCTCGCGCGGCTCGCCGCTCTTGCTTGAATTGGCGTAGCCGGCTTCCAGCACGTTGACGAAGCCGGTGGCCCTGGTCAGGCCCAGGGCGCTGGCGGTGGACCTGGCTTCCAGCTGGGCCAGGCGCAGGTCGAGGCGCTGCCGCATGGCCAGGGCCTCGATGTTGCCGGCTTCGCGCGGCGCGGCCGGCAGCTCGGGCAGGCGGTCGGGCAGGGTGAAGGCGGTGTGCTCGCCCCACACGCCCAGCAGGCGCGCCAGGCGTTCGCGCGCGGCGGTGGCATTGTGGCGGGCGCGCGCCAGCTGGGCCGCGGCTTCGGCCGAGAAGGCCTGCTCGCGCGCCTGGTCGAGGGCGCTGAGGTGGCCCAGCTGGGCCATGCGGCGGGCCAGTTCGCCGCTGGCCTGGGCCGCTTCGTGCACCTGCTGCGCGTAAGCGGCCGACTGTCGCGCCGCGACCGCGTCGAAATAGGCCTTGCGGGTGTCGGCGGCCAGCTGCACCGCGCTGGCCGCGGCGACGAGCTTGGCGCCTTCGAAGCGGCGCGCCTCGATGTCGCGGCGGATCGGCATGGTCAGCAGTCCGACCAGGTCGAACATCACGCTGCGTTCGATCTCGGTTTCGCCGCCGCCCGACATGCGGCCGAAACTGAAGCCGGGGTTGGCGATGCGGCCGGCCTGCACCAGGTCGGCCTCGGCCACGCCCAGTTCGGCCAGCGAGGCGCGCAGCGAGCGGTTGTTGAGCAGGGCGACGCGCACGGCCTGGTCGGCGCTCAGCGGTTCCTTGAGCAGGCGCGCAAGTTCGGGCTGCGCGGCGTCCTCGCCGCCGGAGGCGGCCGGCAAGCGGACATCCTGGCCGGTGCGCTCGGCGGTCATGGCCGAGACGGCGTCCATGCCGCCATCTTTCGAGAACGTGGCGCAGCCGCCCAGGGCCAGCGCCAGCACGGCCGCGCAGATGGCGCGCGGCGCGGGCATCGTGGAAGGGCCGCTCATTGCTTTCCCTCGGTGTGGTGGTGTTTGCCGTGATCCACGGGCGCCGGAGCAGCCGGGGCGCCATGGTCGTGGCCGGGCTGGCCGCCGATCGCGTCGTTGGCGGCGCGCCAGCGCTTGTCGGGTGTCGCTGCGGCGCTATCCTGCCGCGGTGCTGCGGCGATGACGGATTCGTACACGAGCGGCGCCACGGCGGCGTTCGGGTCGGCCGGGTTGGCTGAAGCCGGGGCGCGCTGGGGCGGCTGGGCCTGCGCGGCAAGCGGCGCGGCCAGCAGGGCGCCGATGGCGGCCCAAAGCGTGAGTTTCATGATGCATCCTCAAAATCGGTAACGGTCGCGCGCCGGGGGCACGCGGGTGCACGCAGGGAGCCGTGGCGGCCGCCTGCGTCGATCAGGCGGATTGAGGCCGGGGAGGTCGCTGCGGACCGTCCGGAATGAAGCCCGCGGCGAAGGCGGCGGGCGCGATGACGACGGGCTCGGAGCCGTCGAAGGAGAGCACGGGAGAATACGCCGAAGGCGGTGCGACCGCACCCACGCAGAAGGCGGAGCAGGCGCTGCAGGACGAATGCGTCTGGGTCTCGGCCTCAGGGGCACTGTCCGCCTGGTCCGCCTGTGCGGCATCGTGATGGCCATGGTGCGCATGGGCCTGGTCGTCGCCGTGCTGCACCGCGGCCGCGACGGCGTCTGCCTGGTGCTGCGGGATGCAGGACATGCCGATGCCCGCCGCTACCGCATGCAGCGGGAGCACGGCCATCAGGAGCCACACCAGGAAGGTCTTGAATGCGCGGGTCATAGGTGCGGCGAGTATAGCACGGCGTTTTTCCTGCGGCGACGGCCTTGAGCATGCTGAAAGCAAGCGCGACAAACCGCTTGACCTTGCCATTATTGGAAGCTCCAGAGTGGCGTATTTACCCTTGAGGAGGCTTCATGAAAGCGCCAGAACCGCGGCCGGCGCCGCCGCCCACGCCCTGTCCGCCATGCCTGTTCTGCCGCTACCGGCGCAGCGGCCCGCCGCCCACGCCCGGACCTAGGAAGCAGCCTGCCTGAGCGGTTTGGCGCGCACCGTGCCCAGCTTGCCGGCGCCGACCAGGTTGATTGCATACCCGTTGCGGCCGGCCGCCTTGACGCCGTACAAGGCCTCGTCGGCCGAGCGCATGACGGCTTCCATGCCGGCGGCCTGGGTGGCGATGGCGATACCGACGCTGGCGGTGACGCGCAGGGACTGGCCGCCCACGCGGAAAGGCTGGGCCATGGCGGCCAGGATCTTGGCGCCGATCTGGTGCGCTTCGTCGGCCGCCTGCAGCTGCTCGAACACGATCACGAATTCGTCGCCGGCCAGGCGCGCGACGGTGTCGGCGGCCCGCACCGCGGCCGCCAGCCGGTGCGCGAACTCGACCAGCACCGCGTCGCCCGCCGCGTGGCCATGGGTATCGTTGATGTCCTTGAAATGGTCGATGTCGAGGAAGGCGACGGCCACGGCCTCGCCCGAGCGGCCGCTCCTGGCCAGGGCGGCGGGCAGGAAGTCCTCGAACATGCGGCGGTTCCATGCGCCGGTCAGCACGTCGGTGGTTGCCTGGCGCTGCAGCTTCCGTTCCGACTGCTGGCGGTGGCGCGACAGCCGGTACAGGGCGCGGCTCAGCAGGCCGAATTCGTCGCGCTCGCCGGTGTCGAACACCTCGATGCCGGCCGCGCCCGCGTCGTGCAGATCGACGTTCCTTTGCAGCTTGTCGAGCGGCTCGAGGAGGATCTTCACCAGCGCCCAGCCGAACAGGCCGGCGAGCACGGTGAACAAGGCGGCGGCGGCGAAGGAATTCAGGCGCACCGAGACCATGGGCGCGAAGGCGCTGCGCAGCGGGTAGGAAACGGCGATGGTCCAGTCGACATGGGACAGGCGGCGCCAGGCCACCAGCGAGCGCGAGCCGCCGTCGACCATGTCGGTGCGCCAGCCCTCGGGCGCGGCGCGCACCGCGTGCAGCACCGGCTGGACTTCCTCGCTCGGCCGGGCCAGCAGCAAGTCCTTGTTCGGGTGGTGCACCACGGCGCCATCGTTGGCGACGATGAACAGGTAGCCCGCTTCGCCCGCGCGCAATGCGTCGATCTGGTCCGCGAACGAAGGCCGCAGCAGGTCGATCCCGCCCAGCAGGATGGCGACGATGTTGCCGCGCCGGTCGATGACGGGCTGGGTGATCGAGACCACCGGGCGGCCCGTCAGGGCGCTGCGGAAGGGTGCCGAGACCACGCTCTCGCGCGCGGCCATGGTCTGGCGGAAGTAGTGGCGCTGGCTGACGTTGATGATCTTGTCATGACGGTTCCTGAGGCTGGCGACGCGGTCGCCGCGCGCATCGTAGGAAGCGACGTTGACGAATTCGTCACGCAGGCTGTCGTGCGATTCGAGCAGCGCCTGGATATCGTCCGGCCCCAGCCCGCGCGTCAGCGCTTCCTCGGCGACGGCGCGCAGCAGTTGCTGCTTGTGGCGCAGGTCGTTGTCGATATAGGCCGCCGCGCCGCCCAGGGCGAGCAGCTCCTGGCGGGCGATCATGCGCTCGATCTGGAAATCGGCGAACAGCAGCGAGATGCCGCCGACCCCGACGGCCGCGATCAGCACCATGCCGGTGACCAGCACCGAGAGCTTGAACTTGAAAGTGGAAAAATGATGGTACATCGAAGGCATGGGAACTCCTGCGCGTGAGACATCGGCAAATGAATCCGGCGGAGTCCAGGCCAGGTGGGCGGCCGGCGCAAAGGGTGGGGCGCATGACCGTGATAATTGGTGAGTATATCGGAATTGCGGCGTAGGTTTCCGTATATACAGATTTGTTGCTCATAAACATCACTATTAATGGCAACCCCTCATCGGAGGCGACAAGCAGTGGAGAGATAGTTGGTTTGTGAATGGCGATCATCATGGATCGCAATTTGATTTCTATCTCAAAGAGCCCATACTGGTAAGCAAGATCAACGCAACCTGGAAACTACCATGTCGACCTTCAACCTTCGCACCGCCGCCCCCGACACCAGCTTCGCCCGCGCCGCTGTCGACGCCGTCCGCGGCTTGTTCACGGCCTCGAACGAGGTCTGGGCGCTGTACCGATTGAACCGTGGCGCCGACTCGGTGTCGCCCGCCGTCCTGCGCCGCCTTGCCGAGCAGGCCCGTCACTAAGACGATCAGCCGGCGCGGCCGAGTCCGAAGTGCAGCCGCGCCAGGTCGATGAAGGCGCGCGTCTGCGCCGGCAGCCAGGCGTGGCTTGAAAACAGCAGATTCACCTCGAGCGGCGCCGGACGGTGCGCCGCCAGCACTTCCACCAGCCTCCCGGCCTCCAGCTCCGCCCGCACCAGCAGCAGCGGCGCCTGGATCAGGCCGAATCCCGCCAGCGCCGCATGCACCAGCGACTGGCCGTCGTCGATGACGGCCACGGCGCGCCACGAACCGGCTTCCGGCGCCAGCTCCACCGGTCGCGGACGGCCCGTCTCGGGAAGACGGAACAACACACCTTCATGCGCCGCCAGCTCGGACGGCTGCCGCGGCACGCCCGCGCGTTCCAGGTAGGCGGGACTGGCGCACACCACCAGCGGCGTGGCGGCCAGCCCGAGCGCGCGCACGCTGCTGTCCTTGAGGCGGCCGAAACGCAGCGCCAGGTCGTTGCGGTCGCGTACCAGGTCGCTGTGGACGTCGCTGACGTTCAGGCGCAGCTGTACCCTCGGATGGGCGGCGCGGTAGCGCGCCAGCAGTGGCGCCAGCCAGGGCAGGCAGCCGCCCGGCAGCGACAGGCCCAGCTGCCCGCTGAGTTCCGCGGGCGCCGTCAGCTGCTCCTGCATCTGGTCGAGCTGGGCGAGCAGGGCGCCGTAGGCCTCGAAGGCTTCCTGGCCGCGCCCGGTCGGCACCATATTGCGCCTGTCGCGCGCCAGCAGCTGGACCCCGAGTTCCGCTTCCAGGCGCGCGATGTTCTTGCTCACTCCGGAGGGCGTCAGGCCCAGCAGGCGCGCCGCGCTGGTGATGCCGCCGGTGCGCACGGTCTGCACGAAGCAGCGCTGCTTGATCAGGTCCTGGGCGCCGATGTTGACTTTGTGTCCACTTGGTTTCGCCATGTCGTGAGCTTCTCCCTGTGCCGGCGTGCGCGCATACTTCCTGCATCCCCCAACCCGCACAGCGAAAGGAGCAGGCCATGCAAGTCCGCCACGTCGATTCGATCCCGGTGACCGAGCTGCCGGGTCTCAGGCACCAGACCCTCGCCTCGCAAGCCGGCGGCATTCAAGCCTTCGAAGTCTGGCGGCAGTCGCTGGCGCCGGGCAGCGCAACCCCGCTGCACCGCCACGATTGCGAGGAAGTGGTCGTCTTTACAGGGGGCAGCGGCATTATGCACCATGCCGGAACGGAAACGCCATGCACGGCCGGCACGGTGCTGCTGTGCCAGCCGAACGAATTGCACCAGATCGTGAATAGCGGCGGCGAGCCTCTCACCCTGTTCGGGATCTTGTCGGGCTCGCCGGTGCCGGTGGTGGATGCCGAGGGCGCGGAAATCCCGCTGCCCTGGTGACTCAGGAGAGGTAGTTGCGGTGGAAGCGCCGCCCCAGGCGGGTCAGCACCTCGTAGCCGATGGTGCCGGCCTGCGCGGCGACCGCGTCCACCGGCTGCTGTGCGCACAGCAGCTCCACCAGCTGGCCCGGCGCCACGCGCGTCTCGGGCAGGCCGGTGACGTCGAGCGTGATCGAATCCATCGACACCGTGCCGGCGAAGGGCACGGCCTGGCCGTCCACGTAGGCGTGCGACTGGCCGGTGAGGGCGCGCAGCCAGCCGTCGGCATAGCCGATGGCGATGGTGGCAATGCGGCGCCTGTCCTTGGCGACGTAGCGTGCGCCGTAGCCGACGATGTCGCCGTCCCCGATGCTGCGCACCTGGACGATGCGCGCCGCCAGCGACACGGCCTGGCGCAGCGGATTGTCCTTGCCCGGGTGCGGATTGATGCCGTACAGGGCCGCGCCCGGCCGCAGCAGGTCGTAGTGGTAGGCGCCGCCCAGGAACACCCCGGAGGAATTGGCCAGGCTGGCCGGCACGCCGGGGAAGCGTGCGCGCAGCTGTTCGAAGCGCAGGCGCTGGCCTTCGTTGAGCGGATGGCTGGGCTCGTCGGCGCAGGCCAGGTGGCTCATCACGAGCTGCAGGTCGAGGCCGGACAGCCAGTCGGGTTCAAGCGACAGCGCGGCCAGGTCGGCGGGCGCGAAGCCCATGCGCGACATGCCGGTGTCGGCCTGGATCGCGGCCGGCAGGCGGCGGCCCAGCTGGCGCGCGCTGGCGCGCCATTCCTGCAGCTGGCCCGGGTCGTTCAGCACCGGCACCAGGTCGTACTGGTAGAAATCGGGCGCGGTGCCGGCGGGCGGTCCGTGCAGCACGTAGATGGTGCAGCCGTCCGGCACCAGCTGGCGCAGGCGCATGCCTTCGGCCACGTGGGCCGTGAAGAACAGCTTGCAGCCTTCCGCGGCCAGGGCCGGGGCCACCTGTTCCATGCCCAGGCCGTAGGCGTCGGCCTTCATCACGGCCGCGCAACTTGCCGCGGGCGCCTGTGCCGCCAGCAGGCGGTAGTTGGCGCGGATGGCGCCCAGGTCCACGGTCAGGACCGCGCCCGCGCGCGCCAGTTCGCTGGCCGCGCGCATGCTTGTCACATCGCGGTTCATGCCTGGGCCAGTTCGCCTTGCGGATTGGCGTTCGGGGTGCCGGCATAGCGGAACACGGCGAGGTCGTCGGCGCGGATGGCCGGCGACTTGCCGCCCACCAGGTCGGCGATCACGCTGGCCGAGCCGCAGGCCATGGTCCAGCCCAGGGTGCCGTGGCCGGTGTTGACGAACAGGTTGCCCAGCGGGGTGGCGCCCACCACCGGGGTGCTGTCCGGGGTCATCGGGCGCAGGCCGGTCCAGAAGCTGGCCTGGCTGGTGTCGCCGCCGCCCGGGAACAGGTCGTTGACCACCAGCTCCAGGGTTTCACGGCGGCGCGGGTTGAGTTCCTTGCTGTAGCCGGCGATTTCGGCCATGCCGCCCACGCGGATGCGGTCGTCGAAGCGGGTCACGGCGATCTTGTAGGTCTCGTCGAGGATGGTCGACACAGGGGCGCGGCTGGCGTCGGTGATCGGCACGGTGATCGAATAACCCTTGAGCGGGTAGACCGGCAGCGGGAACCAGCGCTGCAGCAGCAGGCGCGAGTAGCTGCCCAGCGCCAGCACGTAGCGGTCGGCGCTGAACGTTCCCTTGTCGGTGACCACGCCGCTGACCTGGCCACCGGTCTCGACCAGGCGCTGGATGCTCACGCCGTATTCGAACTGCACGCCCAGGGCGCGCGCCATCTCGGCCAGCTTCGTGGTGAACATCTGGCAGTCGCCGGTCTCGTCGTTCGGCAGGCGCAGGCCGCCGACCAGTTTTTCGCGCACATGCGCCAGGGCCGGTTCGGCCTGGGCCAGCTGCGCGCTGGTGAGCAGTTCGTAGGCCACGCCGGCCTGCCTGAGCACTTCGATGTCCTTGCCGGCGGCGTCGAACTGCGCCTGGGTGCGGAACAGCTGCAGGGTGCCCTGCTGGCGGCCTTCGTAGCCGATGCCGGTTTCCTGGCGCAGCGCGCGCATGCAGTCGCGGCTGTACTCGGCCAGGCGCACCATGCGCTCCTTGTTGACGGCGTAGCGGTCGGCGGAGCAGTTGCGGTACATCTGCCACATCCAGGCCAGCTGGAACAGGCTGCCGTCCGGGCGGATGGCCAGCGGCGCATGGCGCTGGAACAGCCACTTGGCGGCCTTCAGCGGGATGCCGGGAGCGGCCCAGGGCGAGGCATAGCCGGGCGAGATCTGGCCGGCGTTGGCGAAACTGGTCTCCAGCGCAGGGCCGGGTTGACGGTCGATGACGGTGACTGCATGGCCGGCTTTCGCCAGATAATACGCGGTGGTGACGCCGACCACGCCGCTGCCCAGCACGATGACTCGCATAGCTTCCCCGAAGAAGAGACAAAGATTTAGTAAAGGTTGCCATGGTAGCGTCGGTGCTGCCATAATTGTTTCTGTTAATACACTCGTTTTTGGGAAAAATTCATGCGCGTGCAAAAAGCCTCGAACCGCGTCCTGGACCGGATCGACCTGCACATCCTGGCCATCCTGCAGCAGGACGGCCGCATCGTGATGAAGGACCTGGCGGAACAGGTCGGGCTCTCGCTCACGCCCTGCATCGAGCGCGTCAAGCGCATGGAGCGCGACGGCGTGATCAGCGGCTACCATGCGCGCGTGAATCCCCAGGCGCTCGGCCTGCAGATCCTGGTGTTCGTGGAGATCACCCTGCACCAGAAATCCGAGAAGGCCTTCGACCGCTTCAAGCGCGCCATGTTCGCCATTCCCGAGGTGCTGGAATGCCACCTGGTGTCGGGCGACTTCGACTACCTGATCAAGGCGCGCATTGCCGAGATGTCCGAATACCGGCGCCTGCTGGGCGAGATCCTGCACGTGGCCGACGCCGGCCAGTCCAAGAGCTATGTGGTGATGGAAGAGTTGAAGGAAACCCTGGTGCTGTCGATCGAGCGCTAGGCTCCCGGGTGGCGGCCTCGGCTTCGGTTCTATAATAGGATTTTTCCTACGGGGCTTCCCTATGCGCGCTCACGACGGGCTGGCCCTGTCCCTCCGTCACATGCTGATCCTGCTGACGGCGATCGGCCTGCTGCCCCTGGCGCTGCTGGGGGTGTGGGCCATCCACGGGGCGGAGCGCTACCACGAGCAGGAGCAGGAGCGCCTCATGCTCAACCACGCGCGCGCGCTGTCCAGCGCGGTCGACACGGAGCTGGACGGCACCGTCAACGCGTTGGCTTCGCTGGCGCGCAGTCCCGAATTCGCCGCCGGCGACCTGCGCGGCTTCCACGCGCTGGCGCGCATCCAGACCCAGCCCAACTGGCTCGGCGTGATCCTCTCCGACGAGAGCGGCAAGCCGCTGCTGCGCACCATGGCGCCCTACGGCGCGCCGGCGGCGCCGGCGGCCGATCCGGACAGCCTGCGCCGGCTGTTCACCCTGCGCCACCCGGTAGTGGGCAGTGTGACGCGCGGGAGCGGCGGCCGTCCCGCCGTCCCGGTGCGCATTGCGATCGAAGGTCCCGGCCGCAAGCTGTATGCGCTGACCGCCGTGATCCGGCCCGACCGCTTCCTCGATGTCATCGCGCGCCAGAAGGTGCCGGCCGATTCCGTCATCTCGGTCATGGACGGCGGCGGGCTGGTGGTGGCGCGCTCGCGCAACCAGGACAAGACCGTCGGCAAGCCGGCCAGCCCCAGCCTGCAGGCCCTGATGCACAGCGCCGGCCACGAGCGCGTCGGCCGCACCGTCACCATCGAAGGCGCCGACGTCGTCACGGCCTACACCACCTCCGCGCGCTACGGCTGGTCGGTGGCGCTGGGCGCGCCGAACGCCGCCCACGGCTACGCCTTCATCGAGCGCTTCGCGCTCTACGTGGCGGGCATCCTGGCCAGCTTCGGCGCCTGCATCGGCATCGCGTCCTGGCTCTCCGGCCGCATCGTCGGCACCATCCGCGCCGTCCAGGCCGCCGCCAGCGCGCTGGGTGAAGGCGAGGTCGTCAAGGTGCCGCCTTCCCGCATCAAGGAATTCCGCCAGATGGGCCAGGCCCTGGAAACGGCAGCCGGCCAGCGTGCGGCCCATGAGCGGGAACGCGCGCGCCTGCTCGCCACGCTGGAACAGGCGCTGGCGCGGCAGGAGGAGGCCCTGGACCAGGCGCGCCATGCGGGCCAGGCCAAGGACGCCTTCCTCGCCATGCTCGGCCACGAGCTGCGCAACCCGCTCAGCCCCATCCTGGCCTCGCTCGACATGATGGACCTGCGGCGCGAAACCGCCGCCCAGCGCGAGCGCGCCATCATGCGGCGCCAGGTCGACCACCTGAAGCGCCTGGTCGACGACCTGCTGGACGTGTCGCGCATCACCTCCGGCAAGCTGCGCATCGACCTGCGTCCGCTGAACCTGGCCGAGGTGCTGCGCCACGCGGTGGCCGCGCGCGCCGGCGAGCCGGTGACGCTCGAGGCGCCGGACGCGCTGTGGGTCGACGGCGACGAGACGCGCCTGGCGCAGGTGCTGGGCAACCTGCTGTCCAATGCCGCGCGCTTCGGCAGCAGCGCCACGCGCGTGAGCCTGCGCGAGGCGGACGGCAAGGCCGTGCTGTCGGTCCGCGACAACGGCGTGGGCATGACCGGCGGCCTGCTGGCCCAGGTCTTCGAACCCTTCTTCCAGGCGCCGCAGCCGCTGGCGCGCCGCACCGGCGGCCTGGGGCTGGGGCTGGCCATCGTGCGCAAGATCGTCGAGCTGCACGGCGGCAGCGCCTGCGCCCACAGCGCCGGCCCCGGCCTGGGCAGCCGCTTCGAGATCGTGCTGCCGCTCGGGCGGCCCGCTGAGGCGCCTGCGCCGCTGCTGGAACAGCGCCAGGGCGCGCGGCGGCGTATCCTGGTGGTCGACGACAACGAGGACGCGGCCGCGCTCACCGCCGCGCTGTTCGAGGACATGGGACACGAGGTCGAGGTGGCGCATACGGCGGCGCAGGCCTTGCGCGCCGCCGGGCGGCGCCTGCCGGCCGCCGCCATCCTCGACATCGGGCTGCCGGACATGGACGGCTACGCACTGGCCCAGGCCCTGCGCGGCCGGCCGGGAGGGGCGGGACTGCGGCTGGTGGCGCTGACCGGCTACGGCCAGAAGGAGGATGTCGAGCGGGCCCTGCGTGCGGGCTTCGACGTCCACCTGACCAAGCCGGCCAAGGCCGGGGACTTGCTCGGCGCGCTGGACGCAGCGGCTTGAGCACCGGGAAGGCCGAATGCCAGTCATGCAGCTTTGACGCAGATCAGATCCGCATCCGTGCGCACGGCCATAGTGGCAGGGCGGCGGCTTGGAAGCCAGGAGGAGGCAGCATGGGCAGAACGGCGATCGTGACGGGCGGTGCGCGCGGACTGGGCAAGGCGATTGCCCTGGCCTTGCGCGACAGCGGCCATCGGGTAGCGGCCAATTATTTGGTTGACGACGAGGAGGCGCGGCAGTTCCAGCAGGAGCACGGCATTCCCGTCTACCGCTGGGACGTGTCGGACGCCGCCGCCTGCCGCGACGGCGTGGCGCGGGTCGAGGCCGAGCTGGGACCGGTCGGGATCCTGGTGAACAACGCCGGCATCACGGCCGACGCCATGTTCCACAAGATGACCGAGGAGCAATGGTGGAGCGTCATACAGACCAATCTCGGCTCCATGTTCGCGATGACGCGCCCGGTGGTCGAGGGCATGCGCGCGCGCGGCTTCGGCCGCATCGTCAACATCAGCTCGATCAACGCGCGCAAGGGCCAGGTCGGCCAGTGCAATTACGCGGCGGCCAAGGCGGGCATCCTCGGCTTCACCAAGGCGCTGGCGCTGGAAAACGCGGCCCGCAATGTCACCGTCAACGCCATCGCGCCCGGTTATTGCGACACGCCCATGGTGGCCGCCATGCGGCCCGATGTGCTGGCGGCGATCACGGACGGCATTCCCGCCGGGCGCCTGGGTACGGCGGCCGACATTGCGCGTACCGTGGTCTTCCTGGCGGACGACGCGGCCGGGTTCATCACGGGGGCGACCATCGACGTCAATGGGGGCCAGTACCTGGCCTAGGGCGGCCGGGCGCCGGGACGGCGATGCTGGCCTCAGGCGCGCTGGCCATGCAGGGCGCTGGGCGCCAGCAGGGTGCGGTTGCGGCCCGAGGTCTTGGCCCGGTACAGGGCCACATCGGCGTCGCGCAGCAGCTCGCCCCAGGCGCCATGCTTGTCGAGCACGCTGACGCCGATGCTGATCGTGCAGCGCATCGGTCCGATGGTGGAGTTCATGCGCAGGGCGGCGAAGCTGGTGCGGATGCGCTCGGCGCAGGCGAGCGCTTCGCCGGCCCGGGTTTCCGGCATCACGCAGACGAATTCCTCGCCGCCCAGGCGGCCAATGTAGTCGCTGCCGCGCAGGCTGCGCAGGCAGGTCGCCACCAGCGCACGGATCACGGCGTCGCCGGCGTCGTGGCCGTGGCGGTCGTTGACGCCCTTGAAGTAATCGATGTCGATCATCGCCACCGCCAGCGGGCGGCCGTGGCGCAGGGCCAGGGCCAGGTCGCGCTCGGCCAGCTCGGTGACGTAGGCGCGCGACAGGGCGCCGCTCAGGCTGTCGTGGCGGCAGGCGTCGAGCAGTTGCTGCTCGCGCAGCCAGACATCGCGCCGCAGGCAGCCGTTGACGCGCGACAGGCTCAGCGCCAGCAGCAAGGCCGCACCGCAGGCCGCCAGGCCTGCCAGCCACATCGGTGCGGGCAAGGCGATGGCGCCCAGCACGGCATAGGCCAGCAGCGGCATCGCCAGTACCAGCAGGCAGCGCAGCGGACGTGGATCGACCAGTCCGATGCTCAGCATGGATGCGACCAGCGCCGGCGTGCCATGCAACAAGCCGTTTTCGAAGGTGCTGGCGCACAGGAACAAGGCCGCCGTGTGGGTGGCGTAGAGCAGCACGCAGCGCCAGGTGGGCGACCAGGGAATCCGGGTCTTGAACCAGGCGAGGGCGCCGGCCGCGACCAGGGACAGGCGCAGCAGGAGCAGCTGCAGTCCTTGCGGGTGGCCGAGCAGCAGGTCCCAGGCGCCCAGCATCAGGACACAGGCGCCGAGGGCCGGCCCGAGCGCGGGCAGCAGGCGCTCGACGGTCTGGTCGGCGCACTGGTTCAGCTGGCGCGTTTGCTCGGGTGTCAGCGGCGGCGGCTGCCGCGGACGACCCGCAAAGAAACGGAAGCGCCGGCCCGCACGCAAGCCGGAGGGGGGCTGCGCCGGACTGGGGAAGAACACGGACATCGCATTGCCTTTGCCCACATGAGCATGTGATTCGACTGCTGCATCCGCGAAGGATGGCGAGCCTCTGGCAATACCTGCTTGATGTGGATCAAACCGATTCGTCGCGCTGTCAACCGATTCGCGTAACTCAGAGACTACACCCTTTAGAGGTCGATGACGAGGTCCGGGCGGAAAGCTTCCTGTTCACCCTTGCTGAGGTAGCCAAGGGGGTTGGCGACCACGCGGCAGGACCAGGCGCGGCCCTTGTCGGTCCCCGTTACCACGTAGTCGTTGTGGCAGTGCAAGTGACCGTGGACCCAGATGTCAGCCAGGGCCAGCATGTCGTCCATGGCGTTGCAGAAACCCGCGGTGCCGGGCGTGATGCCGTAGCGCGGATCGGCGCTTTGCAGGCTGGGTGCGAAATGGGTGACGGCGACCGTGACGCCGTCGAAGGGGAGGGCCAGGGCGCCGCGCAACCAGGCCTGGCAGTCGAGCGACATCTCGCGCATCTCCTCGGCCAGCACCGGCACGCCCGCCTTGAGCGTGGTGTTCTTGCTGAGATAGTAGTTGGCGGCGCGAAAGGCTTTGGCGCGCTGCTGCAGCTGCTTGGTCAATTCCTTCTCGCGCAAGGCGAGGGCGTCGAAGTCGGCCCACAGGGTGGTGCCGATGAAGCGGACGCGGCCCATGGTGACGGTTTCGCGGTCGAGCCAGACGATGCCCAGACGCTCGCAGGTGGCGCGCAGCCGGGCATAGGTCTCGTCGAACTCGAGCCCGTCGAATTCATGGTTGCCCGGCACATACAGCACGGTGCGGCCATCCCGCGGCGCGAAGCGTTCCAGGCCGAAATCAAGGCTCTCCAGGCGCGAGCCGGACTGGTAGGAGCCGATGTCGCCGGCCAGGATCACCACATCGGTATCGGCGGCGATGACGGGCTGGAAAGCCGGGTAACGTTCGAGGTGCAGGTCGGAAAAGAGCTGGATGCGCATGGTTCGCGCAGTATAGCGGCATCCAGCGCAGCTTGCCCCGCCGCCAGCTCGTCAGGGCGTGCCCACGTAGAGCACGATCTTGCCCACGGCGCGTCCGCTCTCGCTCAAGGCATGGGCGGTGATCAAGCTGCCGACCACTGCGCTCACCGAACAGGTGCTGCAGCTCGGTTCGACCACGGGCAGCGAGCTCGACAGGTTCGAAGCCTTCGGCATGACGCCCGAACCGGCCGAACAGGTGCGGCGCCGGCGATCCGCGAATGCCATGCCCGGTTCGCGTGCCGCCTGCACGACGACAGCCTGGTTGACAGCTACAACTTCTTCATCTGGGAAGTGGTCGCCGCCTATGCCGCCCCCGTGCCGCGCCATCCGGAAACCCTGCATGACAAAGGCGCGGGCGTATTCATGGTATCGGGCAAGATCATCCGGCGCAGGCGGCCGGGGCTGAGCTGGCTCGCGGCACCTCAGCGTGCATGGCGCGGGTGCGGCGGCACGTGGACCATGCCCGCGCGCGGGCCGCGCACGCGGATGCGGCCAGGGGAGGGGCGCGCCGCGACCGCCAGCGCCAGGTCGGTGGTGAGGCGGTGCAGGGACAGCACGTCGCGCAGCGCGGCCAGCACCTGGCGGCCCAGGTCGACGTCGCCGTCCTCGACCAGCGGCGTCACGCGGTGCAGCGCCGCCAGCAGGGTGGCGTTCTCGGCCCGGTGCTCGTGCAGGCTCTCGCAGGCGAGGGCTTCCATGACCATCTCCTCGTGGCGAAAGCCGGCCTCGATGGCGGCGACCACGGACGGGAACTCGCGCACGAAGCGCTCGTCCGGCGCCGAGGCGGCATGCAGGAGGCGGGTGCACAACTGCTTGCGCGCGTGGCGGATGGCGGCGCACATGGCGCGGGTGCTGCTGGCGGGGATGCGGGTGGCAGTCATGGCAATGCGTATCGGATGGATATGGGGGAATAGGGCAGTCTCGCTCTCCGAACGGGTGAGCTACTTGAGCTGTATCAAAGAACTTGCATGCCGGCTCAGTGCGCGCACAGGAGGGGTACCGGAGCACGGTGCAGCAGCGCCCGCGTGGCCCCGCCCAGCGCCCATTCGCGGTAGCGGTTGTGGCCATAGGCGCCCGCCACCAGCAGGCCGGCGCGGGTGTCGTGGGCCAGCGCAATCAGGGCGTCGCCCGGCGTATCGCGGGTGCGCTCGACCACGACTTCCACCTGCACCCCGTGGCGCGCCAGGTAGAGCGCCATGTCCGCGCCCGGCTCTTCGCCATGCAGCTCGGACAGGGTCTCCGGATTGACCAGCACCAGGCGCACCAGCGGCGCGGCCTGCAGCAGGGGCAGCGCCGCGTGGATCGCGCGGATCGCCTGCAGGCTGCCGTCCCAGCCGGCCACGACCTTGCCGGGAATGGGCTCGCCACGGTAGGCGGCCGGCACCACCAGCACGGGACGCGGGCCATGCAGGGCCACGAATTCGGGCAGGTGGCGTCCGCCGCCGGAATGGGCCCCGGGCGGATCGTCCTGGCTCAGCACCACCAGGTCGGCATAGCGCGAATGCAGCAGCAAGCCGTAGCGCGTGTTGTCATCGACCAGGCGCGACTCGACCGATGGCGCACCCAGGCGCGCCGCCTGTTCCTCGAAAGGCTGGAGCAGGCCGGCGACATCGTCGCGCAAGGCCTGGTAATCCTCGCTCGAGATCGGCATGGCCATGGAACTGTTGAGGATCGCGAAATTCGCCATCGAGATGCCGGTGGCCGCGCTCCCGACCAGATGGGCGCCGTGGCTTGCCGCGAGCAGCGCGGCGGCGCGCAGGCGGCTGTCCTGGTGGGGACCGCCGTCGACATGCACGATGATGGTCTTGTACATGATGAACCTCCATCACGGTGTGGCCGTTCACCATCCACTCTACGCCTTGCGGGGCGCGCTGTCAGCCCGCGTTACACAAGATGGAATTGACAGGCGGAAAGGATTCCATTAGCGTGATCCGTTCCGATCCTGCCCTTGCCAACCCGATGAAAATGCTGCTACGAAGCGCCGCGCTGTGCGGCATCCTCGCCATGCCTGCCGTCCAGGCCGCCCAGTTCAAGGTTTTGCTGTTCACCAAGACGGCCGGCTGGCACCATGAGGCCGTGCATGAGGGCGTCACGGCGCTCCGGGAGCTGGGCAAGCTCCACGATTTCGAGGTGTTCTGGACCGCCGATCCCGGCCGCGTGATGAACGACGCCGAGCTGGCCAAGTACCAGGCGGTGGTCTTCCTGCTGACCACCGGCGACGTGCTGGACGAGCAGCAGCAGGCCGCCTTCGAGCGCTACATCCGGCGCGGCGGCGGCTATGTGGGCGTGCACAGCGCGGCGGATACGGAATATGGCTGGCCGTGGTACACGACGATGCTGGGACACATGTTCCACATCCACCCGGCGGTGCAGACCGCGGCGCTGAAAATCGAGCAGCGCAACTTCCCCGGCATGGAACGCTTCGCGCCGCGCACGCTGTTCACCGACGAATGGTACGAATACGGCCCGGCGCGCGCGAAACTGCATTATTTGCTGAGCGTCGACGAGTCGACCTACAAGCCGGAGACCGACTGGGGCGAGAAGAAGGGGAAAGGCATGGGCGCTTTCCATCCGGTGGCCTGGTACCACGAGTATGACGGCGGACGGGCGTTCTACACCGGCCTGGGCCACATGGCCGCGACCTACCGTGATCCGGTCTTCCTGCATCACCTGTATGGAGGGATCTACTGGGCCGCGACCGGCAAGGGATTTCGCGCGGACTGATACCGTCCATGCCGGTCATGAAAGCGGGATTCACCGAACCGGTAGCCGTCCGCTTCGTGCACTTCCCATGCGCCTTCGCCCAGCAGGTGTAAGACATGGGTATGGTGGCGCAGCACCGCGGCGCGGTGAGCGATGCTGATCAGGGTGGCGCCGCTGGCGCGCAGGCGCTCGTAGAGCGAGGCTTCGTTGGCGCTGTCGAGGGCGCTGGTCGCTTCGTCCAGGATGACGATGCCCGGCTGGTGCACCAGCACGCGGCCGAAGGCCAGGCGCTGCTGCTCGCCGACCGACAGCAGCTTCTCCCAGTCGTTGATTGCGTCCAGTCCGCCCACGCGTTCGGCCAGGCGCGGCAGATGCACCTGTTCCAGGATCTCCAGCAGCCGCGCGTCGCTCAGGCGCGAGTCCGTGCTGGGATAGATGAGCTGGCTGCGCAAGCTGCCCGCTTGCAGATAGGGCTTCTGCGGCAGGAAGAAGAAGGCTTCCAGGGGCGGACGGTGAATCGTCCCGCTGCCTGTCTGCCACAAGCCCGCGATCGCGCGCAGCAGCGAGCTCTTGCCGCAACCGCTGTCGCCGGTGATGAGCAGCGCATCGCCCGGCCTCAGGCTCAGGCTGAGCTCCCTGATGAGCACCCGTTCGGAGCGCGGCGGATGCAGGGTCAGGGATTCCAGCGCCAGCTGCTTGCCCGGCTGGGTCCGGATGCCGGCTTGCCGCTCCCCGGGACCGGCGTCCTCGGGCAGCACCAGCCTGGACAGGGCCTGCAGACGGTCGATGCCCGCCACGAAGCGGCTCAGGCTCTCGAAGTTCTCGACGATGACGCCGACGGCGGCAAGCACGGCGGTGAAGGCGCCGGCCGCCTGCACCGCCCGGCCCACTTCCAGCTCGCCGGACAAGACCCGTTCGGCCAGTATCATGCCCGGCAACACCAGGGTCAGCTGGCTGAAGCTGCGCTGGAACAGGTTGAGCGAGCGCTGCTTCCTGATCAGCCTGGCGAAGTTCTGGAACACGGTCTCGAACCTGCTGTCGATATGGGCCCGTTCCTGCGCTTCGCCGCGGTAGAAGGCAATCGACTCGGCGTTCTCGCGCACGCGCATCAGGCTGAAGCGGAAATCGGCCTCGCGCCGCAGCTGCCAGAAATTCAGGTGGATCAGCGGATTGCCGAACACGTAGAGGGCAATGACGGTGCCCGTGATCGCATACGCCGCCAGCACGCCGACCAGCAGGTGGGAAATCGACCACAGCACGGCGCTGAACGCCACCAGCTGCATGATCGAGCCGAGGAAGATCAGCAGGAAATGGATCGACCTGCCGGTGAAGGTATTGATGTCCTCGCTGATGCGCTGGTCGGGATTGTCGATCCCGCTGTCCGCGCCCAGCTCGTAGTATTTACGGCCCTTCAGGTAACCGTCGAGGAAGCGGCCGGTGAGCCAGCGCCGCCACTGGTTGGCGAACAGGTCGCGCATGTAATAGTAGAAGGCGTAGACCGGCACCGCGAACGCCAGGGTGAGCAGGCAGGCGCGCACCGCCGTCCAGAAGCGGTCGCCGTTCTTGCCCGCCAGGGCCGAGGTCATTTCGCCGGCCTGGTTGTTGAGCATGACCGCGAGCTTGGTCTCGACCAGCATCAGCACGATGAGCAGCAGGAGCAGGGACCAGGCCGCTTTCTTTTCCTCCCCCAGCCAATAGGGTTTCGCGAGCTTGACGAATTGTTTCCAGGCAGCGAGCGACAGGGGCGGGGCCCGGCGCCTTCTTTCGGGAGACGCCGGGACCTTGCCGGTCCCGGCGTCGATGGGTGTGGAGGTAGGCGTCTTCATGGTGTCGATCCCGGTCACCGGCTCGCTCGTGCCGTCATGTTCCCGACCCGGCACGCATGTCCGGCCGAGTCACACCCTCAGCATAAGACCGCGCATCGCGCTATTCAGTGCGGAAACAGACATAGCGCCCGCCCAGTGCTGGACAGTCAAGCGTCAAATCCGGGACAAGGAGGACGACTACACCTGCCTGTAGTGCTCCACGGTAGGAAAGGGATCGTAGAAATGATGCAGCAGCCGCTTCCACTCCTGGTAGCCGGCCGACTGGCGGAAACCGACCGTGTGGTCTTCCAGCGTTTCCCAGTTCACCAGCAGGAGGTAGCGGCCGGGCCGCTCCATGCAGCGCTGCAGCTGGTGCGAGACGTAGCCGCGCATGCCGGCGATGATGGGCGAGGCCTGGCGGAAGGCGGCCTCGAAACCGGCTTCCTGGCCGGGACGGACATCCAGCACCGCGACTTCGAGGATCAATCCGCGTCTCCACCGGGCGCCGGCTTGTCGAGCAGGTCGTGCACGCCGCTGCCCACGACCGCCCCCATCATGGCGCGCATGTGCTCGGCCTCGGCCGGTCCGAAGCGCTCGGCGAACAGCTGCTGGGCGCGCTCCCAGGCCGGACGCGCGGCCGTGATCACCTCGCGCCCGCGCTGGCTGAGTTCGATGACCCGCTCGCGCCGGTCCTGCTCGCTCGCGCGGATCACCACCAGTTCCTCGCGCACCAGCGGCTGCAGGTTGCGCGCCAGGGTGGTGCGGTCCATCAC
>CBIHLT010000071.1:0-21273 GCA_966210615.1 uncultured Massilia sp.
ATTGAAGCTCAGGCTGGCGTCATTGGTCAGGCCGTCGCCTGTCGCGCCGCCATCGTTCGCCAGCGCCACGGTCGGTGCCGTCAGCGTGGCGTCGATACCGATCGTTTGCGCAGCCGATGCAGGGCTGGCATTGCCCGCTGCATCGGTCGCGCGCGCCGTGAACTGGTAGCTGCCGTCGGCAAGGGCCGACGAGGTGAAGGTGTAGATCCCGCTGTTGGGCGCAGTCTGGGTCGCCGTCCCGACCAGGACCCCGTCCCGGAACACGTCGACCGTCACGTCGGCCTCGGCCGAGATCGTGATGGTCGGCGTCGTGTCGTTGGTCAGCGTGTCCAGCACCGAGCCGCTGTTGTCGGTAAACCCGGTGATGCCCGGCGCGTTCGGCGCCGTGGCGTCGATGGTGATGCTGACCGTGTTCGTCGTCGTCGAGTTGCCGGCGAGATCAGTCACACGGGCGCGGAATTGATAATTGCCGTCGGCCAGGTTGGTCTGCGAGGAAGACGTGCTGCTGAAGGCGCCGCCATTGTGCGACACTTCAAAGCTCATACTGGCAGCCGGATCATTGGCCGACAGGTCGAGGAGAAACGACTTGTCGCTGGTAATGCCATCGCCGGCAATGCCCGAATCGCTCAGGTCGCGCAGGGTGAGAGCGCTGGCTGTCGGCGCGACCGTGTCCAGCACATAGGCCTGCGAGCGCGCCGGCGCCGCGTTGCCGGCCGCATCCTCGACCTGGACTATCAGCGTGCCGCTGCCGCTCAGCGTGACGCCGGAAAGGCTGAAGGTGTTTTGTCCCACCGTATTGCTGGCAGTCTGCCAGGTGGCGCCATTGTCCAGCGAAACACGCACCACCTCGCCCACCGCCGTGTTGGCGCTCAGCGTCCCGCTGATCGTCTGGGAGGCGGCGTTGGTGATGAAGTCGCTGGCGCTGGCGCCGCTGTCCTTACTCAAGGCGATCGTGCTGACTGTTGTGGCCGGCGCCGTCGTGTCCAGTGTATATGCCTGCGCGGATCCGCTAATCAGATTGTTGCCGTTCGGTCCGGTCCAGAACTGGAGAGTCTTGCCGGGGCCCGCGACCAGGCTTACCGTCACCGAGAAGGTGCCGCTGCCGGCATTGTCGATGTAGTTGACACTGGCCTGCGTCTTCGTTGCGCCGCCGTCGGCAGAGACGAAGATCGTGGGCGTTGCAGCGTTGCCATTGACCGAGGCTGTGAAACTGCCGGTAATTGTCTGGGTGGCTGTCTTGGTAACGAAATCGCTGGACGAGCTGCCGGTATCCGACGAGAGTTTGAGGGCGGTGATGGATGCGGTCGTATCCAGAACACCTTCGTAGTCGGCAATATTGAGCGCCGCTGTTTCGATCGTGCCCGTATTCGCTTCGAGCACCCAGTCGCCGCCCGCGGTTGCGCTGCCGGTCAGGTCGTTCGACGCCGCCACGTCCGCCCCGGTAGCCTCCGCCAGGGCAGAGATGAACTGCTGGCCGACGGCACCGCTCGCCACATCGCAGCCATACAGCAGCAGATCGGCGCCGGCCGTCAGGTGGCTGCCGATGGCGGCGAGCTGGCTGCCGTAGTCGGCAAGATTGGCGGCGTTGAGGACGGTCGAGCCGAGCATGAGTTCGCCGGGCGAGCCGTGGGAAACGACATCGATGCTGGCGAGGCCGGTAACGATGTCGATGGCGCCCACCTGGCCCTGGTTCGCGGCCAGGTAATCATGGATCTGCTGCACGCCATCGCGGCTGGCGTCGAGCACGACCACGGTGGCGTCGGCCGGCACGCCGGCGATGACGGTGCCCAGATCGGCGACGCTCGCATCGATGAACACGATGCGCGGCGTGAACAAACCGGTCACGCTATTGCTGGCGGAAACCACGTTGATGTCGCCGGCGCTGTCCGGGTGGCTGTTCAGCCAATCCTGGATTTGCGCCGAAGCCGGGCTTGCGCCGTCCAGCAGGACGACATTGAAGAGATCGGTATCGTATTGCTCTGCAAGCGATGCGTAATTGGACAATGCGGTATCGATGAAGACAGTGCGCGTGGCGGCCATGGCGGGATCCCTGAGTATTGTTGAACTGGATGCTTATTCCTGCGTGTGGAGACCAGGCAAGCATTCCTTGTCTGGAAGCGACATATAGCGAACTAAGCTGCAACTCAGTGTAGGCATAGTCCGACACGCGGTCATGGGACAGGCGAACCTATTTACCCAGTACTTTTGTCCTATGGCGGACACGACAGGAGTCCAGGGATGCGGGGTGCGCAGAGAGGGAAACCGGCCGCGCCATCCGGCACGGCGGCTCCTGCAGGGGGACAGCGGAGGCCGCGCCGCGATGCGCGAATACGACAGCAGCGCAGGGCACAAGGATTAGCGGTGCTCCGTCACGCCTACCTGCCGGCACATGTCCAGCACGGGGCAGGTCGAGCAGCGCGGCCGGTTTCCGGTGCAGATGTGCTTTCCGAACGGAACCAGCAAGCGGTTGATGTCGATCCAGAACGGCTCCGGCAGCGCCGCTTCCAGCGCCAGCAGGGTTTTCTCCGGCGTCGACGCCTTCACATAGCCCCAGCGCCCGGTCACCCGGTGGACGTGGATATCGACGCTGATGACCGGGGCGCCGCAGGCCACGCCCAGCACCAGGTTGGCGCACTTGGGGCCGACGCCGGCGAAGGACAGCAACACCTCGCGGTCGCCGGGCAAGACGCCGCCGAACGACTCTTCCGCCTGGCGCGCGATCGCCAGGATCTGGTTGGCCTTGCGCTCATGAAAAGTGCTCGGGCTGAGCAAGCCGTCCAGCTCCTCCCACGACAACTGTCCGACCGCCGCCGGCGTGCGGGCCCGGGCGAACAGCTTGCGCGACACCGGCAAGGTCACCTCGTCATAGGTACGGATCGAAATGATGCAGGCCAGCAGCTGCTCGAACACGGAGGTATGGCCTTCCTCGGCCAGCTGGAACAGGGCGGCCTTCGGCCAGGGCTGCACGGCCCGCTCGATGCGCGCGAGCGCCACGGCGATATCGAATGGCTGCTTTTCCATGCGCCCTCCCATGATTGTCCGCCGAGCATACGCGCGGCGGCGCCGGCTTCTGTTCCCAGCCGCACAGGACGAAAAAAAGCCCGCATCAGGGGGCTTGGGGAAACGGAATGAGCTTACACCTTGCGGCGGCGTGCGAGGCCGGCGCCGGCCAGGCCGATACCGATCAGCATCAGGATGCCCGGCTCAGGCACGTCGGCGCTCTGTTCCGTGTACGACAGGAAGACGCGGTCGCCGCTCATCATCGGCATTTCGTTGCTGCCGGTGATGTTGTACACCCAGCCGGCGCTCAGGTTGCCGTTGTAGACGTGGAAGGACAGCCCCTTCGACAGTTCGCCTTCGACCTGTCCGTTCTGCTGTTGCAGACCGTTCAGCAGGAAGATGTCGGCGCTGTTCAGCTCGGTTTTGGTGTTGGTGGTGAAACCCCAGGAACCGGTGCCAGCGGTACGGTAGAAGTTCAGCCCGTTCGACCAGTTGTCCAGCGTAGTGCCGTTGTTGTCCGAGCTGGAGTCCGCGTAGGTGACCGCGGTCACGGCCGCGTAGGTTCCGGCGCCAAGTATGTCGTACTGGCCCGCGGTGCTGGCATAACCCATCATCAGGTGGGTGCCCTGGCAGGTATCCAGCACGCCGGAGATCGAGGTCGCGGAGTTCGCCACCGAACGGTGGCATTCCTTCCAGCCCCAGCCGGTCACGGTGGCGGCGCTGACGCCGGCCTGGATGCCGGTCGGAACAACGCCGGCTTGTGCCGCCAGGGGCAGGGCCAGTCCGGCCAGCAGCGACAGGGTGGTGACAAATTTTAGGTTGCTCATGGGAATCCCTAATTGTTATGAAAATAATTGTGGATTCCTTTGAGCAATTTGTATGCCAAGCAACTAAGTAGTTGATTTTTATAAATACAGTGCGGCCTGCCCGGTGAGAGTGTAAATAAAACCGACACCATGAGCAGGATAAACAGACTCAGACCTCTGCGCGCTCCAGGCCTCCCTGGCGGTCGAGAACGAGCTGGTCCAGGTCGCGCGCCAGGAACAAGGGGCCGTCATAGGCTGTCCGCGCTTCGGCCTCGATGGCCGACAGCGACAGGGGGCCCTCGCCCTCCTGGTAGCGCGGACTGAAGTGGGTAAGCACGAGATTCCTGACCGCTGCCTGCGCCGCGAAGCGCGCGACCTTCAGCGCGGAACTGTGCTGGGGACCCGGCCCCACCTTCTCCAGGATCTCCTGCGTATAGGTCGCCTCATGGACCAGCACGTCGGCGCCGTGCGCCTGTCCGGCGAGCAGTTCGGGCGTGTCGTTATCGCCGGCAATGACGACCGTGCGCGGCCGCCGTCCGGGCAACAGGTAGTTTTCGGCGGCAAGGCGGCGCCCATCCGCCAGCGTCACGTCGCGCCCCTGCTGGATCTCGCCCCACAGCGGCGAAGCCGGCACGCCATCCGCCCGCAGCCGATCGAGATCGAGCTTGCGCTCCACCCGCGCCTCCGTGAAGCCGTAGGCATAGGAGGGCAGGCGGTGCGAGAGCGGCGCGGCGCTGACCGTGAACTCGGGCAGTACGGAGACGCCGGCCAAGTCTTCCGGCAGCAGCCAGGACACCGGATAAGGCAGCCGCAGCTGGGTCGATTCCATGATGCACTCGAGCATGGGACGCAGCGGTGCGGGTCCGACCAGCACCAGCGGCTCGGTCCGGTTGAGCATGCCGGCGCTGGCCAGCAAGCCCGGCAAGCCGTAACAATGGTCCCCGTGCAAATGGGTAATGAATACCGCTTGCAGGTGCATCAGCGACAGCGGCGCGCGCAGCAGCCGGTGCTGGGTGCCTTCGGCGCAATCGACCAGTACCCACGGGCGGGCGCCGCGCATGCGCAAGGCCACGGCCGACATGTTGCGCTGCCGGGTCGGCGTGCCCGAGGATGTGCCTAGAAACAAAAGCTCCATAGCGAATCTGCCTATCGATGCGATCAGCGTCCATTATGTGGAAAAGACGGGCTTCACGATGCGAGCCCGCCCAGCTCAGTGCCTGCTCCCCGGCGCATCCGCTTCAGGCCGCTGCCTCGCGGCTTTCCATCCAGGTGTTGAGCTCGCTGTAGCGCGCAGGGCCGGCCGGCGGCGCGTCGAGTCCGCCCGTGGCCAGGAAATGTTCGGTGAAACCCTTGACGTAGCCGAACATGCCTTCGGCGATGGCCGAGCCGGCGCTCAGGCGGCGCACGCCCAGTTCGCGCAGCTGCGCGGGGGACGGCAGGCCGGGCAGGGCCATCACGTTCAGCGGCAGCGCGGTGCCGGCCACGACCGCCGCGATCTCGCCCGGATCGCGCAGGCCCGGCACGAACAGGCCGCTGGCGCCGGCTTCCTGATAGCGCGCGGCGCGCTCGAGCACGGCCGCCACCCGCCCGTCTTCCGGCGCGAGGCCGCGCAGAAAGACATCGCAGCGCGCATTGATGAACAGGCTCACGGCGCGCTTCTGCGCGGCGCGGCGGATGGCGGCGATCTTGGCGCACATCAGCTCGGGCGTGCCCGCGCCGTCCTCGATATTGATGCCGACCACGCCGACCACCATCAGCTCGTCGGCCACGCGCGCCGCCTCGTCCGGGTCGTCGCTGTAGCCGGCTTCCATGTCGACCGTCAGCGGCAGGGCGTTGAGGGCGGCGATGCGGGAGGCGGTTTCCACCAGCAAGTGCGGCGGCAGCTTGCCGCCGTCCGGGTAGCCGTGGGACCAGGCGACAGCGGCGCTGCTGGTGGCAAGCGCGGACGCGCCGGCCAGGGCGGCGATGCGGGCGCTGCCCGGGTCCCAGCAGTTCGCCAGCAGCAGCAGGCCTTGCTCGTGCAGGTCGAGGAATTGGCGGTCAAGACTGTCGGACATCGTGTTCTCCTTGTAGTGATGGCATGAGTGTAGCTGAGATGACGCAGCGCGCAGGGTCCGGGCCCGTGCGCGGCATCATTCGTGCTCAGCTATCCGGCCGACCGGCGCGGCCGCTTCGTCAAGGCGTGCTGACGGTTCAGGCCTGGTCGGAAGGACGGCCGGGAGGCGGGCTGGTGCGCAATGTGGGCAGGTAGCGCCACATGTAGGTGCTGACGGCGATGCCGGTCGCCAGCAGCAGCGCCTGCAGCCCCAGGTGGTCGACGCGGCGCATCGCGCCCAGCAGGGAGAGCCACAGCAGCACGGTGGCGACGATCTTGGCCTTGCGCGGGATGCCGCGTCCTTCCTCGAAATTGCGCAGGTATTCGCCGAACACGCGGTGCGAGAGCAGCCAGCGGTGCAGGCGCTTCGAGCCGCGCGCGAAGCAGGCCGAGGCCAGCAGCAGGAAGGGCGTGGTCGGCAGCAGCGGCAGGAAGATGCCCAGGATCCCGAGCGCCACCGCCAGCACGCCCGCAATGTTGTAGAACAGTCGCATGCCTTACTCTAGCATGCGGGGCTCACGCCGCCTGGACCGATGCGGCCAGTTCCTGGATCGCCGCCAGCGGCATCGGCCGGCCCAGCAGATAGCCTTGCGCATAATCGCAGCCGGCGCGCTGCAGCCAGGCCAGCTGGGCGCGGTCCTCGACGCCTTCGGCCACCACGGTCAGGCCGAAATCGTGGGCCAGGCCGATCACCGCGCCGGCCAGCATCTGGCCCGACTCCGGCAGCGGCCGCACGAAGCTGCGGTCGATCTTGAGCTGGTTGATCGGGAAGGACTGCAGGTAGGACAGCGAGGAGTAGCCGGTGCCGAAGTCGTCGATCGACAGGCGCACGCCGAGCGCGCGCACCGCGTGCATGAATTCGATCGCGGCGCTGCGGTCTTCCATCAGCATGCTCTCGGTCAGCTCCAGCTCCAGCCGCCCCGGCGGCAGGCCGGTGCGCGCCAGGATCTGTTCCAGGTCGCGCACGAAATCCTTCTCGCGGAACTGGCGTGCCGAGACGTTCACCGCCACGTGCAGCGGCTCGCCGCAGCGCCGGCCCAGGTCGAGCGCGTCGCGGCAGGCCCGCTCCAGCACCCAGCGGCCGATCTCGACGATCAGTCCGCATTCCTCGGCGATCGGGATGAACTCGTCCGGGCCAATGAAGCCGTGCTCCGGATGCATCCAGCGCAGCAGCGCCTCCACGCCCACCAGGCGCTCGCTGGCGCAGTCGAACTGCGGCTGGTAGAACACCGCCAGGCCTTCGGTCTCGAGCGCGCGGCGCAGCTCGCGCTCGAGGCGCGCGCGGCGCTGGGTGGCGTGCATCATCGCCGGCTGGAATTCGCCCACGCGGTTGCGCCCGCTGCCCTTGGCGTGGTACAGCGCGGCGTCGGCATTGCACACCAATTCGCTCGCGGTCGCGGCGTCCTGCGGGAATACGCAGGTGCCCGCGCTGCCGGTGACGATCGCTTCAAGGGCATCCAGCTGGAGCGGGCGGCGCAGCGCCTCCATCAGGGTCTCGGCGATCTCGCGCAGCTCGGCGCCCGAGGCCACCTGCCGGGCGATCACGATGAATTCGTCGCCGCCGAAGCGCCCCACCAGGTCGCCGGGACGGGCCGCCGCCCGCAGGCGCGTACCCACTTCGTGCAGCAGCTGGTCGCCGGCGGCGTGGCCGGCACTGTCGTTCACCACCTTGAAGTTGTCCAGGTCGATCAGGACCAGGCCGACGCAGCCGTCCTGGTCCCTGGCCTGGACCAGGGCCGCGTCCAGCTCTTCCTGGCCGGCGCGCCGGTTCGGCAGGCCCGTCACCGGGTCGGTATAGGCGAGATAGGCCAGCTTGGCTTCGGCGCGCGCCACGCGTGCACGGCTGCGGCGCGAGATCAGCGCGCTGGCCAGCAGGGCGCCGGCCGAGGCCAGGCCGAACAGGACGCCGTAGTTCTGCAGCGAGGTCGAGATGGCGCCGGTGTCGGCGCGCAGCAGCATGCGCCCCAGCGGCCGGCCGCGGTGCACGATCTCCTGCTGCACCACCACCGGGCCGAACCAGGCGGGCGCCAGCTGGGCCAGGGTGCCGGGGGCGGAGGTGTTGCGGCGGAAGGCAGCGAATTCGTGCCCGCCCTCGTCGTAGACGATGGCGTCGACCAGGGCCGGGTCGGCCTTGAAAGCGTTCAGGATGTCGCCGGCCGCTTCGCGGTCGCCGAACATCAGCGGAGCCGAGATGTTCTCGGCCAGCACCTGCGCGTGGATGCCGACGTCGGCCTGCAAGCCGTGGCGCAGGGTGACGAACTGGTAGGCCAGCAGGGTGCCGCCGACCACGCTCAGGGCGGCGGCGGCGGCGAGCAGCTGGCCTGCGCCGAGCATGCGCGCGATGCGCGGCAGACGGGTGGCGGGGCCGGAATTCATAACACGTTCCTTGCAAGTCGCAGCAGTTTCGAGCTCACGCGCAAGCCGCTGCGCGCCGCCTCGCGGGTGTCGACGTCGAAACGCAGCTGCTCGTCGTCGTCGACCAGGGTGAGCGTGACCGCGGCCGCGGTGGTCCCCGCGCCGGCGGCGCCGTCGCGCACGACCAGCAAACCCGGGACGGCCGGCGCCGGCACGGCCCCGGCGGCGCGGCCCAGCACCAGTATGTCGCAGCCCGCGGCGCCGGGACGCGCGTCCGCGTCCAGCAACTGCCAGGCGCGCCCGCTGACGGGTTTGCCGTTGTAGGCCAGCAGCGCCGGCCACAGCACGCTGGCGCGGTCGGCGCACACGGACAGCGGCGCGCCAGGGGGCCGTGGACGGCTTTCCGGCCAGGTGGTGAACTGGGCGAAGTTGTAGATATAGGCTGCCTTCATGTCGACGTCGCGCACCTGGGCCGGCGCGGGCCAGGAGACGGCCAGCAGGGCGCCGCCGGCCGCGATGCCCGCCAGGTTCGCCAAGCGTGCCAGGCCGCGCCGCATCTCAGAACCCGAACGCCAGCTTGGCGTAGAGCGTGCGGCCCTGGCGCTGCAGCGCGTCCTGCACGAAGGCCGGGCCGGCCGGATCGGCATAGCGGCGGCTGGACAGGTTGTAGGCGCTCAGCGACAACTCCGCGCCCGGCAGCAGACGCGAACTCGACAGGGTCAGGTTGGCCACGCAATAGCCGCCCACGCGCCCCCGCTCGGCCAGGCGCGCGGACAGGCACTGGAACTCGCCGCCCAGGCGGGCGCGCGCATCGCCGCCATCCCCGAAGAGCGGCAGCACGCCGTTGAACTTGAGCAGGTGGCGCGGCGAGGCGCGCAGCACCTGGCCGGCGCCGTCGACGGCGCGCTGCCAGGTATAGCTGGCGCGCAGGCGCGCCGTGCTGGCGCTGACCTGCTCGGCCGAGGCTTCCAGGCCATGCGCCTCGGCGCGGTCGAGGTTGCGGAAGATGAGCAGGCCGCTGGCCTCGTCCTGCTGCTGCGAGATCAGGTCGCGCATGCGGTAGGTGAACAGCGACAGGCGCGCATGGCCGCTGGCGCCGTAGGCCTGCTCGAACACGGCCTCCAGGGTTCGGATGCGTTCCGGCGCCAGGTCCGGGTTGGGCAGCTGGCCGCCTTCCTCTTCCACGTGGTAGTACATCTCGTAGGCGTTCGGCACCCGGAAGGCCGTGCCGTAGATGAGCTTTGCGGTGCTGCCGGGCGCGGCGCGGTAGAGCAGGGCCACGCGCGGGCTGGTGCTGCGCGCGCCGGTGCTGTGGCGGTCGTGGCGCAGGCTGGCGTTGACCAGCACGCGCTCGCCCAGCCGCATCTCGTCCTCGACGAACACGCCGCGCTTGTCGGCCGAGCGGCGCTCGTCGAGCAGCAAGGCGTAGGGCCGGGCGTTGTAGTTGAACAGGTCGCGCCGCGCGTCGTGCTCCAGGTCGGCCCCCAGCAGGATCTTGTGGCCGGGGAGGCGGGTCAGCGTGGCGTGCAGGTTCAGGCCCGACCAGCGCGCATGGGCGCCGTCGACGTTGTCCAGCAGGCCGCGGCCGGCATCGCCGGGATAATAATAGTGGCCGAGGTAGTCGGCCTTGCCCCACAGCGCCTGGGCCGACAGGACCAGTCCGGGCGCCAGGCTGCGCGTGTAGGCCAGCCGGGCCACGCTGTGCGTATCCATGGTCCGGTTCGGCGCGCCGAACACGGTGCCGAAGGACGCGGTGGGGGTGCCCTTGCTGCGGTGGACGTGGTTGGCCGAGAGCGTGAAGCCGCCGTAGCCGGCCTTGAACAGGAACTGGCGCGCCTGCTCGCCGTCGCCCCCGCGCGCGATGCCCTTGTGCGTGTCGGGCGCGTCGAATTCCGGGTAATACAGGGTATCGCCGTCGCGCGTGAGGACGCTGGCCGCGAGCAGCAGGTCGGCGCCCTGCTGGCCGTGCCAGCCGTGGCTGGTGCGCAGGCGCCGTTCGCCGTGGCTGCCCGCCGCCAGGGCCACGCGCGGCCCGGCGAGCGCATTGCCGTCGCGGGTGACCACGTTGATCACGCCGAACAGCGCGTTCGACCCGGCCATGGCCGAACCGGCGCCGGGAATGAACTCGACGCGCTGCACCATGTCCATGTCGACCAGGCCTTCGTTGCCCAGCATGGCCTGGTCGTAGACGGCGTCGTTGGTGCGCGCGCCGTCGATCAGGAGCACGAAGCGGCTGTTGTAGTCGCCCGGGCGCAGGAAGCCGCGCGCGCCCAGGTAGCTGTAGCTGCGGTCGTCGGTGGTGTACAGCCCGGGCAGGGAGGCCAGCGCATCGGCCAGGGTGCGCCAGCCATGGGCGCGGATGTCGTCGGACGTCAGGACGCTGGCGGCGGCAGGGGCTTCGCTGATCAGCTGCTCGAACTTGGACGCGGCCTGGACCATCTTCATGCCCATCAGCGCCTCGAGCGGCACGTCGGCCAGCGCGGGCGCATCGCCAGGCGCGGCCGCCGCCGGAACCGATTCCAACATGCCGGTCAGGAGGAGCGCGGCGGACAGTCGACCTGCTGGAAAACGGAGAGGGCGGACAAGTAAGCGCATACCACGTCAGCGGCCTGGGAAGGCGCGCTGCCCGATTTGGTTAGAATTGGTGATATTTCCTTATGTCAGCGGATGATAACAGAAGGAAATAAAATGGCATCCGAATTACCGCTTTTGTCAATATAAAACAACAAGCCGGTGGCCGGCTTCATGCGCCGCGGGTAAGGCGGGTTCAGGAGGGGACGCCTGCTTCAGCCTCGACGCCGGCGGCGCCGCGCAGCGCCGGCGCCACGTGGCGCGGCAGGTAGATGGTGACGGTGGTGCCCTGGCCCGGGGTGCTGGCCAGGCGGATGTGGCCGCCGCTCTGGCGCACGAAGCCGTGCGCCATCGACAGGCCCAGGCCGGTGCCCTTGCCCTCGGGCTTGGTGGTGAAGAAGGGTTCGAAGGCGCGCTCCATGACCTCGCGCGGCATGCCCTGGCCGGTGTCGCTGACGGCAACTTGCACGTAGTCGCCCGGCGTCAATTCCGGATCGGCCAGCGCGGGGCCGGCCTGGGCCGCCTCGCTGTCGACCGTCACGTTGGCCAGGCGCAAGGCGATGGTGCCGGCGCCGTCCATGGCGTCGCGCGCATTGATGACCAGGTTGAGCAGCACGTTCTCGAGCTGGTTGGGATCGACCAGGGTCGGCCACAGGTCGGGCGGCGCGCTGCGCTCGACCGTGACGCTGTCGCCGGCCGCGCGCAGCAGCAGGCTGTCGACCCGTTCCAGCAGCTGCGACACGTCGACCACGGTCGGATGCAGCGGCTGGCGCCGCGCGAAGGCCAGCAGCTGGCCGGCCAGCTTGGCGCCGCGGTCGACCGCGTCGAGGATGCTGTGCAGGCGCTTCTTGTTCATCGGCCCTTCGGCGCGCAGCATCAGCTGCACGTTGGCGCTGATGATGTGCAGGATGTTGTTGAAGTCGTGGGCCACGCCGCCGGTGAGCTTGCCGACCGCTTCCAGCTTCTGGGCCCGCGCCAGGCCTTCGCGCGCCTCGTCCAGGCGCTGCTGGCGCTGCTGTTCGCGCGCCTCGGCCTCGCGCCGCGGCGTGATGTCGCGCACGAAAACGCTGGCCCCGTCCACCTTGCCGTTCGGCGGCAGGGCCACCGCCAGCTCGGCCGGCACCAGGCGCCCGCCGGCGTGCAGCACCTCGACCTCGGCCGGGGCGCCCAGCAGCGAGCAGGGGCCGCCGCGCTTGAAGGACTCGAAGGCCGCGCGGAAGGCCGCGCGGCGCGGCTCCGGCAGCAGCGTCTCGACCGGGCGCCCGACCGCTTCATTGGCGGCCAGGCCGAAGATGCGCGTGGCCTGGGCGTTCCAGTCGGTGATGCGGCCGTCCTCGTCGACGGCCACGAAGCCGTCGTAGGCGTTTTCCAGGATCACGCGGATGCGCTGCTGCTCGGCCGCGATGCGGTCGTGCGATGCGCGCAGCTCGTGGGTCATGCCCTGGGCCAGCTGCAGCGCGCGGCGGCGCTCGGTGGCCAGCAGCCAGACCACCAGGGCCAGCAGGAAACCGAGGGTGGTGCCGGTGAGCGCGATCAGGAGCGGGCGCGTGGCGTCCAGGGTCGCCAGCAGCGAGGCGTCCGGCCGCATCGTGACCAGCCAGGTGCGTCCGCCCAGGTCCAGGCGCCGCACGCTCTGGAAGGGCGCGGGCCCGCCGCGCGTGACGGGGGACCGGTACAGCAGGGCATCCGGCGCGGCCTGCGGCCCGTCGTAGACCGCAATCTCGAGCTGGGGCACGGCGATCCCGCTCACCCCGCTCATCAGGTCGTTCATGCGGAAAGGCGCGTACACCCAGCCGGCCAGGGCGGCGCGGCGCTGCTCGACGGTGGCCGCCGGCATGCCGCTGCGGTAGACGGGCAGGTACATCAGCACGCCGGACTGGACACCGCCCTTGCCTTCCTGCACCAGCACCACCTTGCCGCTCAGGGCGGCCTGGCCGCTGTCGCGGGCGGCGATCATGGCCGCGCGCCGCACCGGTTCGCTGAACATGTCGTAGCCGAAGGCGCGCAGGTTGCGGCCCGAGAAAGGTTCGATGTGGGCGATGGCGGTATAGGTGTCGCGCGGCGTGTCGGGGCTGACGGCGTAGTGCGGAAAGCCTTCGGCGCGCACGCCGCGCTCGTGCGCCGCCAGCCCGCCCGGCGGAATGGCGGTGGCGATCCCGATCGCTTCCAGGCCGGGGAAATACTGGTCCAGGCGCAGCGTGCGGTAGTACTCGGCGAATTCGGCGCGGCTGAGCGCGACCGAGCCGCGCAGGTAGCCGCGCGCGCCGCGCAGCACCTGTTCGTAGACCGCCATGCGGCGCTCGATGCTGTAGGCCATGTCGCGGGTGCGGTAATCGAAGGTCTCGCGCAGCTGCTCCTGCGCGCTGCGGCGCGCGCTGTCCCAGGCGCTGTAGGTCGCCACCAGGGTCACCAGGAAGACGATCATCGCCAGCAGCAGGGGCGCGTGGCCGGAGCCCGGCAGGGGAAGCCGCCGGGCTGGGGAGTGCGGATCGGCTTGCGGATCGGCTTGCTGCATCGGTCAGGCGCGCGAGGAATGGCCACGCGGCGGAAGAGTTGGTCGGAAAGGCCGGGATTTGGTTAGCATACGCAAGCTTGTGCCGACAGGGCGCACGCAACTTTCGTGTTTGACAATGAAGTATTATGACAGCATGTTTACGTGATGCAACTTTTTGAATTGAAACGATGTTATTCGCATGGCGCGCCGGCATGATGGCGGCCCTTCCTCCCGGCGTGCGGCGCCACTGGCCGCTGGCCGGCCTGGCGGCCGGGCTCGTGCTGGGCCTGCTGTGGGGCGCGCTGGCCCCGCTCGGCGGCGGCAGCCACGAGCTGCTGCTCGAGGTGCCGCGCGGCGCAGTGCGCGGCGCCGGCCTGCAGGTGCCGGACGAGATCCGCCTGACGCGCGGGGTGCGCGACGTGCTGCTGCTGCGCAACCGCGACAGCGCGCCGCTGGCCTTCGGCCCGGTCGACGTCGCACCCGGGCGCGAGTTCCGCCTGCCTTTCGAGGAAGAGGGCGAGTTCGTGTTCGCCTGTCCGGCGGTGGCCGGCGGCAGCGTGCGGGTGCGGGTGCTGGCCTCGCCCGATCCGGGCTGGGAGCGCCTGCGCTGGCGCCTCGACAACCTGGCCCAGGCGGTGCGCTACCTGCCGCTGCGGGCCCCCGAAACCTGAGGACAGGGGCGGGCGGAAAGCAGCATGCGGGGGCTGCGCCGGACCCCGCGGCGCGCCCCATGGCGCAGGCTCGCGCCGCCCCGCAATCGTGCTCCCGTTCCGCTCTCGATTCTGTCATCATGGGAGTATGTCGACGATTTCCATGCCACTGTTCCCGCTCAGTACGGTACTGTTTCCGGACGGGGTGCTGCCGCTGCAGGTGTTCGAGGTCCGCTACCTCGACATGATCAGCCGCTGCCTGCTCGACGAGACGCCGTTCGGGGTGGTGCTGCTGACCCAGGGCCACGAAGTGCGCCGGCCCGGGGCGGAACAGGAGCGCTTCGTTGCCGCCGGCACCGTGGCCTCGGTCACCGAGACCACGGCCACCACGCCGGGCCTGCTGCAGGTGCTGTGCCGCGGCGGCTCGCGCTTTTCCGTCGTCACCGCCGAACAGCGCATCAATGGCCTGTGGATGGCCGAGGCCGAGCTGGTCGAGGACGACCACGAGGTGCCCGTGCCCTCCGAACTGCAGGGCGCGGCCGACGCGCTCGACCGCGTGCTCGCTTCCCTGCACGACGTGCCCCAGCACCGCTGGCCGGTGCAGCCGCCGTTCCGGCTCGAGGATTGCGGCTGGGTGGCGAACCGCTGGTGCGAACTGCTGCCGCTGCCCAACCAGCAGAAGCACCAGATGCTCATGCTCGACAACCCCGTCATCCGGCTGGAGCTGCTGCATGACGTGCTCGACGAGCATGGATTGATCACTTCCTAGAACGCATCAACCACGGGTAGCGCGCTGGCATGAAATTCTCGGACGATCTTCTCATCGCGTACATCAATGGTGAACTTGCCGAACCGGCGCGCGCCGCGGTCGAACGCGCCATGGGCGCCGATCCCGTGCTGGCGGCGCGCGTCGCCCAGCACCGGGCGCGGCACAGCCGGATGATCGGGGTCTCGGCCAACGGCCACGACGGCTCCAGCCAGCCGCAGCGGCAGCTGCCGCCCGGCGGGGCCAAGGTGGTGCACCTGGACGCCCTGCGCCCGGGCCGGGCCGTGCCGCATCCGCCGCCGGGCCAGGGAGCCTGGACCCGCAGGCACTGGGCGGCCGTGGTGGGCGCCCTGGCCGCCGGCATCCTGATCGGCGGCCTCGGCTGGCGCACCCTGGGCGACGATCCGGGCATGGTGACCCTGGTCGACAGCGAGGGCGCGCTGGTGGCGCGCGGCAAGCTGCTGGACGCCCTGGGCCAGCAGCTGGCCAGCCCGGGGCCTTCCGAGAACGGGGTGCGCATCGGCGTGACGTTCGTCGCCCGCGACGGGGCGTATTGCCGCAGCTTCGTGGTCGACACCACCGCCGGCCTGGCCTGCCGCAGCCGCGGGCGCTGGACCATTCCCGTGCTGGCCGAAGGACAGGCCGGCGCCGCCTACCTGGACGGCAGCGTGCTGCCGCAGGCGGTGCAGGACGCCATCGAGCAGCGCAGCACCGGCTCCACCCTCGATCCGGTGGCCGAGCGCGCGGCCCAGCAGCGCGGCTGGAAGCCATGAGCAGGCAAGCGCGCCATGATTGCTTTCCATTGACAAACTGTTCAGAAAACAGGACGGCATATACAGGGGACACGATTTCAGGTATCGTGTCACCCGCTAAAAGTGCCTCTACGTGCGTGTATCTGGCGTGTTGTCCGGCAAATGCCGCCAGATGACGCTGCCCTTGCCGTGCGCCATCCGGCGGCGCGCCGCCCAGCGGCCATCGCCGTTTCCCATCAGGAGCTTGTATCGCGCGCGCCGGCTGCCAGCAGCCGGGGCCGTAGAGCTGAACCAATGAATGCCCGAAAAGAACATGTCTGACACACCGAACAATAATGAAGTCGCAGCGGCTCCCGTGAGCGCCGCCGCGGCCGAGCAGCCGGCCGTGCGCTTCGCCGACTTCGGCCTGGCGCCGGACATCCTGCGCGCGCTCTCGGACCAGGGCTATGTCCATCCGACCCCGATCCAGGCCCAGGCGATCCCCGTGGTGCTGAAGGGCCGCGACGTCATGGGCGCGGCCCAGACCGGCACCGGCAAGACCGCCGGCTTCTCGCTCCCGATCATCCAGCTGCTGATGGCCCACGCCAACGCCAGCATGTCGCCGGCGCGCCATCCGGTGCGCGCCCTGGTGCTGACCCCGACCCGCGAACTGGCGGTCCAGGTGGCCGACAACGTCGCGGCCTATTCGCGCCACACGCCGCTGCGCTCGACCGTGGTGTTCGGCGGCATGGACATGAAGCCGCAGACCGAGACCTTGCGCCGCGGCGTCGAGATCGTGATCGCCACCCCCGGCCGCCTGCTCGACCACGTCGAGCAGAAGAACATCAGCCTGGCCCAGGTGCAGATGCTGGTCATGGACGAAGCCGACCGCATGCTCGACATGGGCTTCCTGCCGGACCTGCAGCGCATCATCAACCTGCTGCCCAAGAAGCGCCAGAACCTGATGTTCTCGGCCACCTTCTCGCCCGAGATCAAGAAGCTGGCCAACACCTTCCTGACCGACCCGGTCACGATCGAGGTCGCGCGCAGCAACGCCACCGCCGACAAGGTCAGCCAGGTGGTCTACAAGGTCGACGAAGAGCTCAAGCGCGACGTGGTCGAGCACCTGATCCGCCAGCGCGAGCTGAAGCAGGTGATCGTGTTCTCGAACACCAAGATCGGCGCCTCGCGCCTGTCGCGCCACCTGGAGCAGCGCGGCATCAAGGCCTCGGCCATCCATGGCGACAAGACCCAGCAGGAGCGCATGGCCGCCCTCGACGCCTTCAAGAAGGGCGAGGTCGAGGTGCTGGTGGCGACCGACGTCGCCGCGCGCGGCCTGGACATTTCCGACCTGCCTTGCGTGATCAACTTCGACCTGCCGTACAACGCCGAGGACTACGTGCACCGTATCGGCCGTACCGGCCGCGCCGGCGCCTCGGGCGACGCGCTGTCGGTGTATTCGGACAAGGACGAGCGCCTGCTGAGCGACATCGAGAAGCTGATCAAGCAGACCATCCCGCGCGGCGAGCTGAGCGGCTTCGCGCCGCCGTCGGCGCGTCCGCGCGACAGCGAGCGCCGCGGCCGCCGCAGCGACGAGTTCACGCCGGCCTCGGCAGCGCCTGGCGCCGGCTACGGCGCACGGCCGCCGCGCACCGGCATGGGCGGCCCGGGCCCGCGCCGCGAGAAGGTCGATCCCTGGTTCCTCAAACCCTACGAGCCAAGCAGCGCGCCGCGCAAGGACGCCGCAACGGCGCCGGTGGGCCAGGCCAAGCCGGCCAAGCAGAAGCTGGCTTTCCTGCTGGGCGGCGTGCCGAAGCAGTAAGCGCCGCGCAATGAATCAAAGGGCCGGGGTGCGATGCATCCCGGCCCTTTGTGTTTGCGGCGGGCAGGGGCGGCGGCTGCGGCAGCTCAGGGCGCCCGCTTCAGCGCCGTCTTGATCCGGTCCAGCAGTTCCTGGTGGTGATAGGGCTTGGCCAGCACGTCCAGGCCTTCGCCGCGCGCACCGCGTCCGGGCAGCTCATCCATGTAGCCGGTGGTCGCCAGCACCGGCAGGCCCGGCCGCATCTGGCGCGCCTTGTCGATCAGCTGCAGTCCGTTCATGCCGCCCGGCATGATCACGTCGGTGAACAGCAGGTCCACCTGCACGCCGCTGTCGAGCAGGGCCAGGGCGCGCTCGCCGCTGGGGGCGCACAGCACCCGGTAGCCGGCCATGGCCAGCATGCTCTCCGCCAGTTCGCGCACGTCGTCGTTGTCCTCGACCACCAGGATGTGGCAAGCGCTGCCCTGCGGCCGCACCGGGGACTGCGCGGCATCGCTTTCGTCCGCGCCGGCCCGGGCCTGCTCGCTGACCGGAAACACCATGCGCACCTGGGTGCCCTTGCCGGGCTCGCTTTCGATGTCGAGCTTGCCGCGCGACTGCTGCACGAAGCCGTGCACCATCGCCAGCCCCAGGCCGGTGCCTGGTCCCTTGGTGGTGAAGAAGGGCTCGGTGGCGCGGCGCCGCACGTCTTCGGTCATGCCTTCGCCCTCGTCGAGCACGCAGATGCAGACATACTCGCCGTCCGGCAGCTTGAGGAGGCGGCGCCCCTCGGGCGCCAGCACGGCGGTGCCGACCGTGACCGTGCCGCCGCGCGGCATGGCGTCGCGCGCATTGATCACCACGTTGAGCAGGGCCATCTCGAGGTAGGTCGGATCGACCGTGCAGGAGGGCAGGCCCGGCCGCAGGTCGAGACGCAGTTCGAGCGTATCGCCCAGGGTGCGCACCAGCATGTCCGAGAATTCGACCACCAGGCTGTTCAGGCTCAGGCTGCGCGGCTCCAGGCGCTGCTTGCGTGCAAAGCTCAGCAGCTGCTGGGTGAGCTTACCGGCCTGCATGGTGGCGCGCTGGGCGCGCCGGATCGGTTCCAGCGCGCGGCTGCCCGGCCCCGCGCCGATCACGGCCACCTCGAGGTTGCCGTTGATGACCTGCAGCAGGTTGTTGAAATCGTGCGCCATGCCGGCCGAGAGCTGGCCGATCGCTTCCATCTTCTGCGATTGCAGGTAGGACTCCTGGTGGGAGCGGCGCTCGGTGATGTCCATCTGCGAGGCGAAGAAATGCAGCAGGGTGCCGTCCTGGTCGAAGATCGGCCCCAGGAACAGCGCGTTCCAGAAAGGCGTGCCGTCGGCCTTGTAGTTCAGGATGTCGACCGCGACCGCGCGCTGTTCCGCCACCGCCTGGCGCACTTCGGCCACGGTGGCGGGATCGGTGTCGGGACCCTGCAGGAAGCGGCAATTGCGGCCCAGGACGTCCTTCTCTTCGTAGCCGGTGAGGTCGAAGAAGGCGTTGTTGGCGAAGACAACCGGATTGTCTTCCCTGCGCGGGTCGGTCACCACCATCGGCATGCGGGTCATCTCGACCGCGGCGAAGAAGATGTTGCCGCGCTCTTCCAGGCCGCCATGGTCGATGTAGCTGGCCTGCCAGTGCCTGACGCCCGGATTGCCCAGCGGATGGACCGCATTGCCCTCGATGTCGCCGGCGGCCGGCACGCCCATGCTCTGGCCGCTGCCCTGCACGTCGAGCGGTTTTTTGAGCGTATCGTCTTTTTCGGGTCCGAGTACCATGGGCGCAATCCTTGCAGGCTTTGGCCTCCACTCTAGAGCTTCGCCACGCGCGCCTCCGTTCGTGAGCGCACACAGGCCACGCCCGGCCGGGGCGCGCCTCGGCGCCTCGCCGCTTACACCGGCCGTGACGCTTACTCGCCCGCGCCGATGCTGACTTCCGCGATGCCGATGCCCAGCGCGCGGTCGTCCGGCCACTGGCCGAGGCTGCGCGGCGAGGTCGGGCGCGGCACCTCGATGCTCAGGCTGCGCTGCTCGCCGTCGGTGTGCACGCGCAGCTTCACTTCCTGCAGGCTGGGACCGAGGCGGAAGGGAATGCTGAAGCCGCCCACGCGCAAGGTGAAGGGCAGCATGGTGTTGTCGGCGTAGGCCTGGGCCTTGAGCAGGACGTCGGCCACCTTCGGCAGCGGCCGGTCGAAATGCAGGACCACCTGTTTCCCGGTCGACCAGCGTCCCCAGGGCTCGGCGATCGACAGGCCGTCCGCGCCGCTCACCAGGCCGCCGTAGGGCTGGGACAGGTGGCGCGACCCGATCGGCCGGAACGCCCCCGGCAGGCGCACCAGCGCATACTCCGGGGTCGTCACGACCGGCGTCGTCTGGCCCGGCGGCAGCGCATGGGCGCCGATCACCAGCAGCCACTTGTGGCGCGCCGGCAGCTGGTAGGCGTCGATCGGCGCGTCCTTCGGCAGCTCCAGCATGCCGCTGTCCTTGTGGTCGATGTGGAACTGGGCGCGCATGATGTTCATGATGCCGTGGGCGGCCACGGTGATCTGGCCATGCTCGGCCTTGGGCACGCGCTGGTAGGCCATCTTGCCGGCCGCATCCGGCGGCCAGTCCTTGCGCACCTGGTTCAGGTAGAGGTCGTTTTCGATGGCGCCCAGGCCCAGGGTGAAGGGCAGCGCCGCGAACAGGAACAGCGGCGCGGCCAGGCGCTGGCCGGCGGCCCACAGCAGCAGCACCGCCAGGTCGAGGGCCGCCAGGGTCCAGCCCTGCCAGGTTTGCAGCTGGAGCGAGGCGATTTCCGGGCCGTCGATGGGCGTCGGCGAGTAGCGCGGCAGCAGCACCAGCGCGGCCAGCACGGCGGCCCCCACCAGGCCGGCCGCCAGCCAGGCCAGGCGCGGCTGGCGCGCCTGGTAGCCGGCGCCGAGCGGCGCGGCGGCGACCAGCAGCAGCAGCGGGAACACGAAGCTGTAGTAGCGCAGGTGCAGGCGGACGACTTCCAGCGGGCCCAGGCCGGCAATCGAGGCGGTGTACATCACGGCCAGGCCGGCGGCCGAGCCCAGCATCAGGAAGCTGTACAGGCTCAGTCGGTTGAGGGCGGCGCCGGCCTGGCGCCGGGCGGCGCCGCTGATGAGGGCCAGGGCCAGCATCGCCATCGGCAGCGGCATCAGCAGCGCCAGCACCATCAGGTGGCCGCGGCCGTTGACGAAGACGGGTTGCGCCAGGTACAGCAGCGAGCGCCCGCTGCCCGAGCCGGCGGCGCTGGCGTAGAAGCTGCCGAACAGGCTCAGCGCCGGTGCGCCGGCCAGCAGGTAGCCGATGGCGAACTTGGTTAGCAGGGTAGTGGACGCCGCCAGCACGGCCGCGGCCAGGGCGCCGGCCATCCATGCCGCGCGCCGCTTGCCAGCCTCGCGGGTCATCCAGGCATTGCAGGCCAGGTAGACGCACAGGGCCGGCAGCAGGAACAGGGCATGCACCTTCACCAGGCTCATCAGGCCGAGCACGGCGCCGCTGGCCAGGCCCAGGCGCGCCGCGCTCCAGGACGGATGGTTCAGGGCCAGCCAGCTCAGGACCAGGAAGCCGAAGTAATACGTGGCTTCCGGCATGAACAGGGCCGTGTACAGGTTGAACGGCAGGAGCAGGGCCAGCAGGGCAACGGCCGCGGCCACCGCCGGACGCGTCACGCGGCGCCCGATCAGGTAGATGAAGGGGCCGGCGCCGACGAAGAGCAGCGCGTTGCCGATGCGCACGCAATCGAGGAAGCCGCTGCCGCAGGCCGAGCTGGCGCCGAACAGCCACAGGTAGAGGTAGGAAGGCACGATCGCTTCGCCCAGCGGCATCAGGCGCGCCATCTTGCTGTAGTACCACTCGTCGGCGAAGATCACCGGGTTCAGGCCGAGATGGCGCTGCAGCAGCCAGGCGAACACGGCGGCCAGGCCGGCGGCCAGGCACAGCCAGGCGAGGCGCTCGCCGGCGGCGCGCGGGGCC
>CBIHLT010000072.1:0-21150 GCA_966210615.1 uncultured Massilia sp.
AGCCTGGCGATGTCCTCGGGCGGCGCCGAGGACTGCACGGTGGCGCGGTAGCGGATGTTGGTGGCGGCCAGGCCGACGCCGGGGAAATCCGCGCTGGCCTCGACCTGCACGCCGTCCAGCCGGATGCCGAGCCGGCCCGCTTCGCGGTACAGGTCGTTGCAATAGCAGGTCGCCAGCGCCAGCATCAGGAATTCGCCGCCGTTCACGGCCGAACCGCCTCCGCCCGGCTTGCCGGGAAGCGCGAGCGGCCGGGAAGCGCCGTCGGTGGCCACGGCCACCTGGTGCGCGGCGGGGGAATTGTCGACAAGAGCGGTAATGCGCATACGTCCTCCTCGTGACGGATGGCGATGTTCAGCCGATGATGGTGACGACGACCTTGCGCCGGTGCGGCGCGGTGCGGTGCTCCCACAAATAAATGCCCTGCCAGGTGCCGAGCAACAGGCGCCCGCCGCCGATCGGCACCGTGAGGCTTGTTTCGGTCAGCATGGTGCGCGCATGCGCCGCCATGTCGTCCGGACCCTCGGTATCGTGGCGGTAGGCGCGGTCGCCGTCGGGTGCGAGCCGGCCGATGATGGTTTCGAGGTCGCGCCGCACGTCCGGATCGGCGTTCTCGGTGATCGTCAGCGAGCAGCTGGTGTGCTGGACGAAGACATGCGCAAGGCCGGTCTGCACTCCCGATTGCCTGACGGCGCGGGCGACATCGTCGGTGATGTCGCGCGTGCCGCGTCCCGTGGTGGCGAATGCGAGTTCGGACTGGTGTGCCATGGAACGCTCCTTGAGAAAGGCCTCAGCGCCGGACGGTGTCCATGCGCGGCAGCAGCACCGCCAGGATGCCCAGCAGCGGCAGGTAGGACGCGAAGCGGTAGACCTGCTCGATGCCGGCGCTGTCGGCGATGGCGCCCATCGCCGCCGCGCCGATGCCGCTGATGCCGAACATCAGGCCGAAGAACAGGCCCGCGATCATGCCCACCTTGTTCGGCACCAGCTCCTGCGCGAACACCACGATGGCCGAGAAGGCCGACGACATCACCAGGCCGATGATCACCGACAGCACGCCGGTCCAGAACAGGTTCGCGTAGGGCAAGGCCAGCGCGAAGGGCGCGGCGCCCAGGATCGAGAACCAGATGACGCGCTTGCGGCCGATGCGGTCGCCGATCGGGCCGCCGGCGAAGGTGCCCGCCGCGACCGCCGCGAGGAACATGAACAGGTACATCTGCGCCGCCTCGACCGTCAGGTGGAACTTCTCGATCAGGAAGAAGGTGTAGTAACTCGACAGGCTGGACATGTAGATGTACTTCGAGAACACCAGCATGGCCAGCACCGCCAGCGCCCACAGCACCCGTCCGCGCGACAGGCCGGGGCCGGCATGCACGGCGATCTTGCGCGTCGCGCTGCGCAGGTGGCCCGCATACCAGCGGCTGACGAAGACCAGCACGGCCACGGCCAGCAGCACCAGCAGCATCAGCCAGGCGATCCTGCCCTGCCCGCTCCCGATGATGATCGCGGCGGCCAGCAGCGGGCCGAACGCGGAACCCAGGTTGCCGCCCACCTGGAACAGCGACTGCGCGAAGCCGAAACGCCCGCCGGACGCGAGCCGCGCCACGCGCGAGGCTTCGGGATGGAAGGTCGAGGAACCGATGCCGATCATGCCTGCCGCCAGCAGCAGCATGCCGAAGCTGCCGGCCGTGGCCAGCAGCGCCACCCCGCCCATGGTCACGCACATCCCGAGCGGGAGCAGGAAGGGAATCGGCCGCTTGTCGGTGTACAGGCCGATCCACGGCTGCAGCAGCGAGGCGGTGCACTGGAAGGTCAGCGTGATCAGGCCGATCTGGGTGAAGCTGAGCGCGAACTCGTGCTTGAGCAGCGGATAGATGGCGGGCAGGACGGCCTGCACGCAGTCGTTCAGCAGGTGGACGAAGGCGACGGAGAACAGGATTTGCATCACCGTGGCTGGCGGAGACAGCGCGGCGGACGGTGGGGTAGATGTGGACATGGCGTGGTTCGGAAAGAGATGCCCCGCCAGTGTACAACGTGCGTCGGGAACGCGTACTCAGGCGTCGAATCGCCCTTCGGCGCCGCGCAGAACGATCCACCGGAACAGCCAGAGGCTGCAGGCGGCGTAGAAGGCCGGCACCAGCAACAGCAGGAGCGAGGCCAGGAAAGCCATCACCGCCTTGAAGGGCGACGCCGTCGCATCCATGAGGGTCACGAATCCCCCGATCAGGACATACGCGCCGAGAGCGATGTTGACCGCCAGCAGCGCACGTCGCTTCAATGCCGGCAGTCCGCGCGAGCGTGCGTACAGGTAGGCCGGCACGCCGAGCACGGCGGCGGCGATGTAGGCGAGAAAGGCCAGCATCAGCGCCAGCGCTGCAAGTTCCCTGTACAGCACCGCGGCGGCGAGGCTGGCCGCAAGCCCGGGAGCGCCGGGCGCGACCAGGAAGCCGAGCAGTACGCGTCGCCTGGACATCGGCCTTCCTGCCCTTCCTTAGTCGAACTTGCTGAAGTCCGGCTTGCGCTTCTCGAAGAAGGCGGTGAAGGCCTCTTTCGCTTCCGGCGCCAGCAGCATGGCCGCGAAGCGCTCGTTCTCGGCGGCGATCGCCTCGTTGATCGGCTGGGTGCGCGCACGCTTCATCAGCGCCTTGGTGGTGCGGATCGACGCAGCCGGCAGGGCCACCAGCTTGGCGGCCTGCTGCTCGGCGAAGGCGCGCAGCTCGGCGGCCGGCAGCACGCGCGCCACCAGGCCCATTTCCAGCGCCTCTTGCGCACCGAAGGCTTCGCCCAGCAGCAGCTTCTCGGCCGCGCGCGGGTAGCCGGCCAGTTGCGGCAGGAGCAGCGAGGATGCGAATTCCGGGCACAGGCCCAGCTGCGAGAACGGCATCGAGAACTTGGCATTGTCGGCCGCGTACACCAGGTCGCAGTGCATCAGCAGGGTGGTGCCGATCCCGATCGCGGCGCCGGCGACGGCGGCCACCACCGGCTTGGTCGAGCCGGACAGCGCGCGCATGAACTGGAACACCGGGCGGCTTTCGGCCGGCACGCCGGGGATCGGGGCCGAGTTCTTCATGAAGTCGTCCAGGTCGTTCCCGGCGGTGAAGATTTCCGGCTTGCCGGCGATGAGGATGGCGCGCACGGCGGCGTCGCCTTCCGCTTCGACCAGGGCGTCGGCCATGGCCTGGTACATCGCGCCCGTGATCGCGTTCTTGCGTTCCAGGCGATTGAATTCGATGGTCAGCAGGCCATTGGCCTTGTTGATCAACATGTCCATTCAGGAGTCTCCATTCTTTTCTAAAGCTGGATGAACGCGTGGGCGGGAGACCCGTGCCCAAGGAGGGTCAACGGGTGTCCCGCCCACGCGGAATTACTGGCTACTTAAGCCTTACACGCGCTCGATGATACCAGCCGCGCCCATGCCGGCGCCGACGCACATCGTCACCATGCCGTACTTCAGCTTGTTGCGGCGCAGTGCGTGCACCACGGTCGCGGCGCGGATCGCACCGGTCGCGCCCAGCGGGTGGCCCAGGGCGATCGCGCCGCCCATCGGGTTGACCTTGCTGGTGTCCAGGTTCAGGTCGCGGATCACGGCCAGCGCCTGGGCGGCGAAGGCTTCGTTCAGCTCGATCCAGTCCAGCTGGTCCTGGGTGATGCCGGCTGCCGCCAGCGCTGCCGGAATCGCGACCTTCGGGCCGATGCCCATGATCTCCGGCGGCACGCCGCGCACGGCGAAGGACGAGAACTTGGCCAGCGGGGTCAGGTTGTGCTCCTTCAGGATCTTCTCGCTGACGACGATCAGCGCGCCCGCGCCGTCCGACATCTGCGAGGAGGTCGCGGCGGTCACCGAGCCCTTGGCGGCGAACACGGGTTTCAGCTTGGCCATGCCGTCAAGGCTGGCGTCGGCGCGCGGGCCTTCGTCCAGGTCCACGGTGCGGCGCTTGACCTTGATCTCGCCGGTGGCCAGGTCAGGGGTACGGGTCACGATCTCGACCGGGGTGATCTCGTCCTTGAACAGGCCGGCCTGCTGGGCGGCGATGGCGCGGCGGTGCGATTCCAGGCCGAAGGCGTCCTGGTCTTCGCGCGACACCTTCCACTGCTCGGCCACCTTCTCGGCGGTCAGGCCCATGCCGTAGGCCAGGCCCACGTTCTCGTCCCTGAAGGTCTCCATGTTGATCGACGGGTGGTGGCCCATCATCGGGACCATCGACATCGACTCGACGCCGCCGGCGATCATCACGTCGGCTTCGCCCACGCGGATGCGGTCGGCCGCCATGGCCAGGGCGGTGATGCCCGAGGCGCAGTAGCGGTTGACGGTCACGCCGCCGACGGTGTTCGGCAGGCCTGCCAGCACCACGGCGTTGCGCGCCACGTTGAAGCCCTGCTCCGCTTCCGGGAACGAGCAGCCGACGATGGCGTCGACGATCAGGGCCGGGTCCAGGTTCGGCACGGCGGCCATGGCGCCGCGGATGGCGTGCACCAGCAGGTCGTCCGGACGGGTCTTGTTGAAGAAGCCGCGGGGCGCCTTGCCGATCGGGGTGCGGGTCGCTGCGACGATGTATGCGTCTTGAAGTTGTTTGCTCATGATTGTGTCGTCCTGTTTGGCTGTGGCTTAGTTGCGGACCGCTCAGTTGCGTACTGGTTTACCGGTCTGCATCATGCCCATGATGCGTTCCTGGGTCTTCGGGTTGCCCAGCAGCTCGATGAAGGCCTTGCGCTCCATGTCCAGCAGCCACTGCTCGGACACCACGCTGCCCTGGTCGACGTCGCCGCCGCTCACGATCTCGGCGATCATGTCGCCCAGCTTGAAGTCGTGGGCCGAGATGAAGCCGCCGTCGCGCATGTTGACCAGCTGGCCGCGGATCGTCGCCCAGCCGTAGCGGCCGGTCACGGTGATCGGGCGGCGCGCCGGGGCGCGGTAGCCGGCGTCGAACATCGAGCGCGCGGTGACCTTCGCCACGTGCAGCAGTTCGTAGGGGTTGAAGACGATGACGTCGTCTTCCTTCAGGTAGCCCATGGCCTTCGCTTCCAGGGCCGACTTCGACACCTGCGCGGTGGCCGCGTTGGTGAAGCCGGTCTTCAGGAATTGCAGGATGTCGTTGCCTTTGGCTTCGGTGAAGGCGCGCACTGCCGCTTCCTTCAGGCCGCCGCCGGCCGGGACCAGGCCCACGCCCACTTCGACCAGGCCGATGTAGGACTCGATCGAGGCCACGCGCTTCGATGCGTGCAGCATCATCTCGCAGCCGCCGCCCAGCGCCAGGCCCGCCACGGCGGCGACCACCGGGATGTTCGAGTACTTCATCTGCATGAAGACGTTCTGCAGGTCGCGGACCATCGGGTCCATCGCCTTGGCGCCGCCCATCATGAAGGCCGGCATGGCCGACTGCAGGTCGGCGCCGGCCGAGAAGGCGCCGCCTTCGGCCGCGTCGGTGTTCCAGATCACCAGGCCCTTGTAGCCTTTTTCCGCTTCGGCCATGCCGCGCTGCAGGCCCTTCACCACGCCTTCGCCGATGACGTGCATCTTGGTCTTGAGCGAGATGACCAGCACTTCGTCGTCCGCGTGCCACAGGCGCACCGAGTCGTCCTCGAACACGGTGGTGCCGAAGGTCTTCGGATCGACGGTGGTCGAGCCCAGGACCGGGGCGCGGAACTGCTGGCGCTGGTACACGGGCAGGTCGGACACCGGCACGTAGGCGTTCTTCGAGGCCGAGTAGGAGCCCTCGGCGGTGTGCACGCCCTTCTCGGCCACCTGGCCTTCGAACACCCATGCCGGCAGGGGTGCGTCGGTCAGTGCCTTGCCTGCCTCGATGTCTTCCTTGACCCATTGTGCGATCTGGGTCCAGCCGGCCGACTGCCAGGTCTCGAACGGACCGACGCTCCAGCCGAAGCCCCAGCGCATGGCGAAGTCGACGTCGCGCGCGTTGTCGGCGATTGCATCGAGGTGGATGGCGATGTAGTGGAAGGCGTCGCGGAAGATCGCCCACAGGAACTGCGCCTGCGGGTTGGTCGATTCGCGCATGGCCTTGAATTTCTTGACCGGATCCTTTTCCTTCAGGATACGGGCGACGATGTCGGCGGCCTTGGCGCCGCCGGCGACGTACTCACCGGTGGCGAAGTCCAGGCGCTGGATCTCCTTGCCGACCTTCTTGTAGAAGCCGCCGCCGCTCTTCTGGCCCAGGGCGCCCTTCTCGATCAGCCTGGCCAGCACGTCCGGGGTCTTGTACACGCTGAAGAAGGGATCGTCCTGCAGGTTGTCCTGCATGGTCTTGATCACGTGGCCCATGGTGTCCAGGCCCACGACGTCGGCGGTGCGGAAGGTGCCCGACTTGGCGCGGCCCAGTTTTGCGCCGGTCAGGTCGTCGACCACGTCCACCGACAGGCCGAACTTCTCGGCTTCGTGGATGGTGGCCAGCATGCCGAAGATGCCGACGCGGTTGGCGATGAAGTTCGGGGTGTCTTTCGCGCGCACCACGCCCTTGCCCAGGGTCGAGGTCAGGAAGGTCTCGAGCTGGTCGAGGATTTCCGGCTTGGTGGCGGCGGTCGGGATCAGCTCGACCAGGTGCATGTAGCGCGGCGGGTTGAAGAAGTGCACGCCGCAGAAGCGCGCCTTCAGCTCGTCGTCGAAGCCTTCGGCCAGCTTGTTGATCGACAGGCCCGAGGTGTTCGAGGCGAAGATGGCGTTGGCGGCGATGTGCGGAGCGACCTTCTTGTACAGGTCGTGCTTCCAGTCCATGCGCTCGGCGATGGCTTCGATGATCAGGTCGCAGCCCGCCAGCACGTCGAGGTTGTCCTCGTAGTTGGCGACTTCGATCAGGGCCGCGTCATCCTTGTTGCCCAGCGGGGCCGGCGACAGCTTCTTCAGGTTCTCGATGGCGCGCAGGACGATGCCGTTCTTCGGGCCTTCCTTTGCAGGCAGGTCGAACAGCACGACCGGGACCTTGGCGTTCACGCAGTGCGCAGCAATCTGCGCGCCCATCACGCCGGCGCCCAGCACGGCGACTTTCTTGACGATGAAATTGGACATTCTTGAATCCTTTGATGTACCCGCAGCCCTTGTTCCGTCATCCCCGCGCAAGCGGGGACCCAAGTTCAGCGCTGTGGTAGCGCATGCAGACTTGGTTCCCGCCTTCGCGGAGATGACGTGCTACGGCCGCGGGTCGGTTAAGTTGCTACGTGACGGGTTTAGAACAGGTCTGCGTCCATGGCCAGCAGGTTCGCCGAACCCGAACGCGCCTGGCGGATCAGCATCGCGGTTTCCGGGTACAGGCGCGCGAAGTAGAAGCGTGCGGTGTGCAGCTTGGCTTCGTAGAACTTGTCGCCCGAATCCTTCTTGGCCAGCGCGATCTTCGCCATTTGCGCGAAGAAGTAGCTGAACACCAGGTGGCCCACGACGCGCAGGTAAGGCACGGCGGCGGCGCCCACTTCGTCCGGGTTCTGGAAGGCCTTCATGCCGATTTCCATGGTCAGCTTGGTGGTCTTCTCGCCCAGTTCGCCCAGCGGGGTGATGAACTCGGACAGCGATTCGTCCAGGCCGTTCTCTTCCACGAAGGCCTTGATCTTCTCGCCGAACTTGCGCAGCTTGGCGCCGTTGTCCATCAGGATCTTACGGCCCAGCAGGTCCAGCGACTGCACGGTGTTGGTGCCTTCGTAGATCATGTTGATGCGCGCGTCGCGCACGTACTGCTCCATGCCCCACTCGCTGATGTAGCCGTGGCCGCCGTACACCTGCATCGCTTCCGAGGTGGCGATCCAGCCGTTGTCGGTGATGAAGGCCTTGATGACCGGGGTCAGCAGCGCGACTTCGTCGGCCGCTTCCTTGCGCACGTCTTCGTCCGGGTGGTTCAGTTCGCGGTCGATCTGCAGCGCCATGTAGGACGAGAAGGCGCGCGCGCCTTCGGCGTAGGCCTTGGCGGTCAGCAGCATGCGGCGCACGTCCGGGTGCACGATGATCGGGTCGGCCGGTTTGTCCGGCGCCTTCGGGCCCGACAGGCTGCGCATCTGGATGCGGTCCTTGGCGTAGGCCAGGGCGTTCTGGTAAGCGACTTCGGTCAGGCCCAGCGACTGCATGCCGACGCCCAGGCGGGCGGCGTTCATGAACACGAACATCGCCTGCAGGCCCTTGTGCGGCTGGCCGATCAGGGTGCCGACCGCGCCGTCCAGGTTCATCTGGCAGGTCGAGTTGCCGTGGATGCCCATCTTCTCTTCGATCGCGCCGCAGAAGATGCCGTTGCGCGCGCCCAGCGAGCCGTCCGCGTTCGGCAGGAACTTCGGCACCAGGAACAGCGAGATGCCCTTCGAGCCTTCCGGTGCGTCCGGCAGGCGCGCCAGCACCAGGTGGACGATGTTTTCCGACACGTCGTGCTCGCCGGCCGAGATGAAGATCTTGGAGCCGGTGATCTTGTAGGTGTTGTCGCCCTGCGGCTCGGCCTTGGTGCGCAGCAGGCCCAGGTCGGTGCCGCAGTGCGCTTCGGTCAGGCACATGGTGCCGGTCCACTCGCCCGAAACCAGCTTCGGCAGGTAGAACTTCTTCTGCTCGTCGGTGCCGTGTTCCTTCAGGCACTCGTAGGCGCCGTGCGACAGGCCCGGGTACATGGTCCAGGCCTGGTTGGCCGAGTTCAGCATCTCGTAGAACGAGTTGTTCAGGGTGACCGGCAGGCCCTGGCCGCCGTATTCCGGATCGCAGGCCAGCGCCGCCCAGCCGCCTTCCACGTACTGCTTGTACGCTTCCTTGAAGCCCTTCGGGGTGGTCACGGTCTTGGTGGCCGCGTCGTAGTGGCAGCCTTCGCGGTCGCCGGAGTGGTTCAGCGGGAACAGCACTTCCTGCGTGAATTTCGCGCCTTCTTCCAGCACCTGGTTGATGATGTCGGCATCGATCTCCTGGTAGGCGGGAAGATTCTTGAATTCGTCGGTGACGTTGAGGAATTCGTGCAGAACGAACTGCATATCCCGAATTGGCGCGACGTACTGACCCATGTTTTTCTCCTGACGAAGGTAAAGATGTTTGACGGGCGGCGGATTACGCCGCCTGGATGTCTGATTGTTGGTTGGGATTGCGGTAATTCTCGATCAGGCGCTCGAAGCCGGCCTTGGCGCGTTCGACGGCGCCGGGCGCGCGCAGGAAGCGGGCGTCGTGGTGCAGGGCCAGGATCAGGCCGTACATCTCGTACACCAGCTGCTCGGCGTCGGTGTCGGCGCGCAGGTGGCCGACCTCGATCGCCTGCTTCACGCAGCGCAGCAGCGCGTTCTGCCAGGCCATTACCATCGACACCAGTTCATCGCGGATCGGGCCGGGACGGTCGTCGTACTCGACCGCGCCGCTGATGTAGATGCAGCCCGAGGCGATTTCGACCGACACGCGCTTGATCCAGCGCGAGAACATGGCGACCAGGCGCGGCAGGCCGCGCGGCTCCTTGATGCTCGGGAAGAAGACTTCCTGTTCGAAGCGGTGGTGGTAGAGCTTGACCACTTCGAGCTGCAGGTCTTCGCGCGAGCCGAAGTGCGCGAACACGCCGGACTTGCTCATGCTCATGCGGTCGGCCAGCAGGCCGATGGTCAGGCCTTCGAGGCCGTTGCGGCTTGCGAGTTCCAGCGCCACGTCCAGGATCGCTGCCCGTGTCTGCTCGCCTTTGCGCATGAATTTGGATGAAGTATTGATGGCTGCCCCTGAATCGAAAAAAATCCGAACGCTCGTACTATTATCTATCAGACGAGGAATGTCAAACGGGAACTTAGAGGCGAAATTCTATTGATGCAAAACAAACAGCCGGCACTGTGGGAGGCGCCGTTGAGGCTGGCCTGCCGGCCAGACGGGGTCAGGGGCAGGAGATTGTTATTTTAAGGATAAAGATACCGCGTTTTTTGGGGTTTGGGGTGGCAAATTAGCACGTGTGTGCGGGTTAGCAAGGCCGGTGGTGGCCACCACCGCTAAAACGTCATCCCCGCGAAGGCGGGGACCCAAGTTTTTATGCGCATCACTACGCTTGAGGTAAGTAGCAACGCATCGGACTTGGGTCCCCGCCTGCGCGGGGATGACGGTTTTGAAGCTAACGCCAGGTTCGACCGCCTGCGCGGGGATGACGGTTTTGAAGCTAACGCCAGGTTCGAAGTTGACGGCAATACGATGGGTTGGCAGCTCACCCGCCCGCTTTCGTCAGCGCCCGCCGATCCCGCTTGGTCGGCCTGCCCTTGAGATCGAGGCTAGGCTCCGGATACAGCCTGCGCGCCTCCTTGTCGTTCTCGCGCCGCGCAATGCTCTCATCCGTTTCGAAATACAGGGTCCGCGCCACCGGCGCCGGCCCGCGCGCGCCCGAGATCGCCGCGACGATCACCTCCCACCGGTCCGAGCCGTTGTCGATCAGGACCTTGTCGTTCACCTTCACGATCCGCGCCGGCTTGACCGGCTCGCCGCCGATCCGCACGCGGCCACGGTCGATGGCATCGGTGGCCAGCGAGCGCGTCTTGAAGAAGCGCGCTGCCCACAGCCATTTGTCGAGTCGTACGTTATTTTCTTCCATCATTCATTCCATTAGGCATAGCCGATCGCGAAGACCCGCATCGCCAGTTTATACAGCACATAGGCGATTTCATAGCTCGCGCGCCGGAACCAGCCGAGGTTGGCGAACTCTTCCGCACAAACCGGCGTGCCGTCCGCGATCCCCTTCTCGATGTGCTCGCGCATGGTAGCGGCGAACACGGCGTCGCTCACCACCACATTGGCCTCCTGGTTGAGGAACAGCGACAAGCCGTCGCAGTTGCTCGACCCGACCGTGGCCCAGTCGTCGTCCACCACCGCCACCTTGGCGTGCAGCTGGGTCTTGCGGTACTCGACCACCTTGACCCCGGCGTCCAGCAGCTTCGGATAGAAGGAATGCGCCACCGCATCCTGGATCGGAAACTCCCCCACCCCGATCAGCAAGGTCACGTCCACCCCGCGCTGCGCGGCATGGGCCAGGGCCTTGCGGAACTTTCGTCCCGGTGCGAAGTACGGCGTGGCCAGCAGCACGCTGTGGCGCGCCCGGCCCAGGGCCTGCAGGTAGGCGCGCTGGATGGTGCCGCGGTTGCGCAGGTTGTCGCGCACGACAAAGGCGGCGCGCGCGGGCCGCTCGCAGGACTGCGGCGGCTGCTTGCGCATCTCGCGGAACAGGTCGATGCGGCGCCTGAGCTTCAGGTGCCCCACGCGCATCCACTGCGCCTGCGCCTCGCGGTGGATCTGGGCCACCAGCGGCCCGCGCACCCGCACCGCGAAGTCCCAGCGCGGCGCCGGCAGGCGCTTGCCCTTGAGGTGGTCGCAGATCCAGTCGTCGTTGACATTGATCCCGCCGACAAAGGCGGTCTCGCGGTCGACCACCACGATCTTGCGATGCGAGCGCGCGATGCCGCGCCGGCACCAGGGATTGAAGACGCGGTATTGCACACCGGCGTCCGCGAACAGCGCCCCCAGGCGCGTGGCCGGCCGGTGTTCGGTGCCGATCCAGTCGACCAGCACCCTCACCTTCACCCCGCGCAGCGCGGCCCGGATCAGGGCGTTGCGCACCGCGCGGCCGGTGTCGTCCTCGGCGAAGATATAGGTCTCGAACAGGACGTCGTGCTGCGCCGCGTCGAGCGCCTCGATCAGCGCCGGAAAATACGCGGTGCCGCTTTCGAGCAGGGTGACGTCGTTGTTGTCTACGTAGGTGACCGAACGCATGGCCTGGGCCACTACTCCAGCTGGAGTTCCGCCACGATCGGCGCGTGGTCGGACAGCTTGGCCCACAGCGGACCGTGCATCACCTGCGCATTGTCCACCTTGAAGCCGCGCACATAGATCCGGTCCAGCCGGAACCAGGGCAGCGCGGCCGGGAAGGTGCGCGCCGGGGCCAGGCGGGGCTGGCGTCCGGCCCAGCTGCGCACCATGTCGCCCAGCGGCGAACGCGGGCCGAGTTCGTCGAACACCTCGGCCACGCCGAGCCCGTTGCGCAGGCGGTCGCTGAGCGTGTTGCGCCAGTCGTTGAAGTCGCCCGCGATGATCACCGGCTCGCCGTTCGACGAAGCGTTGACGGCCTCGATCAGCTGCGCCGTCTGGCGCCCGCGGCTGCCTTCGAAGAGGCCCAGGTGCACCACATAGCAGTGCACCTTGCCCGCCGGCGTCTCCAGCACGCAGTGCAGGATGCCGCGCTGCTCGTAGGCGTGATCCGAGACGTCGTGGTTGTGCGAATTCTCGATCGGGAAAGCCGAGAGCAGCGCGTTGCCGTGATGGCCGTGGTCGTACACGGCATTCATCCCGTAGGCGCTGTGATGGGCCTCGCCCTTGAAGTAGTCGTACTGGGCGGTTTCGGGCCAGTGGCGGTGGTGGCCATGGTCCTCCCTGCCGAAGCGTGCCTGGTACCGGTCGTGCCGGCCCTGCACCTCCTGCAGGAATACGATCTCGGCGTGGAATTCAGCGATCGCCTTCTTGAGAGCGATCACGCGGGGCGTTGCGCGCAAGGACGTCACGCCCTTATGAATATTGTAGGTGGCCACACGAATTTTCATGGGAACATTCTACCCGGATCGGAAGCGGGTTTTCCGGGACCGGGCCCAATCGTGCAGCGGTCCGGCCGGCACGCGGGTACCGCGCCGGCCGGCAATCAAGGGGGGCTCAACCGAATGCGAGCGCCTGTTCCACGATGGCTTCGTGGCCGGTCACCATCAGTTTGCGTTTAGGAACACGCTTTGCAGCAGTGATTTCTTCTGCGGACAGAAGCGGACCCATCAGGCGCAGTCCGCACAGCAGGTCGACATAGATGCAGCCGTCGCCGGTGCTGATTTCCTTCACCTTTTCCTCGCATTCGAGTTTGAAGTTGTCCATTTTTCCTCCTGAATCTTTCGATTTGAGATTTGTAACGAATTGTCACGGGCCGGTGAGGTGTTGACGATATTCCAGCACTTTCGGAGTGTCAACCAACGAATCTACGGTGCTGATCAGAAAACAACAAATTTCCTTTGGTCACTAAAATGCGTTTCGCATGCCCATGCGATGGTCGCCAAGAGTGAAAAATGTGGTTTTTGCTGGCTCAAATGTGCGCGATATGGGCGTCAACGCACAGAAAAAAATTTTTACAGCACCAGCGTTCTTTTATCGAAAACTATCGTTGCCTCTGCGGAAGTCAGCACTGTAGCTTGACAGAATGACTAGGACTATCCCACTGCGTGGGGGCAATTTGTGACCAGCGGTTATTTCTCGATGTGCCGTGGCAAGGCGAGAATCGCTTCCGCGTTAGAAGATGAGAAACATTTATCGGCGGCTTCCAGCAACGGCAGCCATGCATGGCGCAGGTGCTCGCGCGGGCTCAGGCGCACCGCGATCTCGCGCGGAACGCAGACCGAGAACACATGCTCGGTGTTGTGGGTGACGCCAGGCGCGTAGCGGTGGCGCCAGACAGGGTAGATCTCGTAGATATTGGACACCCGCCAGTCGAGCAGGCGGATGGCCTCGCCGTCGGCCACGATGCCGGTTTCCTCGAACAGTTCGCGGGCGGCGGTCGTGAGCAGCGGCTCGTCCGGCGCGTCCAGCGAGCCGGTCACCGATTGCCAGAAACCCGGACGGTCGGCGCGTTCGAGCAGCAGCACGTCCAGCGCGGACGTGTGGATGACGATCAGGACCGATTCGGGGATCTTGTGCGGTTTCATCCGTAAACGGCGGCCGGGCGCCAGCCCGGCCGCAGAGGCGCGTAAGGAAGGCCGGCGGCGCCGCCGCCGGCACGGCGCTCGCCCTTAGGCGACCTTCGGCTCGTTGCGCAGGCGGATGTGCAGCTCTTTCAGCTGCTTCTCGTCCACTTCCGACGGCGCGTTGGTCAGCAGGCACTGGGCGCGCTGGGTCTTCGGGAAGGCGATCACGTCGCGGATCGACTCGGAGCCGGTCATCAAGGTGATCAGGCGGTCCAGGCCGAAGGCCAGGCCACCGTGCGGCGGCGCGCCGTACTGCAGCGCGTCGAGCAGGAAGCCGAACTTGAGCCGGGCCTCTTCCGCATCGATCTTGAGGGCGCGGAACACCTTGCTCTGCACTTCCTCGCGGTGGATACGGATCGAACCGCCGCCCAGTTCCCAGCCGTTCAGGACCATGTCGTAGGCCTTGGCGACGCAGGCGCCCGGGTTGGTCTCGAGCATGTCCTCGTGGCCGTCCTTCGGCGCGGTGAACGGGTGGTGGGTCGCGTTCCAGCGGCCGCTGTCCTCGTCGTACTCGAACATCGGGAAGTCGATCACCCACAGCGGCGCCCAGACGTCGTCGAACAGGCCGGCCTTCTTGCCGAATTCCGAGTGGCCGATCTTCACGCGCAGCGCGCCGATGGCGTCGTTGACGACCTTGGCCTTGTCTGCGCCGAAGAAGATCAGGTCGCCGTCTTCGGCGCCGGTCAGTTCCAGGATCTGCGCGAGCACGTCATCCGAGATGTTCTTGACGATCGGCGACTGCAGGCCGTCACGGCCCTTGGCCTTCTCGTTGACCTTGATGTAGGCCAGGCCCTTGGCGCCGTAGATGGCGACGAACTGGGTGTACGCGTCGATTTCCGAACGCGGCATCGCACCGCCCTGCGGCACGCGCAGGCCGACCACGCGGCCGCCTTCCATGTTGGCGGCGCTGTTGAAGACCTTGAACTCGACCGACTTCATCAGTTCGGTCAGTTCGGTGAACTGCAGCTTCACGCGCATGTCCGGCTTGTCCGAACCGTACATGCCCATGGCGGTGGCGAAGTCCATCACCGGGAACGGGTTCGGCAGGTCGACGCCGGCCGCGTTCTTGAACACGGTGCGCATCATGTCTTCGAACAGGTCACGGATTTCCTGCTCCGTCAGGAACGAGGTTTCGCAGTCGATCTGGGTGAATTCCGGCTGGCGGTCGGCGCGCAGGTCTTCGTCGCGGAAGCACTTGGTGATCTGGTAGTAGCGGTCGAAGTTGGCGACCATCAGCAGCTGCTTGAACAGCTGCGGCGACTGCGGCAGCGCGAAGAAGTTGCCCGGGTTGACGCGCGAAGGCACCAGGTAGTCGCGGGCGCCTTCCGGGGTCGACTTGGTCAGCATCGGGGTTTCGATGTCGATGAAGCCCAGGTTGTCCAGGTACTTGCGCACTTCCATCGAGACCTTGTAGCGCAGGCGCAGGTTGTGCTGCATCTGCTGGCGGCGCAGGTCGAGCACGCGGTGGGTCAGGCGGGTGGTTTCCGACAGGTTGTCGTCGTCCAGCTGGAACGGCACCGGCACCGACGCGTTCAGCACTTCCAGGGCGGTGGTGTTGATCTCGATCTTGCCCGACTTCAGGTTGGCGTTGGCCGTGCCTTCCAGGCGGTTGACCACGGTGCCGGTGATGCGCAGGCAGTACTCGTTGCGCACGTGCTCGGCGGCCTTGAAGACGTCGGCGTTGTCCGGATGGCAGACCACCTGCACCAGGCCTTCGCGGTCGCGCAGATCGATGAAGATCACACCGCCGTGGTCACGGCGGCGGTGCACCCAGCCGCACAGGCTGACGGTTTGGCCCAGCAGTTCCTCGGTGACGAGGCCGCAGTAATGAGTACGCATGGTGGACATAGTTTTCGTTCCAGGTTAGTTATTTCGGTTGCGCCACCGGCATCGGAACGATGCGGATGGCCCTGTTTTTCTGCTGAGCTTGTTTGTGTTTGCTTATTCGGGAGCGACGACGCCCATCGAGACGATGTGCTTCAGCGCCGCATCCACCGTCATGTTCAATTCCACGACCTTGCTGCGTTCCATCATCAGGAAGAAGCCCGAGGTCGGATTCGGGGTGGTCGGCACGTACACGCTCACGTAATCGCCCACCAGGTGGTTCTTCACGTCCCCGCCCGGCACGCCGGTCAGGAAACCGATCGTATAGGAATCCGCGTGCGGGTAAGGAATCAGGACCGGCGTGCGGAAGGCGTTGCCCGACGAGGAGAACAGCGTGTCCGACACCTGCTTGACGCTGCCGTACAGCGAGCTGACCACCGGGATGCGCTTGAGCAGGCGGTCGCCCAGGCGCACGACGTAGCCGCCGACCAGGTTGTTGGTCAGCAGGCCGGTCAGGAACACGATGGCCAGGGTCAGGATCGCGCCGAAGCCGGGAATGTCCATGCCGAACACGGTGCGCGGCTGCCAGGCTTCCGGCACGATCAGCAGCGACTGGTCCAGCGTGCTGATGATCAGGCTCAGCACCCAGGCGGTGATCGCCAGGGGCACCAGGACCAGCAGGCCGGTAAGGAAGTATTTGCGCATCGCGTTCTCTTGTTCTTGTTGACCGCGGCCCGGAGGCCGCGGCGGATCAGGTGCCGCTCTTGTCGCCGCCGCCCGTGGCCGGGGCGGCTGCGGGCGCGGCGGCCGGCGTGCTGCTCTCCGACGAGGCGGCCGGGGCGGCTGCCCCCGCGGCGTTGCCGGAGGTGCCGGTGGCCGGCGGGGTGCCGCCGCGGAAATCGGTCACGTACCAGCCGGTGCCCTTGAGCTGGAAGCCGGCGGCGGTGACTTGCTTCTTGAAGGCCGGCTTGGCGCACGATGGGCAAGTCGTCAGGACCGGATCGGACACTTTTTGCAGCACATCTTTGTTGAAACCGCATTCTTCGCAGCGGTAGGCGTAAATCGGCATGTGGTACTCCGCAAAAATCTTCAAAACCCTGAATTATAAAGCTTTTGCAGCAGCTTTTGCCCGTTGGCCTGCCACGGAGCCGCCTGCAGCGCAACAGGGACGGTAAATGGTGTTGTTTTTCACCATCGTCAACAACACTTTCGTTTGCTCAAGCCCCGCCGAGGTGATTTAATACCATCTTTCTTAAAAGCATGTTGGCAGCAGAGCTCGGCGCTGTTGTCTCAGTTAAAAAGAAACAGAAGATCGGGCGCGGTGCCGCATCGCCGCCTGTCCGTAAAAGAACGCTAAGTTTGAAAGCCCGCGCAAGCGGGCTTTTTCTTTGGCGCTGCGCTCAGCGGCGCCGCCATGCCATCCAGCGCTCCTTGCCGGCGAAGACGGGAATCGAGTCCTCCACCGGCCTGTTCTCGATGCACTCGAAGCCGTCGGCCAGCAACGCCTCCAGCCGCTCGCGGGCGATCCCGAAGGGCGGCCCTTTCGGCTTGTCGCCGAAGTAGAAGAATCCCGCCAGCAGCGCCCCCGGGCGCAAGAGTTCCGCCCAGCGCGCGGCGATGCGCGGCCACATCGCGGGCGGCATCGCGCACAGGAAGGCGCATTCGTAGACCATGTCCAGCGGCCGCGCGGGTTCCCAGGCGAAGAAGTCGGCTTCGAGCACCCGTTCGTCCCACCGCCCCGCCACCCGCTTCGCGCGGGCCACGGCTTCGGGTGCGAAATCGATGGCGCTGGCGTCCCAGCCCTGCTCCATCAGCCAGGCCAGTTCGTAGCCGCTGCCGCAGCCGGGAATCAGTACCGTCAGCGGCCGCTCGCAGCCGGCCACGAAGCGGCGCAGCTCCGCCGGAACGGCGCCCCGGTCCCAGGGCGTGAAGCCGCGCGCGAAGCGCTCGTCCCAGAACCCCGGCTGGAGCGGGTCGCGGTGGGAAAAGTCAGGCGCCATGCACCTGCAGCAGGTAGAAGCCGAGCGCCGCGACGCCGGACCCGCCCAGCAGGAAGGCCAGCACGCCCAGCAGGCGGTTGGTGCGGCGCTGCTGCATCACGAGCATCGCCAGCAGGTCGGAATGGGCGACATTCGGATTGGCCAGGTGCGGATGGGTCTCGCGCGCCAGGGCCTGGTGCAGCAGGCGCGGGAACTGCGGGAAGATGTGGGCATAGCGCGGCGCCTCGGCGCGCAGCTTCTCGACGAAGCCCTGCCAGCCGACCTGCTCGGACATCCAGCGCTCCAGGTAGGGCTTGGCGGTCTTCCACAGGTCCAGGTCGGGGTCGAGCTGGCGTCCCAGGCCCTCGATGTTGAGCAGGGTCTTCTGCAGCAGCACCAGTTGCGGCTGCACCTCGACGTTGAAGCGGCGCGAAGTCTGGAACAGGCGCAGCAGGATCTGGCCGAAGGAGATGTCCTTCAGCGGACGGTCGAAGATCGGCTCGCAGCAGGCGCGCACCGCGGATTCCAGCTCGTCGACGCGGGTGGTGGGCGGCGCCCAGCCGGATTCGATGTGGGCTTCGGCCACGCGCTTGTAGTCGCGGCGGAAGAAGGCCAGGAAGTTCTGCGACAGGTAATCCTTGTCGAAGTCGTTCAGGGTGCCCACGATGCCGAAGTCGAGCGCGATGTAGCGGCCGAAGGTCTCCTTCTCGATCGAGACCAGGATGTTCCCCGGGTGCATATCGGCATGGAAGAAGCCGTCGCGGAAGACCTGGGTGAAGAAGATCTCCACGCCGTCGCTCGACAGTTTTTTGAGGTCCACGCCCTCCGCCGCCAGGCGCTCGATCTGGGACACCGGGATGCCGCGCATGCGCTCCATCACGATCACGCTGCTGGAGCAGTAGTCCCAGTACATCTCGGGCACCATCAGGAGGGTCGAGTTGGCGAAGTTGCGGCGCAGCTGGGCCGCGTTGGCCGCTTCGCGCATCAGGTCCAGCTCGTCGTGCAGGTATTTGTCGAATTCGCCCACGACCTCGCGCGGCTTGAGGCGGCGCGCCTCGCCCCACACGCGCTCGATCAGGCTGGCCGCCATGTGCATCAGGGCGATGTCTTCGTCGATCAGCTTCTTCATGCCCGGGCGGAGCACCTTGACCGCGACGTCCTTGCCGTTCTTCAGGCGCGCGAAGTGGACCTGGGCGATCGAGGCCGAGGCCACCGGCTCGCGCTCGAAATGGGCGAACAGCTGGTCCGGGTGGGCGCCGAGCGAGCGCGTGATCTGGGCGATGGCCAGGTCGGAATCGAAGGGCGGCACGCGATCCTGCAGCAGGGCCAGTTCGTCGGCGATATCCTGGGGCATCAGGTCGCGCCGGGTCGACAGCACCTGGCCGAACTTCACGAAGATCGGGCCGAGCTCCTCCAGCGCCTGGCGCAGGCGGATCGCGCGCGGCGAGGTGATGCGGCGCCAGAAGAAGAAGGTGCTCATCAGGCGCGCGGTGCGCGGCGCGTTGATGCTGGTGACGGCGATCTCGTCGAGGCCGTACTTGGTGAAGACGGCGAGAATGCGCACCAGGCGCAGGAATTTCAATATCATCGGCGGTCCGGGCTCAGAGCGGTGATTGCGCGCGCAGCGCTGGTGGTGTCCTGTTGCGCCAGGCGCTGTTCGAGCCGGGCGATGCGCTTCGCGGTGCGCTCGACGTCGTCGCGCAGGCGCACCACCTCGGCGGCGAATTCCTCGCGCTGCGCGGGACGCACCAGCACCGGGCGCTCTTCGGCCAGGAACTCGGCCAGGTTCTCGGCCAGGCGGCGCCCGGCGCCGTTCGCCAGCCCAAGGGCCTGGCGCGCGCCCTCGGCCACGCGGCGGGCGCCGATCGGCCCGATCGCGCGTTCCAGGTCGTGCTCGGCATCCCAGCGCAGGCCGTTGGCCAGCTGCGAGATCGTGTTCGCGAATTCCGCATCGCCCTCGATCTTCACGTAGGACAGCGCACGCGAGCGGTCCTGGGCGATCAGCGGCAGGTCGGCCAGCTTGACGCGGATGGTCACCCCGGCCGGACCGCCGTCTTCGTTGCGGCTGGCTTCCAGCATGCCGTCGGCCGCCACGTGCATGCGCAGCTCAAGGACGCCGGTGTCAATACGGGCTTCCTTGCCCGCATGGCGCGCCAGCGCCGCGCGCGCCCAGGCCTCCTGGGCAAGCAGGTGGTTGATCGCGGCCAGCGCAGGCATGGCCAGCGCCTGTTGGGGGGAACTCGGGAACATAAAGAATACATTAAATAAAAAAAACCGCCCGTGGAAAGCGGGCGGTCTCGATCTTACCAGTTTGCCGGGAACACACCCGGCAGCACGGGAGCTTTACTGAAAATAATTACGCTACCTGCTGGATACCTGCCAGCACCCAGCCGCCCGCGCCGGACAGCGGCTTGGACAGGTTCCACACCTCGACCAGCGGCTCGGCCGGCGCGTTCGGGGCGGTGCGGATCATGGCGTTGAACTGCACGCTCGCCAGGTAGTCGGCGGCGCCGGTCTCGATGCCCAGCAGCTGGGCGTCGACCGACACCACGTCGGTGTAGTCGGCCGCACCGTTGCGTTCCTGGATCTGCATCTTCAGCTCGGCGAACACTTCCGGCGAGGTGAACTCGCGCAGGTCGTTGGTGTCGCCGCGGTCCCAGGCCGCCTGCAGGCGGATGAAGGACGACTTTGCCTGGCGCAGGAAGGCTTCCTGGTCGAAGTCGCCCGGCACGCCCCATTGGTTGTGGCTGGCGCCGCCCTTGTCGAGCATCGCGCCGCCCTGGGGCTGCTGGCCCTGGAAGGCCGAAGGCTGGTAGGCGCCCTGGCGCAGGCCGGAACCGATCTCCGGCGTGGACACCGCGCCGGCAGGCACCGGCTGGGCCGCGCCGTAGCCGGCCTTGGCGAAGGCCGGGTTGGCCGGGGTGTCCTTGCGGCGGAACATGCGCACGATGAACATCACGGCGAGGGCCAGCAGGGCGATCATCAGGATGGTCGAGATCACGCTGGCGAGCGCGCCGCCGATGCCGAAGTGCGACAGCAGTGCGCCCAGGCCCAGGCCCAGCAGGGCCCCGCCCAGGATGCCCTTCCACATGCTCGGTTTCTTGGCGGCCGCGGCGGCGGCGCCGGTCGCGCCGGCGGCAGCGGCCGGCGCCGCGGTCGGCGCACGCTGCATGGCCGGAGCCTGCGCCGGGGCCGGGGCAGGCATCTGGCGCACGGTCTGCGACTGGCGGCCGAAGGAACGCTTGCCGCCCATCGGACGCGCGGTGGCTTCCGCGATCATCGAAACCGCCGTGACGGCCAACATCATCGTGACCAAGAATTTTTTCATCTCGTTCTTCCTAGAGTTTAATACCAGTGTGCAATGCGGCCACACCCGCCGTCAGGTTGAAATACTGGACCCGCTCCAGTCCCGCATCGAGCATCATCCCTTTCAGGGTGTCCTGGTCGGGGTGCATGCGGATCGATTCCGCCAGATAGCGGTAGCTTTCGGCGTCGCCGGCGATCTTTTGTCCCAGCCACGGCAGCACCGAGAACGAATACACGTCATAGGGCTTCTGCAGCGGCGCGATCACTTTCGAGAACTCCAGCACCAGCAGCTTGCCGCCCGGCTTCAGCACGCGGCGCATTTCCGCCAGCGCCTGGTCCTTGTGCGTCATGTTGCGCAGGCCGA
>CBIHLT010000073.1:0-21099 GCA_966210615.1 uncultured Massilia sp.
TCCGCCTGTCGGGCCAGGACGCCGGCCGCGGCACCTTCGTGCACCGCCACGCCGTGCTGCACGACCAGAACCGCGAGCGCTGGGACCAGGGCATCTACCTGCCGCTGGCCAATGTCTCGGACAACCAGGCGCACTTCACCGTGATCGACTCGGTGCTGTCGGAAGAAGCGGTGCTCGGCTTCGAGTACGGCTTCTCGACCGCCGAACCGAACACCCTGACCATCTGGGAAGCCCAGTTCGGCGACTTCGTCAACGGCGCCCAGGTCGTCATCGACCAGTTCATCGCCTCGGGCGAAGTGAAGTGGGGCCGCGCATCCGGCCTGACCATGATGCTCCCGCACGGCTACGAAGGCCAGGGCCCGGAACACTCGTCGGCCCGTATCGAGCGCTTCCTGCAGCTGTGCGCCGACAACAACATGCAAGTGGTGCAGCCGACCACGGCCGCCCAGATCTTCCACCTGCTGCGCCGCCAGATGGTGCGCCAGTTCCGCAAGCCGTTGGTGATCTTCACGCCGAAGTCGCTGCTGCGTAACAAGGATGCCGGTTCGCCGCTGACCGACCTGGCCAAGGGCGGATTCCAGACCGTGATCGGCGAAGTGGACGAGAAGATCGAAGCGTCGAAGGTCAAGCGCGTGATCGTCTGCTCGGGCAAGGTGTACTACGACCTGGTCAACACCCGCAAGGCGCGCAACGCCGGCGACGTGGCGATCGTCCGTATCGAGCAGATGTATCCGTTCCCGCACAAGTCCTTCGCCGCCGAACTGAAGAAGTTCAGCAACGCGACCGAAGTGGTGTGGGCACAGGACGAACCGCAGAACCAGGGTCCGTGGTTCCAGATCCAGCACAACATCTTCGAAAGCATGGAAGAAGGCCAGCGCCTGGCGTATGCCGGCCGCGCAGCCTCGGCGTCCCCGGCGGTCGGCTATGCCGACAAGCACGTGGCGCAGCAGAAGGAACTGCTGGAAACCGCGTTCGCGAAGTTGAAGGGCTTTATCCTGACCAAGTAAGCACACCACTGCCCCGGGCCCTGCCCGGGGTGTTTGCACAGAATATATAACGGAGTAATAACAACATGGCACAAATCGAAGTCAAGGTCCCCCAACTGTCGGAATCGGTTGCTGAAGCGACCCTGCTGTCCTGGCACAAGAAAGTCGGCGAAGCCGTTTCGCGCGACGAAAACATGATCGACATCGAGACCGACAAGGTGGTCCTGGAACTGCCGGCCCCGAGCGCCGGCGTGATCACGCAGCTGATCAAGGCCGACGGCGCGACCGTCGTGTCGGGCGAAGTCATCGCGATCATCGATACCGAAGCCTCGGCCCAGGTGAGCCCGCTGCAGGTGAGCGCCGTTCCGTCGGCCGCACCGAATGCCCCGATCCAGCAGGCAGCCGCTCCGGCAGCCGACCAGTCGAAGGCAGGCGTGGCGATGCCGGCCGCCGCCAAGATCCTGGCTGACAACAACATGAGCGCCGCCGGCGTCGAAGGTTCGGGCCGCGACGGCCGCGTGACCAAGGGCGACGCCCTGGCCGCAGTCGCCAACAAGCCGGCCGCAGCACCGGCACCGGCCGCCAAGCCGGCCCTGGCGCAAGTCGCCGCACCGGCCCCGGCCAACCTGGGCGACCGTCCGGAAGAGCGCGTGCCGATGAGCCGCCTGCGCGCCCGTATCGCCGAGCGCCTTCTGCAGTCGCAACAGACCAACGCCATCCTGACCACCTTCAACGAAGTGAACATGGCTCCGGTCATGGAACTGCGTAACAAGTACAAGGACAAGTTCGAGAAAGAACACGGCGTCAAGCTGGGCTTCATGTCCTTCTTCGTGAAGGCCGCCGTGGCCGCGCTGAAGAAGTACCCGATCCTGAACGCGTCGGTCGACGGCAACGACATCGTCTACCACGGCTACTTCGACATCGGTATCGCTGTCGGTTCGCCGCGTGGCCTGGTGGTGCCGATCCTGCGCAACGCCGACCAGATGTCGATCGCCGAGATCGAGAAGAAGATCGGTGAATTCGGCCAGAAGGCCAAGGACGGCAAGCTGACCCTGGACGACCTGAACGGCGGTACCTTCTCGATCTCGAACGGCGGCGTGTTCGGCTCGATGCTGTCGACCCCGATCATCAACCCGCCGCAGTCGGCGATCCTGGGCGTGCACGCGACCAAGGACCGCGCTGTGGTCGAAAACGGCCAGATCGTGGTGCGTCCGATGAACTACCTGGCGATGTCCTACGACCACCGCATCATCGACGGCCGCGAAGCCGTGCTGGGCCTGGTGGCCATGAAGGACGCGCTGGAAGATCCGGCCCGCCTGCTGCTGGACCTGTAATCGCAGCAATGGGAAAGCGCGCCGCCTGGACGCTGTTTGGAGAATGACATGAACCTGTCTGACGAAATCAAACGGCTGCACGAACTGCACCAGGCCGGCGCGCTGACCGACGCCGAATTCGAACAAGCCAAGGCGAGGGTGCTGTCGAGCACCCCGTCCCCGTCCGTGAACCTGAACAAGGGGAACGGCTCGCTGTCCGACGAGCTGAGCAGCCTGCGCCGCTCGCGCGCGGACCGCTGGCTGGGCGGCGTGTGCGGAGGACTGGGCGTCGCCTCGGGAGTGGACTCCTGGGTGTGGCGGCTGGTGTTCGTGCTGTTCACCGTCACGTTTGGATTCGGCGCGGTGGTCTATTTGCTGTTGTGGATTTTTGTTCCCGAAGAATAAACACGTTCGATCCTGGACGTCACCGACGTCGTTAGCTTTCGAACGTCATTCCCGCGAAGGCGGGAACCCAAGTTCGTCGCGCCGCCACTAGTGTGACGCGATGGCGATACACACGCAAACTTGGGTCCCCGCCTTCGCGGGGAAGACGGTTTGGGGTAGCGGGCTACCGGACGCGGATCGAACCAACAAGGATAAATAATGAGCGATAAACAATTTGACGTCGTCGTGATCGGCGGCGGTCCTGGCGGCTACGTGGCTGCCATCCGTGCAGCACAACTGGGCTTCAAGGTGGCCTGCATCGACGAATGGAGCAACGCTGCCGGCAAGCCCGCCCCGGGCGGCACCTGCACCAACGTCGGCTGCATCCCGTCGAAAGCCCTGCTGCAATCGTCGGAAAACTACGAGCACGCCGGCCACGCCTTCGCCGACCACGGCATCAAGGTCTCGGGCCTGGAACTCGACCTGGCCCAGATGCTCAAGCGCAAAGACGGCATCGTCAAGCAGAACAACGACGGCATCATCTACCTGTTCAAGAAGAACAAGGTCACCTTCTTCCACGGCCGCGGCGCCTTCGCAGGCAAGGCTGAGGGCGGCTACACCATCAACGTCAGCGGCCCGACCACCGACACCCTGACCGCCAAGAACGTCATCGTCGCGACCGGCTCGAACGCCCGCGAACTGCCGGGCGCGGCCTTCGACGAAAAGCTGATCCTGTCGAACACCGGCGCGCTGGCGATCGACGCCGTTCCGGGCAAGCTGGGCGTGATCGGCGCCGGCGTGATCGGCCTGGAAATGGGCAGCGTGTGGCGCCGCCTGGGCGCGGACGTCACCGTGCTGGAAGGCCTGCCGACCTTCCTGGGCGCGGTCGACGAGCAGATCGCCAAGGAAGCGCACAAGCTGTTCACCAAGCAGGGCCTGAAGATCAGCCTGGGCTGCAAGATCGGCGCGATCACCAAGGGCGACAACAAGGTCACCGTGGAATACGCCGACAACACCGGCGCCGCGCAGACCGCTGTCTTCGACCGCCTGATCATCTCGATCGGCCGCGTGCCGAACACCATCGGCCTGGGTATCGAAACCGTCGGCCTGCAGCTGGACGAGCGCGGCTTCGTGGTCGTGGACGACGAGTGCCGCACCAGCCTGCCGGGCGTGTGGGCGGTCGGCGACGTGGTGCGCGGCCCGATGCTGGCGCACAAGGCCGAGGAAGAGGGCGTCGCGGTTGCCGAGCGCATCGCCGGCCAGCACGGCCACGTCAACTTCAACACCATTCCTTGGGTGATCTACACCTCGCCGGAAATCGCGTGGGTGGGCCGTACCGAGCAGCAGCTGAAAGCCGACGGCGTGGCCTACAAGGCAGGTACCTTCCCGTTCATGGCCAACGGCCGTGCGCGCGCACTGGGCGACACCTCGGGCATGGTCAAGTTCCTGGCCGACGCCACCACCGACGAGATCCTGGGCGTCCATATGGTCGGCCCGATGGTTTCGGAGCTGATCTCGGAAGCCGTGGTCGCGATGGAGTTCAAGGCCTCGTCGGAAGACATCGCCCGCATCTGCCACGCTCACCCGTCGCTGTCGGAGTCGACCAAGGAAGCCGCGCTGGCGGTGGACAAGCGTTCGCTCAACTTCTAAGCAGTCCCGCGGCGGCGCTCGCGCCGTCGCGCAAATCTGGGGTGGGCGGTTATCCGTCCACCCCATGTTTTTACAGCACCGTCTATGAACGTCCAAGAGTATTACCAGCATGCGCTGAACGAGCGCGGCTTCAAGTCCGATCCGGCCCAGCAGGCCGCGGTCGACCGCCTTCAGCAGGCGTACGACGACTGGGTCGATTACAAGGCCCAGCGGTCGTCCGCTTTCAAGCGCCTCATCAACCGCCCCGACGTGCCCAAGGGCGTCTATATGTGGGGCGGGGTGGGGCGCGGCAAGTCCTTCCTGATGGACTCCTTCTACTCGGTGGTGCCGGTGGTGCGCAAGACGCGCCTGCACTTCCACGAGTTCATGCGCTCGGTGCACCACCAGCTCGACCAGCTCAAGGGCGTGGCCGACCCGCTCGACGAAGTCGCCAAGCGCGTGGCCAAGAAGTACCGCCTGATCTGCTTCGACGAATTCCATGTCTCGGATATCGCCGACGCGATGATCCTCTATAACCTGCTCAAGGCCTTGTTCGACAACGGCGTGAGCTTCGTGATGACCTCGAACTACGAGCCGTCCACCTTGTATCCGGACGGCCTGCACCGCGACCGCATGCTGCCGACCATCGCGCTGCTGAAGGACAAGCTCGACGTCCTGAACGTCGACGCCGGCAACGACTACCGCAAGCGCGCGCTGGAGCAGGTCGAGGCCTATTACACGCCGCTCAACGCCGCCTCCGATCACGCGCTGCGCGAAGCCTTCGCCAAGATCGCCGACACCGCCGAGGATCCGCATCCGGTGGTGCGCATCGAGAACCGCGAGATCCGTCCGCTGCGCCGCGCCGGCGGCGTGATCTGGTTCGACTTCGCCACCCTGTGCGGCGGCCCGCGCTCGCAGAACGACTACCTGGAGCTGGCCAGCCAGTTCCACACCGTGATCCTGTCCGGCATTCCCGCGATGTCGGCGGGGCAGGCCTCGGAAGCGCGCCGCTTCACCTGGCTGATCGACGTGTTCTACGACCACAAGGTCAAGCTGATCATGTCGGCCGCTGTCGAGCCGGAAGAGCTGTACACCCAGGGCCAGCTGGCGAACGAGTTCCACCGCACGGTATCGCGTATCATCGAGATGCAGTCGCGCGAGTACATGCTTGCCGAGCGCCGCGGGGCGGCCGACGCCATCGCCTGACCGAAAGGAGATCCATGACGAATCGATTTGCAGTACGCATGCTCGCAGCAAGCATCACTGCGGCGCTGCTGGCCGCATGCGCCACGACCGACCCGGCGCCGATGACCCTGCCGACCGAGCCGACCACCTCCGTGGCCCAGGCCGACCAGCGCCTGGCCGCGGCGGCGAAGGAAAGCGCTGCCATCGAGGCGCGCTATGCCGAGCGCGAAGCGGTCTGCTACGAGAAATTCTTCGTCAATAAATGCCTGGACGAGGCCAAGGAAAGGCGCCGCACGGCGCTGTCGGCGCAGCGCGCGATCGAGATCGAGGCCGAGCGTTATAAACGCCGGGTGAAGGTCGAGGAGCGCGACCGCGCCATGGCGAAGGCCGAGGCCGAGTACAAGGCCCAGGAAGCCGCCCTGGCCGCCCAGCCGCCTGCTCCGCCGCGCGAGCCGGCCGCCTTGCCGCCGCCCCGTCCGCGCGCGGCCAGCGAGCGCCAGCAGCAGAGGGCGCGCGAGGATGCGGAACGGCTGACCGATGTCGAGCGTGCGGAGAATGTGAAGGATTTCGAGGAGCGCAAGCGCAAGTCGGAAGAGCGGCAGAAGGAAGTCGCGAAGCGCAAGGCGGAGCGTGAGGCGAAGGCCGCCAAAAGGGCGGAGGACGAGGCGAAGGCCAAGGCGGATGCTGCTGCGGCGGCTGGCAAGTGATCGTTTCGCGTTAGTGGTGCGCTACGGACTTGGGTCCCGGCCTTCGCCGGGATGACGGTCTTTAGGCAAGCGCTTGTGTTTGAAGCAATCGGTATCGCTAGAACCGTCATCCCCGCGAAGGCGGGGACCCAAGTTTGCAAGCGCAGCGTTAGCGCCTCACACCACCCGCTTCACCACCCCCGCACCCGCCCCATCCTGCGCCGGCTTCACCAGCTTGACGATCGCCATCGTGCAATTCCCACCCTTGCCCTGCGAGCGCTCCAGCGCCTTCTCGATCAACATCTCCGACGCCTGGCGCGGCGTGGCCTTGGCCGTCACCGCCGCCAGCTCGGCATCGGTAAAGAAGTGCCACAAGCCATCCGAGCACAGCAGGAACCCATCTCCCACCCCCAGCCCGCTATGGCTGCCGATCGTCACGAACGGCTCCTTGCGCTCGTTCCCCAGGACATTCAGCAGCAGTTTCGACTTGCGGTGGTGTCGGGCTGCATCCTCCGGCAAGTGCTCGCTCATCAGATGCTCGATATAGGCCATATCGCTGGTGCGCGTCATGCACTTGCCGTTCTCGAAGCGGTACAGGCGCGAATCGCCCACATGGGCCCAGACGGCCTCGCCGTGCGGCGTCAATACGAGGCCCACGAAGCTGGCATGAATCTCGGTCTTGGTGGTCACCGAGTTCATCTTGATGACCAGATGCGACTCGCTGATGATGTCCTGGAGCAGCTGCCCGAGGCGCTCCAGGCTGGGCCGGTCGCCCGGCTTGAATTCGTCGAATACCTGGCGCGCCGTATGCAGCACCTGGTCGGCCCCGGCCGAACTGGCGATCCCGTCCGACAACACCGCCAATACGTAGCCGGGCGCGCGCGCGCCGGTCATGAGGGCGGTGCGGTCGTTCTGCTGCGGGCGGTTCCCGATGTGTTGCGCGGTCCCCGCTTCGATCTTGTATGAAGTCATAAACTCGTGTTTTCCGTAGCGCTTGCACCAATCTTTGTTGGCGGCAACCTCAGCGTAGATTAAACTATGCACTGAGAAGCCCGAATGTTGCAAGCCGTAAAGGCCAAGCGACACACTGCGCCGCCAGTCAGCGGACCGAATTCCCGTAACGTATAACACCAGAACTGTTTGGAACAGACATCATGATCGACGTCCAGGACATCCAGCGCCGCATTATTGAACTCGACGTGGAACACCGCGACCTCGACGCTGTCATATCCATGCTGACGGCCGACGGTCACACCGACCAGTTACAGCTGCGACGCCTGAAAAAGCGCAAACTGCAGCTCAAAGACCATATTACGCTGCTGAAGATGCAGCTGGTGCCCGATATCCCGGCCTGAGGCGTTTCCCGCCCGGCCACACCGAACCCGACATTTTGACCGATCATCTCCCAGTTCCCGGCGCAGCCGAAGAACCGGTCGCGACGCCATTGCAAGACGCGGGCGCCGACGCCGCTTCGCAAGCCAGCGCCCCGGCCGGCAAGTACGACGCCGACATCGACCGCCTGTTCGGTGCGGGCGGCCCGCTCGCGCCTGCCGTCGGCACCTTCAAGCCGCGCCAGTCCCAGACCGAGATGGCCAAGGCCATCGCCCAGGCGATCGCCGACCAGCAAGTCCTGATGGCCGAGGCCGGCACCGGCACGGGCAAGACCTTCGCCTACCTGGTCCCGGCCCTGCTGTGGGGCGGCAAGACCATCATCTCGACCGGCACCAAGAACCTGCAGGATCAGTTGTTCCTGCGCGACATCCCGACCGTGCGCGCCGCGCTGCGGGCGCCGGTGTCGGTGGCCCTGCTCAAGGGGCGCGCCAACTATGTCTGCCATTACAACCTGGAGCGCACGCTGCAGAACGGCCGCCTGACTTCGCGCGACGACGTCGGCCACCTGCGCGAGATCTCGCGCTTCATCAAGATGACCAATTCGGGCGACAAGGCCGAGCTCGCCAAGGTGCCGGAAAACGCCACCATCTGGAACCTGGTCACCTCGACCCGCGACAACTGCGTAGGCGCCGAGTGCCAGTACTACCAGGACTGCTTCGTCATGAAGGCGCGGCGCGAGGCCCAGCAGGCCGACGTGGTGGTGGTCAACCACCACCTGTTCTTCGCCGACGTGGCCCTGAAAGACACCGGCGTGGCCGAACTGCTGCCGTCCGCCAACACCGTGATCTTCGACGAGGCGCACCAGCTGCCGGACACCGCAACCCTGTTCTTCGGCCAGTCGGTCTCGACTTCCCAGGTGCTGGAACTGTGCCGCGACGTGCTGGCGGAAGGCCTGGCGCATGCGCGCGGCGGTCCGGACTGGGCCAAGGTCGTCACCGTGGTCGAGAAGGCCGCGCGCGACCTGCGCCTGGCTTTCGGCGGGGACAACAACATGCGCCTGTCGCTGCCGCAGATCCTGCCGACCTCGCAATTCTTCCCGGCCCTCGATACGCTCAAGGAAGCGCTGTCCGGCATGATCACGGTGCTGGAGGAAAACGCCGCGCGCGCCGAGACCATCGAGGCCTGCCGTGTGCGTGCGCTGGAACTGGCCGCTGCGTACGAGGCGTGGAAACCGGACGCCAAGGCGGCGGCCGCCGAGCAGTGCGTGCTGTGGGTGGAGGCCTTCTCGTCCTCACTGCAATTGCACAAGACCCCGCTGTCGATCGCGCCGATTTTCTCGAACCAGCGCGAAGGCACGCCGCGCAGCTGGATTTTTACCTCGGCAACCCTGGCGGTGAAGAGCGACTTCCGCCATTTCTCCGACCAGCTCGGCCTGACCGGCGAGCCGGCCAAGACCTGGCCGAGCCCGTTCAACTATGGCGACCAGGGCCTCCTGTACGTGCCGACCGGGCTGCCGGAGCCGAACTCGATGGGGTACACCGACGCCGTGGTCGACTGCGCGCTGCCGGTGATCGAAGCGGCGGGCGGGCGCACCTTCTTCCTGTGCACGACGATTCGCGCGGTCAACCGCGTGGCCGAGCGCCTGCGCGCCGAGTTCGCCGAGCGCGGGCTGGATTTCCCGCTCTTCGTGCAGGGCGAGCGGGGCCGTACCGAGCTGCTGGATTCCTTCCGTAATGCGGGCAATGCGGTGCTGGTGGGCAGCCAGAGCTTCTGGGAAGGGGTGGACGTGCGTGGCGATGCGCTGTCACTGGTGATCATCGACAAGCTGCCGTTTGCACCGCCGGACGATCCGGTGCTGGCTGCGCGCATCGAGGTGATGGAGAAGCAGGGGATGAATGGCTTCGTTCATCATCAGCTGCCGGAGGCGATCATTACACTGAAGCAGGGTGCGGGACGCCTGATCCGCGACGTGGACGACCGGGGCGTACTGATGATTTGCGATCCGCGTTTGATCACCAAGCCCTATGGGCGGCGGATTTGGCAGAGTTTGCCGGCGTTCCGGCGGACGCGGGTGCAGGCGGATGTGATTGGGTTCTTCGAGGGGGCCGAGACCCCGGCCGAAGGTGGCGAAGCCGCATGAGGCCGTCAGCGCCGTTCTTCCGCTAACCCAAAACCGTCGTACGCGCCAGTGGCGCGTACGACGCTCTTGAAGCTGGCGGGATAAACGGGTTAGTTGGATGCGAGCCGCTGCAAACCAGTCAAGGCGCGATCACCACCTTGCCCACGACCTTCCGTCCCGCCATATCGTTCAGCGCCTGCGCCGTCTGATCCAGCGGATACCGCTTCGACACCAGCGGCCGCAGCTTGCCCTCCGCCATCCAGTCCATCAGCCTTTGCATCGCCGCCTGGTGTGCCGCCGGCTCCTTGCGCGTGAAGTCGCCCCAGAATACCCCCACCACCGACGCCCCTTTCAGCAGCATCAGGTTCCACGGCAGCCGCGGAATCTCTCCCGCGGCAAACCCGACCACCAGATGCCGCCCGCGCCACGCAATCGAGCGCAATGCCGGTTCGCTGTAAGGGCCTCCCACCGGATCGTAGATCACATCCGGCCCGCGTCCGGCGGTCGCCGCCTTGATCGCTTCGCGCAGGTCGTCCCGCTCGTAGTTGATCAGCTCGTCCGCCCCGTGCGCCTTGCACACCGCCAGCTTCTCGTCGCTCGACGCCGCCGCGATCACGCGCGCGCCAAGCGCCTTGCCGATCTCGACCGCCGCCAGGCCGACGCCGCCGGCGGCGCCCAGCACCAGCATGGTCTCGCCCGCCTGCAGCGCCCCGCGGTCGGCCACCGCATGGTAGGAGGTGCCGTAGGTGAGGGTGATCGCCGCTGCCGTGTCGAAGTCCATGCCCTGCGGCAGCGGCAGCAGGGATTCGAGCGGCGCAAGGGCCTGTTCCGCAAACGCGCCGGTGCGCGTAAAACCGATCACGCCCTGGCCCGGCGCATAGGCGGTCACGCCCGGCCCCACGGCGTGCACCACGCCCGCGAATTCATTGCCCGGCGTGAAAGGCAGATCAGGTTTGTACTGGTACTTGCCCTGCACTGTCAGCACGTCCGGGAAATTGACGCCGGCCGCCTTCACGTCGACCACGACTTCTCCCGGACCCGGCACCAGGTCGGGCAGGCTTGTTACCACCAGGCTGTCCGGCGGTCCCCAGTGGTTGCAGCGTACGGCTTTCATGCTTCCTCCTGTATTGATGTCGGCCCGCATTATGCCCGAAGGAAAGTGCGGCCGCCGGCCATGCCTCTGCCTGTCACACTTGTGCGCCCGCAAAGTGGGGCAGGTCGGGCGCGCTAGAGTCGAAGGATGCAGGCGCGCCAGTTCAGCGCCGCGGAACCGGAGAAGGGAATGGCAATCCGTTACGGTTGTTTCTTCAGTTATGCGCACGGCAAGCACGAACTCATGAAGCGTTTCAAGTCGGCCCTGGCCGATGCGCTGCGCTGCTACCTCGAACCCTACTTCGACAACGAAGACGAACTGTTTATCGACACCGAACAGCTGGGCGGCGGGGACGACCTCGACCGCAAGATCGCGCGCGCCATGTGCGAGAGCGTCTGCATGATCCTCATCTACACCCCCAAGTACGAAGCCCACGCCTACACGCGCCGCGAGTACGCGGCCATGCGCCTGCTCGAGCAGGAGCGCAGCAAGTGGTACGACCTGCCCAGCCACCTGATCATCCCGGTCATCATGACGCGCCATCCGGACAGCCTGCCGCGCCAGATCACCGAAAGCAGCCTGTACGTCGACTTCTCCCATTTCACCATGGCCACGGCCGATCTCAAGTCGAACCCGGATTTTCTTCCGGACATTGACAAGATGGTCAAGCGGATCGCGACCCACCACGCGTACCAAAAAAAGCATACGCCGCCCAGCCACGACTGCAACCAATTCGTGCTCCCTGATGTCCCACCCGAGTGGCGCGATCTTCCAGACCTGACTTTTCCAAAATAATGAGGAGCCAAATGGAACATAACCGCATTCCGCTGCCGCCGCTGGTCGCATCGGGCGAGGTGACCACCTTCTACGCCTACGAGGGCGGCGCCGCGCGCAACGCAATGCTGGCGGCGCTCGCCATGCATCTCGCAGGAGCGCGCGCCGGAACGCTCGAAGGGACACGCGCCGGGGCCTTCACCGGCACCCCGGTCCTGATGATCGACTGGGACCTCGATGCGCCGGCCCTGCACCGACATGTCGACCTGGCGCCTTGCGAGGCCGTCAATGGCGTCCTGGACGGCTCCGATCCCGGCCCCGATACGGACCCCGGCCTGGAACCGGGCGTGGGCGGCGGGGCGTATGGCGACACGCGGGCGCGGCCCCGTCCCGGCCTGCTCGAATTCTTCGAAGCCTGCCGCCTCCAGCTGCGGCGCGAGTCCGCACAGCGCACCGGCGCAGGCAGCGACGAAGCGCTGGCCGAACGCGTGCTCGACGCGGTCGACTGGCAAGACTACGTGGAGCGCGCCGACCAGCGCCGCCCCCTGTACCTGATGCGGGCGGGACGATTCGACGACAGCTACGCCGAGCGTGCGGGGCGTCTCGATTGGGAGGCCCTGTTCGACGCCTGTCCGGCGCTGTTCCGCCGCTTCGGCGCGCGCATGGCCCGCCACTTTGCGCATGTGCTGGTCGCGAGCCGCCCGGGACGTTCGCCGGCGGTCAGCGTGTGCACCACGCTGCTGGCCGACCGGCTGGTGGGACTGTTCACGCCTTCGCCGGGCAGCCTGGAGGGCTTCGAAGGCGTGGTGCGGCGCGCCATCGACTACCGCTGCACCCACGAGGACGAACAGCGCCCGCTGCTGGTATACCCGCTGGCCTGCGCCCCCGACGGCGCGCGCAGCGATCCGCACCAGCGCTGGCGCCGGGGCGACGCGCGTCTTGGTGCGCCGGGCTACCAGCCGCGCATCGAAGTGCTGCTGCGCGCCTGCTATGGCTGGCCGCGTGTCAACCTCGACAGCTACTTCGACGAATTGCAACTGCCGCTCGCCGACGTCATGTCGACCGCGGGTCCGGGCGCCGACCGCCGCGCGCTGGCGCGCTTCGCCGGCGTGCTGGCCGAGTGGGTGGCGGCGGGGCGCTTTCCCTGGCAGCCGCTGGACGAAATCCGTTTGCGCGCCGCCGTGGCGCGCGCACGCCCGGCGCACTCCGGCGCCGAATTCGCGGCGAATGTGCGCGAACTGGCCGACAGCCTGGCCAGGCTGGGCGGCCTGTGCCGGCGCGCAGGCCGCTTCGACGAGGCGCGCGCCTGCCTGGAAGAGTGCCTGGCGCTGCGCGAAGATGCGCTCGACAAGGACAACCCCTCCGTGCGCGCCGCGCGCGCCGACGTCGCGATGCTGCTGCTTGACGCCGGTGCGCTCGCCGAGGCGCGCCGCCAGTACGAGCTGCTGGCCCAGTCTTGCGCACGCAGTGTCGGCGCGGACAATCCGGAAACCCTGGCCGCGCGCTCGCGCCTGGCGCGCGTGCTGGCCGGGCTGGGCGAAGCCGAGCGGGCCCTGGCGCTGCACGAGCAGGTGGTGGCCGGCTGCGAACGCGCGCTCGGCGACGGGCATCCGGCGACCCTCGACAGTCTGGAAGACCTGGCCATCAGCCTGACCCAGCAGCATGAATACGGCCGCGCACGCATCGTCTGCGAGCGCGTGCTGGAAGGGCGCCGGCGCCAGCTCGGCGCCGAGCACGAGGATACGCTGCGCTGCGGCCAGCGCCTGGCCCAGCTGCTCGGCGAAATGGGCGAGCTGGGCAACGCCCGCCGCCTGCTCGAAGCCGTGCTGCGCGCCCGCGAACGCCACGACGGCCCGGACGCGGCCGGCACGCTGGGTGCACGCGAAGCGCTGGCCGAAATCCTGGCTGCGCAAGGCGACCTGGCGGCGGTGCGCAGCATCCAGGAATCGCTGGCGCGCACGCGCGAACGCCACCTCGGCGCCGGCCATCCGGAGACGCTGGACATGCAGTTGCGTCTCGCATCGACCCTCGGCCAGCAGGGCGAAACCGAAGCCGCGCGGCGCCTGCGCGAACAGGTTGCGGAACTGCGCCGGCACCTGGAGCAGGCCGAAGGTGACGACCCAGGGCGCACCGGGCCGGATGACCGGCCGCCGCAGGAGCATGGGCAAGCGCAGAGACAGGGACGGGAGGAGGGCGCGCAAGTGTCGGACAGCCTCGGCCACAAGCTCGCGCAGTTGCAGAACCTGATCGACAGCCGCAGTCCGCGCGAGGCCCGCGCCCTGGCCGACAGCCTGCGCAACGCGGTGCTGAGGCCGAGCGTGGCGGACCCTTTGCGCCGGCGGGGAGCCGCGATGATCAAGCAGGTCTATCGGCAAGATGGCGACAAGGACGCGCTGCTGTCCTTCACCCAGGAGGAAGTCTCTTCACTGGAGGGCGCGCTGATCGAAGCGGCACGCGATAACCCCGTGCCCTTGCGCTAGGGCGCGTTGACGAATGGGCCTGACCTGTTCCAGGTCCGGCCTGGCAGCCGGAAATGCTGGCGCGAACAGGACGAAGCGGGAGGCGTTAATGCCGAACGTCAGGCATCCAACCGCTGTCGGCGCGGTCGCTTCGCTTCGCCGAGCGTCCACGCTCCTCCTGCGGCAAGCATGATCGTCAAGGCAGGGAAAAAGAGGTCACAGAGATCCAGCCCGGCAACGTAGACAATCGCTGTGCCAGGATTGGCGGGAAGGTAGCGGATCTGGATCCGGGCGCCAGGCTGGTAGCGCTCCAGCGGGCTGCGATTAGCTTTCTATCGGAATCGCATCCGGTTCGCCGGGCTGCGAAGTCGACATGCGTCTTGAAATGAATTCGTTCCCATCGACGACATACCGATACTGAAGATTGGCGCAGCATGTACCGGATTTCGACTGCCGATACATGCCGCTGGCGAGGATCTCAGCCTGCGTCTTCGGCCAGGACGCCGATGCCAGCTTGTCATAGGTTCTCGTCAAGGTATAAACACCAAGCGGCAGGGCGGTGAGCATAAAGAACCATGCGAACAGCGTCGTGAACTGGGGATCAGGCGGTGGTGTTCGCATGCTTCCTTCTTTATTCGAGCCGGATCGCCATGTCGAAGATCCAGGTGCGGCGAATCTCGATGACGTCGTATTGGCGCGCCAGGGCGGGCGGGAATGCGCCATAAGGCGCCTGGCTCGCAATGACCTTGCGTACCAGGTCGTCGATGGCAGCCACGCCGCTGGAGACAACGAAGCTCACCTTCTCCACGGAGCCGTCGGCACGGACCGCCACCGTCACGACCGGCCGGGTGTGAGGCTGTTTCACCGCGTCCCGCACCATGTCGAAGGTCATGTTCATCTCGATCTTGCGGCTCATGGCTGCCGCGTACTGAACCAGGTCGGTATTCGGGTCGGCCCGCCCGAACAGCCATCCGCGGCGCAGGCTGCTTGCCGAGGGCAGGAGCGGCTGTGAGGGACGATTCGATGCGGGGTCGCGCTGGGCAGCTTCTTCCCTGAGCTGTTCGGCGATCGCACGCAGGCGCTCCTCGCGCTTCGCCTCCTGCTCGGCGCGTTCCCGCTGCGCCTGATCCTGTCCTGCCGGCGCTTGTGCCGCCGCTTGCGTGGAAGGTGCTTGTCGGGTCGTCTCTTGCCCTTGCTGCCTGCGCCCCGCTTCGAGCTGCGCCTGCTTTGCCTGCTCGCGTTGCAGGGCTTCCTTGCGCTCCGCCTCGAGTTGGGCCTCCCTTGCCTGTTCCTGGCGCGCAGCTTCCTTGCGCGCCGCTTCAAGCTGCGCCTGGTTTGCCTGCTCTCGTTGCAGCGCCGCCTTGCGCGCCGCCTCGAGTTGCGCCTGTCTTGCCTGTTCCTGCCTTGCTTGTTCCAGTCGTGCAGCTTCCTTGCGCTCTGCTTCAAGCTGCGCCTGTTTTGCCTGTTCTCGTTGCAGGGCTTCCTTGCGCGCCACCTCAAGCTGGGCCAGTCTTGCTTGTTCCAGTCGTGCGGCTTCCTTGCGTTCCGTTTCAAGCTGCGCCTGCTTTGCCTGCTCCCGTTGAAGGGCTTCCTTACGTTCGGCCTCAAGCTGCGCTTGTCTTGCCTGCTCGCGTTGCATGGCTTCCTTGCGCTCAGTATCGATCTGAGCTTGTCGTGCCTGCTCTTGGCGTAGCGTTTCCTGTCGCGCCGCTTCCCGTCGGGCAGCCTCCGCGCGTTCCAGCTCTTGCCGGGCGGCCTCCTGCTGAGCCAGTTCCTGTCGCTGAGCTTCCCGGCGCAGCGTGTCCTGCCGCGCGAGTTCCTGACGTTCGGCGTCCAGCCGCGTAATTTCTTGCCTTACCTGTTCTTCCCGCAAGGCTTCCTTGCGTACGACCTCTTGTCGCGCGGCCTCGGCTCTTTCCTGTTCCAGTCGCGCGGCATCCTGGCGGGCCTGCTCCTGCTCCTGTTGCTGCGCCTCGCGACGAAGCGTTTCTTGCCGGACGAGTTCCTGGTGCTCGGCTTCCAGGCGCGCTGATGCGAGCTTGGCCGCCTGTTCGGCACGGAGGGCATCCTGCCGCTGCTGTTCTTGCCGCAGGGCTTCTTGCTGAGCCTTCAGCGCATCCTGCCGGATCTTGAGCGCAGGATCCTCTGCCTTGCTGAGGACAGCCAGCGCAGGGGGCTCGACAGGGAGTAGGGGCGCCGGTGGGAGGGGAGGCGCTTGCACCGCTGGTGCATCCTGCGTGACCGTCGGCTTCGCACCGGGCCGGGGCTCGGCCTCGGCGACCGCTTCCGGCTGGACGGCAGGGGCCGGCGGCGGCATGGATACGGTGGCGCCAGAAGGGGACCCGGTTGCCGGCTTGCCCGCATCTGCGGATTCGTCCGCGGCCGGGCGCTCCGGAAGAGGCATGCCTGCAGATGCGGTGTCGTCCGCCGCCGGCTCCGATGCGCCGGACCGCGTCATGGTGAGCAGAATGCGTAACTGGTCCGCCTCCAGCCGCCTCTCTTTCCACGGAAGCTGGAGACCGGGAAGGCCGAATCCGTTGCCGCCCAGGCTGAGACTCAGCAGCAGCGCGTGCACCAGCAAGGAAACCGACAGCGCGATCGGCATGCGATGCTTCGCGAGAACCGTTTTCGCGTCGGGAAATCCTTGCGCGGACGCGAACTCAGTCATTGAGCACCGGATGCTGTTCGTTGCGCGACATGGAGCGAGCTGGCCACTGTGATAAATAAAGAGATGCCAAAGATGCAAGGACCTGTTGATGCTATCACAACAGTCATCCCATTTGACGCCTGAAGTCGCTTGCCCGCCAGGACTTTTTGTCTGTACGCGGGAAGAGGCGTCCTTGTCGTCCTAAAACTGGCCCGGCGCGTTGTTTTCAGTACAAAGCGAATAAAAAAGTTTCGCGGTCGAAGCGAAGCGCGGCGCCGGGTCGATGCTTGCCGAGCCGACCAGCACCCTTGCCACGCCACCCATGACCCTTAATGTAAATACAAAAAGAATCGGCAAAATCGTGTCTGAAAGCATCATAAAATGTGAAATTAGGATCGGAAGCGAGCGATAAGACCGTTGCTTCAGGTAAAATCCCGGGAATGCGAATCCTCATCAGTAACGACGACGGCTACCTTGCGCCAGGCATCATTGCGCTGGCGGAAGCGCTCGCGCCGATCGCCGAAATCGTCGTCGTCGCGCCGGACAGCAACCGCTCCGGCGCCTCGAACTCGTTGACCCTGGACCGACCCTTGTCGGTCCAGCGGGCTGGTAATGGCTTCTATTTCGTCAACGGTACGCCGACCGATTGCGTCCACATCGCGCTGACCGCCATGCTGGACGCGCTGCCCGACCTGGTCGTCTCCGGCATCAACAACGGCCAGAACATGGGCGACGACACGCTGTACTCCGGCACTGTCGCAGCCGCTACCGAAGCCTATTTGTTCGGCATCCCCGCGATCGCCTTTTCGCAGGTCCACCATGGCTGGGCGCACGTCGAGTCCGCCGCCCGCGTGGCGCGCGACATCGTCGAGCGCCGTTTCGAGCAGCTGCCGTCGCCCTTCCTGCTGAACGTGAACATCCCGAACCTGCCCTACGAGGCCATCGGGCCGCTGACCCCGACCCGTCTCGGCCGCCGTCACCAGGCCGAGCCGGTGATCCGCGCCCAGGATCCGCGCGGGCGCGACATCTACTGGATCGGCGCGCCCGGCGCCTGCCGCGATGCGGGCGAGGGCACCGACTTCCACGCTACCCAGCAAGGACGCGTGTCGATCACGCCGCTGCAGGTGGACCTGACCCACAAGACCCAGCTGGAACTGCTGGCACAGGGAATCGCATGAAAGACCAGCGCAGCACCTTCCCGCTCCCGTTGTCGTCGGTGACCGGCACCACCCGCAAGCCGGGTACGCCGGCGCCGGTCGCCACGCCGCAGACCGCGACCCAGAACGCGGCGCGCAACTCCGTGCACGGCCAGGGCCGGGCCGCGCCGCCGCCCGCGCCGGGCCCGTCGCCGCGCCCGCCCGGCTATGCCCAGGCGGCGCCGAGCGCGCCGGCGGCCCAGCGTTCCGACCTGGCCGCTACCGAAGCGGTACGCCGCGCCATGGTGGCGCGCATCGCGCGCCAGGGCGTGTCCGACCCCAAGGTGCTGGCCGCCATGGAGACGGTGCCGCGCCACCTGTTCATCGAACCGGCCCTGTCGGCCCAGGCGTATATCGATGCGTCGCTGCCGATCGGCCACAACCAGACGATCTCCCAGCCCTACATCGTCGCGCGCATGATCGAGGCGATGCGCGCGGGCGGACAGCTGGAACGTGTGCTCGAGATCGGCACCGGCTGCGGCTACCAGGCCGCGGTCCTCTCCTTCGTGGCGAAGGAGGTGTATTCCATCGAGCGTATCAAACCCTTGCATGAGCTCGCGAAGACCAATTTGCGGCCCTTGCGTATTTCCAACCTCCGTTTGCAGTACGGCGATGGTATGCTAGGCATGCCCCAGGTGGCGCCCTTCGATGGCATCATCCTGGCGGCTGCCGGCCTCGAGGTGCCCCGGGCACTGCTCGAGCAGTTGGCCATCGGGGCGCACCTCGTCGCGCCCGTCGGCGGGCAGGTCCAGCACCTGCACCGCATCACGCGCACCGGCAAAAGCGAGTGGTCCAGCGAGACGCTGGAAGCCTGCCACTTCGTGCCGCTGCGTCCCGGCACCGTATAGCGGTGTTCCGCCGTCTGTCGACCAGAACCTAGAATGACAATGAAACAAGCACCTCGTTTAGCACTTCTGACCCTTGTTCTCGGCCTCGTTGCCGGCTGTACCTCCACCACCCGCCAGGCGCCGGTCGTCGATCGCGCACCGCCCGTCCAGACCCGCCCGGCGCAGCCGCGCGTCGAAGAGCCGAAGCCGGACGAGAAGGGTATGTACACCGTGCGCAAGGGCGACACCCTGCTGCGCATCGCCCTCGACCATGGCGAGAACTACCGCGACCTGGTCGCCTGGAACAACCTGCGCGATCCGGACGACATCAAGGTCGGCCAGGTCCTGCGCGTGGCCGAGCCGGAAGGCAAGAAAACCGCGGGCGTGACCACCCAGCCGGTGCCGATGCCGCCGCCGGCCACCCAGCCGCCGCGCAAGACCGCGCCGCGCGCGGACAAGAAGCCTTACAGCGAGACCAATGTCGCCGAGGTGCAGAAGGAAACGGCGCCGCGCGTCGAGCCCGCCCCGCCGCCGGCTCCGGCCGTGGCCGCCACCCCCGGCGTGACCGCAAGCGACGAGAGGCTGAGCTGGATGTGGCCGTCCGACGGCCGCATCATCGCGACCTTCGACGAAGGCCGCAACAAGGGCATCGACATTGCCGGCAAGATGGGCCAGCAAGTGGTCGCCGCCGGTGCGGGCAAGGTAATGTATGCTGGTAGCGGCATCCGGGGTTATGGTAACCTCGTGATCGTCAAGCACAGCAACAGCCTGTTGTCGGCCTACGCCCACAACCGCAAGATTGTGGTCAAGGAAGGCGATAACGTTGCCAAGGGCCAGGTCATCGCCGAGATGGGCGATTCGGACGCCGAACTGGTCAAGTTGCATTTCGAAATCCGCCAGCAGGGCAAACCCGTCGATCCATCGAGGTTCTTGCCCGGCCGATAGGAAGGGTATGACGCAGCAGCCGCACTCGCCAGACCAGGATGTGACGGACGAGTTTCCGGACGAACCGGAACGCGAAGGCGAGCTTGCGGCTGACGGCAGCAGCGCCGAGGGCATGCTGCCCGGGACGACCGAGATCGACACGGTGACAGACACGGTCGACGAATTGCGCAAGGTCTTGCAGGCCGAGCTCGCGACCGACACCACCCAGCACTACCTGAACCAGATCGGCGCGCGGCCTTTGCTGACCCAGGTTGAAGAGACCCACTTCGCCACCCTGGCCAAGGCGGGCGACTTCGACGCGCGCCAGAAGATGATCGAGCACAACCTGCGCCTGGTCGTCTCGATCGCCAAGCACTACATCAACCGCGGCGTGGTGCTGCTCGACCTCATCGAGGAGGGCAATATCGGCCTGATGCGGGCGATCGACAAGTTCGAGCCCGAACGCGGTTTTCGTTTTTCGACCTATGCCACCTGGTGGATCCGCCAGAGCATCGAACGCGCCATCATGAACCAGGCGCGCACGGTGCGCCTGCCGGTGCACATGGTGCGCGAGCTGAACCAGGTGCTGCGCGCCAAGTACCACCTCGAAGCGCAAAAGCACGACGGCAAGGACGCGTCGGCCGAGGATATCTCCAGCCTGGTCGGAAGGCCGGTGGAGGAGGTGCAGGACATCCTGGCCCTGTCCGAGCACGCGGCCTCGCTGGACGCGCCGCTGGACAACGATCCGCAATCGAGCCTGATGGACATGCTGCCGGACGAGGCCGAGGACAGTCCCGATATGCGCGCGGAGCAGCACGAGGTGACGGTGCTGGTGCGCGACTGGCTGGCGCGGCTGCCGGACAAGCAGCGCCTGGTGGTGACGCGGCGCTTCGGGCTGGACAACGACGATCCGGCGACGCTCGAGACCCTGGCCGAGGAGATGGGCGTGACGCGCGAGAGGGTGAGGCAGATTCAGCAGGAGGCGCTTATCAAGCTCAAGCGGGCAATGGCGGCGCGTGGGGTGTTGCGGGATTCGTTGTTGTGAAGCTGGTGGTGCGCTGCGAACTTGGATTCCCGCCTTCGCGGGAACGACGGGTTAAGGTGCGGAACTCCGGACCAGGTGTCTAAGCCCGAACATGAACAACGTCATCCCCGCGAAGGCGGGGACCCAAGTGCAACAACGCCCGAACAGCCGCACCACCCGCAACGAGCCCCCTTGTAGCGCCCACCCCGATTCCTTGCTATGATGCCCGCCGGGCCGCTTCCGGCCATTTTTTATTTGTGACTCCCCGCGCAGCCTGTCCTGCGCCCATTCCCATTTCGCCTTCACCATGCAAGAAACTTTCATCGACATCAAAGCCCTTGACGGCGACGCACGCGGCGTCGGCCACCTGGAAAACGAGGACGGCACGCCTGGCAAGGTGATCTTCGTGGAAGGCGCGCTCCCGGGCGAGCGCGTCAGCTTCGAAACCCTGCGCAAGAAAAAGAATTGGGAATCCGGCCGTATGGTCACGCTGCAGCGCGCCTCGTCGATGCGCGTGGAGC